>NZ_CP084506.1:1516950-1820341 GCF_003113495.2 Edwardsiella tarda ATCC 15947 = NBRC 105688
CTCCCGCAGCCGAGGCAGTAGGCCGAGATCGAAGATGGCCAGATCGGGACGCAGCGGCAGCAGAAACTCGACGCTGAGATCGCTGCGGTAGGGGTTGGCGAACACGGGGATCTGCGCCAGGTGCGGGTAACGCTGGGCGTAGCGGCGCGCCATGTCCGGCGCGCGTCGACGCAGTGAGTCATCCCAGGCGACGATGCCGCGTAGCGGATCGTTGGGGCGCAACAGGCTCATCGCCAGTAACAGACGGCTGTCGCCTAGCACCACGCGCTGTGCGGGCGCATTGAGGGTGACCTGACGTCCGGCCAGATCGGTGAGCGTCAGGGGGGCTGCGCGTAGTGCCGGTACGGCGCACCCCAGCATCAGGGCGAGCAACCAGGGCATGAAAGACATGGGCTTCATAACGGATCTCATGCAGATAGTGATCGGGACAGGATGGTGGCCATGGGTCTCATACCAGCCAAACCGTGTGCGGCGCGGCGTGCATCAGGAAGTGCCGATGAGAGATGTTCCAGGCGTAGGCCCCCGCCAACGGGAAGACTAGCCAGTCACCCGGAGCCAGTGCGGATATGGGTTGGCGACGCGCGAGCACATCCTTGGGCGTGCATAGCTGGCCGACGAGGGTGACGCGTTGATCGCGGATTTGCGCGGGCGTCTCGCGGCGTACCACCTGGAATGGATGGTCGTGCCCCTGGGCCACCGGGGTGCGGAAGTGGTGAGTGCCGCCATGGCCGATGGCGAACCACTCGCCCAAGTTACGTTTGATGTCCAATACCTCCATAACATAGTAGCCACAGGGGGCGCTGATGTAGCGTCCGCACTCGAAGCGCAGCAGCCAGGACGTCGCCTGGCAGGCGTGGCGGACGGCGGGCAGGCGTTGGCAGAAGTCGTCCCAGTCGAAGTGGTGGCTCGGATCGCGGTAGTTGATGCCGAAACCACCGCCGAGATTGACCATCTCGATCGATAACTGAAATTGCCGGCACCACTGCCCGACCTGTGTCAGGCAGTGCTGGATCAATGCCAGATGGTTGTCGACGCTGAGTTGGTGGGAGAGTAGATGGAAGTGGAACCCGCGTAGCCTCAGCCAGCGGCAGTCGGCGATCAACCGCAGCGCCGCGGCCAGATCGGTGGTGTCCAGGCCGAAGGGCGTCGGCCTGCCAGCCATCATCAGCGGGGTATCTGTCCCGCCGGGTAAGGGGATATTCATCCGTAATAACAGGGGCAGTACCTGGCGCCGCTGCTCGGCCAGCATGGCCAGGCGCTGCAACTCGCTGAGGCTCTCGACATGCAAGGCGTCGACTTTCAGCTCACAGGCTAACGCCAATTCGCTGGTCAATTTGCCGGGGCCGCCGAACAGTAATTTGCTGTCCAGCGACTGCTGTGCGAGCCAGGCCAGCTCCCCCCCGGAGGCCGCCTCAAAGCCATCGACCCATGGTGCCAGGGTGCGTAGGATCGGCGCTTCGGCGTTGGCCTTGGCGGCGTAAAATAGCTCACAGCCTATGGGTAGCCGATGTTTCATGTCGGCGATGCGTTCACGCAACGCCGTGAGATCATACAGATAAGCACAAAACGGGCTGTGTTGCTGTTGCAGCTTACGGATTTCACGTCGTACGGCGGGGGTCATGGACGGCTCCTCATCGGATGGGCTAAGGGGGTGTAGTCGGACTGCCGATCGCGACGTTGCAGTAGTCGCGTCCGCAGGTTGTTTTTGCTGGGGAGCGGAGCGCCTGCCAGTAGCGCGGCGATCTCCGGCTGATGGCGCCAGGCTTGCAGATGGTGCGCCAGGCGATCCCAGAGGCGCTGCTCCAGCGAGCGATCGCCGTCCGCCAAGCGGAATAGAGCCTCGGAGAGGTGATTGACGAACAGGCAGTAGGCGATGCGTTGCCAACCCTGATGGCGGCTATACCACACCGACTGGCGAGCCGCGTCGGACAGGGAGGCCAGGCGGCTGGCATCCCATTGGCTTCGATCGAGCTTGGTTCCCTCCAGGTCGCGTAGCCACAGGCGGCAGGGCAGGTGCGCTTCCAGCCCGATCAACACATTTTGTAGATGCGGCTCGAAGACAATCCCCTGGTCGAAGAAGGCCGACAGGACGCTGGGGAGTAGCAGGCTCAGATAGCGATCCAGCCAGAGTTGCGCCGTCTCCGCGTACTCGAGACCGCGTAGGGCGGCCAGTTCTCGGATAAGGTGGCGCAGCGGGCTGTCACCGTCGCGGTCGAGGCCAAAGAGAGTACCGGCTAGGTGCGCCTGGTCGCTCTGCCGAACGCTGGGGGGCAGAGCCTGGCGATACAGGATGCCGAAACACTCTTGCAGGTGGCATACCGCCGCCTGTTCGTGCGCTTGGGCGAGGGGGCTGAAGTCGAGGGTCGTCGCGTTGGGTTCGCGCAATATGCTCAGGCCGGGAACCGCACGCTCAAGCCACCGGAAGGCGTCGTCGAGCAGGGCGCTTAGGGTGACGGCGCTCTCGAGTTCGTACCAGGCGTTCTTGCGCACGCAGTTGGTCAGCCGTACATGGATCGAGCACTTGAGGAACCACGGCAAGGTGGGGTGAAACAGGGTACGCACCGATGAGGTCGGTAGCAGCGCCGTGCCGCGTGCGCCGAGCGGGGTGATCATCCCCTGGCGGACGGCGCGGAGGTACAGCGGAGAGCGCATAATGTGCTCGACTTCCCAGGGATGGCAGGGGTACAGATTGTGCGCACCGCTCAATTCGTACAGTAGCGCGCCGATGTCGTCGTGTCCTTGCTGGCTGAGCAGACAGGGATCGATGCGAAACCAGAACAGCGGAAAGCGGGCGCCGACCTCGGGGGAACAGGCCAGCAGGGCGCGTGGGTCGACGCCGCTGCGGCTCTTTGGACTGGGGTGCAGCGGATGTCCCCAGATCAGGCTCTGCTCACTGCCGATGTAGTCGGGCGTCGGGCGGAAGTCGTCGGCCAGGAAGGTCGCCGTCACGGCGCTACTGTTGGCGATCTGCTCGGCCAACTCCGCGTTATGATCCACCCCAAGGCGTGCGGCCATCTCGCGTTGTAGTAGCGCGCAGGCCTGTGTTGGCGTCAGCGGCCGCCAGGCTTGGCCAAAGCGTTTCACAAAGGGGACCTGATCGAAGTCACCACGTCCCAGCAGGCTCCAGCGTCGCGCCTTGACGGCCAAGAGGCAGGCGCTCGCGGGAAGCGTCAGGCGTATGGGCTCGCCCTCTATTAAGGGAGAACTCAACGCCTGGGGGATGTCGCCACGTGGGCACAGATGTACGCCGTCGTCGCCGAGGGCGAATTCGCGGATATAGCAATTGAGCAGGGCGGTAAAAGTGGCGTGGCAGGCCGCCGTGTAAGGCTCGCGCTGCTCGCTGGCGACAGGGTTAGGCGTCAGGGCATCGGTAGTCATGGCAAGGCTCCTTAAAGGGGAAAAGCAGGCAGAGCGCCAGCGCGGCCAGGGCCGCGGCGGCAGAGGCGATAAACGGGGCGGCCGGCGAGAAGCGGGCGCTTAAGCCGGCAGCACACAGGCCTGCCGCGACGCCGGCCCATTTGGCGCTGGCGTCCAATTGCGCCAGACGGTAGGCGGCATCGTGGTCACGCAGACGCGTGGCGATGTGGCGATTGAGGCCGATATAGGTCATCAGCATTCCCAGTCCGAAGAGGGTACGGGCAGCCAGTAACGCGGCGATGGTGCTGAGGTGACCTTGCCATAGGGCGGACAGTGCCAACATGCCCAGTCCCCAGGCGAGCGGGCGCCGCGTCGCGCGCGTCCGTTGCACCATGGGGAGCAATAACAGATACAGCAGATGAGGCCAGCTATAGAGCACGCCGATCAGCGCCGGTTGCCTGACCCAGCCCTGGGCGTAGGGCAAGAAATAGGGAAAGGTGGTGACCATGGCGAAGCTGAACAGAAATTGTAACGTGAGCAGGATGCCGTAATCCGTCGGCGCGGAAGAGGGGGATGCGCGCCTGCGTCGCTTGGGGAGCGCGCTCGGTGTCGCGTGGTGCACGCGCTGATCGTCCGGTAATCCCAGGCTGAGCAACAAGCCAGCCAGCGGCAACAGCGCGAGCCATAGCCAGAGCGTTTGCGCCGCGTGTATCCCGTCTTGCCCCAGCGCCAATCCGAGGAGTGGTGGGGCGCTTAGCAGGGCCAGTCGAGCAGAGAACTGTGTCCAGTTGAGCGCGTGCGCCAACGCTTCACCCGGATAGTGACGGTACAGGTAGCCATTGGCGGCGGCCAAGGTCCCACCGGCCAAACCTTGCAGGAGTAAGGCCATGATCAGCCAAGGCAATGAGGGCGCGGCGCCAGCCAGGATGAAGGCCAGCGTTAGCCCCAGCAGCGCTCGTTGTAACGACAGGCGGCAACCATAGCGATCGGCGAAGCGCCCCCAGAACGGTGCGCTCAGCGCCATGACGACCGTCGGTAGCGTGTAGAGCAGGCCGATCCAGGGACTGGCGGGCGCAATGTGGAAACCGCGCAGTAGGGCTGGCAGAAACAGCGGTACGCCGAGGACGGTGAACGCCGCGAGAAAATGGCAAGCCAGAACGATAGGCAGGATCGGTACCATGCTACGCCGTCTCGCTACGCAGGAAGTTCGGGCCGCTGTGGCCATAAAACTTATTGATGTCCGCCGCCCCCGAGGCGCGCTTACTGAGCAGGCTGCCGCTTTGTAGGAGATACTTCACCGGCTGACGGGGATCGTCGAACAGCACGTGGCGCGCAAAAGCGGTCTCGACGCCCTGACTCGCCAGCTTCTCCAGGGTTTGTGCCAGGGCTTGACGCAGTGTTCGATAGGCGGCGGAACGCTCCAGTTCACCGGCGGCGGCGAGGCTTTCCAGCACGGCCGCCAGATCGAGTTGTAAGGTGATGGTAATGAACATCTGCGCCAGCGCCTGCTCGTCATCCACGCAGATACGTTCGTCGCGCAGCAGAACGAGGCGTTCGGCCAGATCGGGGCAGGCGGCTCGAAAACGGGGCGGCCATAGGCGGGCGGCGTCGTTGTCTTTCATCATCAGCGTCAGTGGCTGACCGGGAACCAGGCTGAGCATGGCGTTTTGTTGATTGGACTCTAGCGCGATGCCGTAACGTAGCCAGAGGGTCAGGTGGACCTCGGCCATTAGCGAACAGTATTCCTGCCACCATGCGGTGAGTGAGGGCATGCCGGGTTGAGCGAGCACGAAGCGCAGGTAGCTGCGTCCATCGGGTAGCCGGCTGCCGAGGGCTGCCACCGGTGCCAGCGTTTCGTCGGCGCGAGGCGCCGGGTAGCGGCGCAGTAGGAAGGCCAGTAGCCTATTGTCGCCGACGTGAGCGCCAACGCTTTCGTCGACGTGGCGTAGACGTCCGCACAGTAACGGATCGCGTCGCGCCAGCCGTGGCAGAAGGTCGGCGAACCATTGCCCGTCATACAGCGTCGATGGCTTGATGAGACGTAGATTTTTCTGCCCTAAGGTGCGCATCGCCAAGGGAACCTTGATATGGCAAGTGGGGTCGTCGGCGAGCTGGACGGTGCGGACCGATAGCGTGGGATAGACCGTGAGATACGCCGCGGGCGCCGCCAGGCTGCCGGGCGGTAGCGCGTCGAGCTGTGGCCAGGTCAGTGGATGTACCGGCAGCAGGATATGGTGGGCGACGAGACGAGGATCCAGCCCAACCTGTGCCGGTTGCGGCCACCAGGTTGGCAGCGGCTGATCGTCGCAAAGGGTCACGGCTGCGCGGGGGACGGCCAGCCAACGCAGGGCGAAGCTGGGGGCAAACTCAGGGGCGTAGGCACGTAATTGCTCGGCGTTGAAGCCGAACTTGGCGCGGGCGGTGGGGTAATAGGGGTGGTCGAGGAAGCTGGCCATGCGATCGGCATGGCGTAGACGCTCGCCCCAGCTACAGCGCGCCAGATCGGGCGTTAAGGCGGCGGCCTGTTCGGTGAAGATGGCGCGGCAGAGTTCACCCTGCTGACAGGCGGCGTCAGCCTCGGCACGGTAGGCGGCATACAGCTGGCGCGCCTCGGGATCGTCCGCCGGTGTCAGGCGTGTCAGCCATGCCTCGTAACCTGAACAGTCACGCCACTCCCCGGCGTGCCGCTCCTGCCAGTGGGGGGCGGCGGCGCGCCAGGATTGCATATAGTCATGCGGGAGCACAGCCAGGCGCAGTGGGACGGAGAGGTGCGTGGCGTACAGCCAGTGGATATCCCCCTCTTGGCGCAGCGTCGCCTGGCTCACGAGGCCGGCGACATCCTCGCGAAGGCAGGCGTCGATGATGCGCTGCGTAATATAGTGGCGTTGATTCATTGCGCGATCTCCCAGGTTAGTGAGGGCAGGGCCTGCTCACTCAGCGCTTGTAGCTGCGGTCGATCCGCCGCTTGCAGGTAGAGCACGCCCAGATAGTCTTTGTTGGAGTGGGTCTGTTGGATGCGCTCGCCACGGCGACGCAGCGCTTGATAGCTGACGCCGGGCGGACAGTGCGGTGCCGGTGGACGACGCAGGATGCCAGCGCGCTCGGCGACCAGATAGTGGATTAGCGCCACCGTCGCAGGCAGCTCGATCTCGGGTAATGCCTGGCCGAGATGGAGGCGCAGAATAGGGGCGAACCAGCCTGAGGGCAGTAGGCGATCCAAGAGAAACTCTCTTCCATCGCCGATGCTGCGATAGTTGATCTCAACCAACACGGGGCCGTGTGGACCGACGATGAATTCGCTGTGGCATACACCGAGCCCGACGCCGAAGCGTTGCAGTTGTGCCAGCGCTTGAGCTTGCCAGCGTTGACTCTGCTCCCCTGGCCAGTGCGCCTGGGTTTCGATGAAATAGGGGGCAGCACCGAGGGTGACGTCAAAGCCACCGATGGCGATCAGCCGCTCACCGTCGCCTAGTGTCTCGAGAGTAAACAGGGGGCCTGGAAGATACTGCTCTAACAGAATCGTACTGCCGGGCGGGAAGGCGTCGCGCGCCGCGGCTAATTGCGCGGGGTTCTCTACCCGAGTGACGTGCAGCGAGGCCACGCCTTGGCTGGGCTTCAGCACTAAGGGCCACGGCCAGTCGGGGTCGATGGGCGTATCGGGCAACAATGGCAACGACCAGACGGAGGGGAGTCCTAGGTGCGCCAGCCGCTGGCGCATGCGCCACTTCTCTTTGGCGGCGTAGCAAATCGGCCATGGCTTGCCCGGTAGTTCGAGGGCGGCCGCGGCGATGGCGCAAGCGCTCTGGAGATGGTCACTGTTGCTGAATAGACCGCAAGGCGTGACTCCCAACGCCGTCAGGGTCTCTAGGATGGCGAGCGGATTAAAGACGTCGCATGCCGTCAGATCGATATTGCTGTCGAGTCGGGCGCGGTGTTCGGCGGCGCGATCGGTGAGTAGCAGTATGGGTAATCCCAGCCGCTGAGCCGCAGGAATAAAGCCATCGATGAGTGCGGCATTCACGACATGGCTGACGATGACCAGAGGTGCAGAGTGAGACATAGGCAGTATCCGTGTTACAGGGTGAGGGCGGCGCGAGAGGTGCCGCGGGATGTCGCGGCACAGAGCGTGTCGCGCCGTTGGCGTAATGTGCGGAACAGCAGGCCACGGTCCTCGCCGCATAGCCAGGCGCTGATGCCGGCGCGTTGCCAGTAGGCTTGCTGTTGCTCGTTGCGCGGATTGGCACAGAAGGGTATGCCGGCGGCGCGGCAGCGGCGGGCCAATCGGCGCAGTTGGCGGGTTACCAGCGGATGAGTCGGCTGGGCACCTAACCCCAGACTGAGCGCGAGGTCTAGCGCGCCCTCGAGGATCATGCTGACGCCCTCGAGCGCCAGTAGCTCATCGAGTAGGGCCAGCCCGGCAGGCGACTCGATCATCGGGATGAGAACCAACCCTTGATTGGCCTGGTGTAGATAGTCGTCCAGCGGACGGCTACCGAAGCCGGTGACGCTGCCACCGGTGATACCGCGTCGTCCGAGTGGTGGGAAGCGCATGGCATCGCGTGCCGTGCGTACCTGTTCGATGGATTCGACCTGGGGGAGTACGATGCCGTGGGCGCCGAGATCTAACACCCGACCGATACGCTTGGCCGTGGCGTCAGGGACGCGTACCAGCGGTGCGCAGCCCTGGTTCTGAGCAAGCTGGATGCAGTGCTGTAGTCGCGTTTCGTCGTGAGCCAGGTGCTCCATGTCGAGGATGACAAAGTCGTAGCCGGCGCAGGCGATCATCTCAACCAGCATCGGATGCAGCAGTGAGTTGAGAATGCCAAATACCGGCTGGCGAGCTAACTTAGCAGAGAGTGATAATTCTAACATAATTATTAATGATAATAGTAATGATTCTCATTTTGTTGATGTTAGCGAGAATGGTTGGGGTGAGAAAACGAATAAATGTTGCAAATTGTTTCAGAATGGGGCGAAGCCAGAGGGGACGCGGCGTTCGCCATAAAAAAATATAACATTATGTTTGTGAAGGTTATTTTTTGATGCGTGGATGCGTGGATGCGTGGATGCGTGGATGCGTGGATGCGTGGATGCGTGGATGCGTGGATGCGTGGATGCGTGGATGCGTGGATGCGTGGATGCGTGGATGCGTGGATGCATTGAGACATGGTGATGTGCAGATCTAAGGATAGGGGGACATGGCGCCGTGGTGGCAAGGGCGGATATGACGCGTGCTAAGCGTTAAGAGGGCGATAGGACTCGCTGCGGCGCGCAGGCGTGGCGCAGCGAGTCGGAGGGCTAGCGTAGCGGCGGCGTGCTGAGTCCATCGATTATCAGTTGGGGATGCCCTGAGGAGCAGGACTCGACGCGAGCCTGGACACCATAGACCTGGGCCAGATGCGCCGGGGTGATCACCGACTGCGGTGGCCCGTCGGCGATATACCGCCCGCGCGCGAGTAACAAGGCGTGATCGGCGTGGCGCAATGCGATGTTGAGATCGTGCAACACGACGAGGGTCACGATGTTACGTCGTTGAGTCTCCTCGCGCAGCAGCGTCATCACATGGAACTGGTAGTTGAGATCCAAGGCGCTGAGCGGCTCATCCAGCAACAGTAACGCGGGGCGACGGATCAGCGATTGTGCCAGTCCAACCAGCTGTTTTTGCCCGCCGGAGAGGGCATCGAGATGATGTAGCGCCAGATGGTCGATCCCGAGGCGAGTCAGTAGCGCCAAGACAGCCTGCGGGTCGGCGCGCGCCTCACCGGCGGCGCGCTGTGCCACCAAGACTGACTCCAGCACACTCAGGCGTACGCCATCGGGCAGCGACTGCGGCAAATAGACCACCTGGCGGCTACGGTGCGCCGGTGTCAGGCCCACTAACTGTTGGCCATTGAGCCGCAGGCTACCGCGCGCCGGGTGTAGCCCGGCCAGCGCGCGCAACAGCGTCGATTTTCCGCAGCCGTTGGGGCCGAGTAAGGCGCAGATTTGTCCACGCGCCAGCTGTTCTACGCTGAGGCGTTCAATGACCGTACGCGCACCATAGCCAGCGCTCAAGGCATCGATCTGTAGACCCTGCATTATACACGCCCCCGATGACGAAAGATGATGCTGAGGAAGAAGGGGACGCCGACCAGCGCGGTGACGATGCCTACGGGTAGCACGACGCCGGAGAACAGATTTTTGGCGGCGACGGAGGCCAAGGAGAGTACCAATGCTCCGCAGAGGGCGCTGGCGGGCAGGTAAAAGCGATGATCTTCGCCGAATAGGAGGCGCGCGATGTGCGGCGCCACCAAACCAATGAAGCCGATCGGCCCGACGAAAGCGACCGCCAGCGCCGAGAGGGTGCTGACGCGTAGCAGGGTGGTCAGGCGCAGCCGGCGGACGTCGATGCCAAAGCTGCTCGCGCGCTCCTCCCCGAGGCGTAGCGCGGTGAGTTGCCAGGCGCTACGTAGGGAGAAGGGAAGCAAGAGCAGTAAGGCGGCACTCAATAACGCTAACTTTGTCCAGGAGGTCCGCGCCAAACTGCCCATGGTCCAAAACACCAGCCCTTGCAGGGTATCTTCGCTGGCGATGAATTGCAGCATGGCGACCAGGGCGTTGAAGGTGAAGACCAATGCGATGCCGAACAGGACGACGCCGGAGGTGGCGACGCCACTCCAGCGGCTGACGACATACAGCAACAGGGTGGCCAGTAGGGCGCAGAGGAAAGCATTGGCGGAGATCGCCCACTGTGCATCCAATCCGGGCAGCGATAGCCCCAACACGATGGCCAGGGCGGCGCCGAGGGCGGCGGCGGAAGAGACGCCCAGGGTGAAGGGGCTGGCCAGCGGGTTATTCAGGATGGTCTGCATCTCGGCGCCCGCCAACCCCAGCACCATGCCGACCATCAAAGCCATCAGTGCATAGGGTAAACGGATATCCCAGACGATGACCCGCGTCGCGGGATCGGCGGCGTCGGGGTGCCAGAGCGTGTGCCATAGCGTAGCCGGGGAGAGGCCAGAGGGGCCGAGGGCGAAGTCCAGTAGCAGCGAGGCGACGATGGCCGCCAACAAGATGGCGAGCAGTGCCAAGCGTCGTCGTAGCTGTCGGCGGTAGGCGCTTTGCATGGTGTGGCTGTGGTCCACCGGCAGCGTTGCCAAGGCATCATGCGCTGATGCGGCGGCAACGTCTCCCTGGCGCGTGTCGAGGGGCAACGATGAGGCGTAGTGAGTTTTCATTGACGATAATACCGTGAGCGGGCTCTTTGTTGATAACGCTAATCAATATCGGTAACAGTGTAAATGAAAATTATTTAACATTGTGCGGCGTTAGGGATCTCGCAGTGCGCCATGGTGGGTTGGCGTGTCCCTGCGACGCCAGGCAGTGCGCCTTGATAGGACGCCTTCTCCCTCCGATGACTTGGGCCGCGCTGTGATCGGGCGTGATATCCGGGCTTGCTAATCCGTGGTGACTTCCATTACACTGCAAAAATCATATGTTATAACATAACAAAATGGAGTTGAGATGAAAAAAGGTATCCACCCGGCGTATCGTCCGGTGTTGTTCCACGACATCGCGGCCGATGCATTCTTCCTGCTAGGCTCCACCATTGCCACTCAGCGTAGCTATCGTTGGCATGATGGTCGCGACTATCCTTATGTGACCCTGGATGTCTCCAGCGCCTCGCACAGCTTCTATACCGGGAAGCAGAAACAGGTGAGTCAGGATGGACAGGTCGCCCGCTTTACCCGCCGTTTCGGCGCACTGACCGGGGGGACGCGCGGATGAAGGTCTTGGCTTCGTTAAAGAGGGCGAAACAGCGCCACCCCGATTGCCGTATTGTGCGTCGCCACGGCAAGCTGTATGTCATCTGTAAGAGCAACCCTCGCTTTAAGGCGCGTCAGGGCTGAAAGGCCCATGTGCCGTTCGACCCGCCGCACGGGCGGGAAGAGCAGGCGAGGATAGCATGGCGCGTCTATGTGGAGAGGGGCTCGCGCCATGAGCCTTTTCTCTCCGCGCGCCATGATCGCGAGCGCGATGGCATCTCCTGTCCCGCTTTCCTCTTGCGCGTCGAGATCTGACTGAGCGACGACCTCACGGACAACACCGTTGATGATGCCCCGCGACTTGCCGTTGCAACCTGGCGATCTTCGGCCTGTGGCGGCCGGGTGGTGTGGTTGCGGGTGGTGTTGATAGTCGGGGGATCGCCATCTGGTCAACGGGATCTCGCATACCACCATCGAGCCGCTGCGGCCCATTCGCATGCCTCTCCTCTTAGGGCCACCCCCAGTGAATCATCGTGGCGATGACGGCCAGATTGGATCGATCGCAGTCGACGCCGCCGGCGGGGCATCGTCAGCGCAAAATACTGTACCGCGCTATACCACTCATTCATTGTGACTCGCATCGTTGCACCCACGTTGACACGCCTGTAGCCGCGGGCCGCGCTGTAGGGTGGCGGGAGCATGCCGAGATGGAATCTGTTGAGCCTTTCCTGCTGATATTCCTCAAGATATTTTCACGGAAATCATATAATGCATTGATTTTATTTGAATTAAATCATTATGCACAAATTGAGCGACTGCTCATTTTTAATATTGAGCAACCGCTCAATCGTGTGTATAGTGCCCACATTACTCGCGTGACGCTGACTGAGACACGCCACCTGAGTGCTCGCGCGGCGAAAACGATGCGCTGGACGAGGGACAACCTAATAATAAGGAAATGCTACGGTGATGAATTCTATTGAGATAGCCGAACTCTCGCAGATCGATGGCGACGCTTATGCCCAACTGACCACGTTGATTATTAAAACATGGGAGTATGACGATTGGCTGGAGGATGATCAGGTCTCGCCGATGGCCGAGTATTTTTTAAATGACATTATTCTCTCATCGCAAAAAATTTATGTGGCGCGCTGCGCGCAGCAGATCATCGGCATTATTACCGTCGGCCAATCGCCCGACTTTCTCTATGAGAGTCAATTTAGCTATAAGCGATTGACGGCGATGTCGGCGTTGATCGCTCGTAATGGTAAAAGTGAGGTGTTTGCGCAATATATTGATACGTTACGCGTCAATCAGCGGTTATTGCAGCGTACACATCGTCACTATCATGCGTCA
The DNA here is from genome assembly GCF_003113495.2 of Edwardsiella tarda ATCC 15947 = NBRC 105688. Taxonomy (NCBI): domain Bacteria; kingdom Pseudomonadati; phylum Pseudomonadota; class Gammaproteobacteria; order Enterobacterales; family Hafniaceae; genus Edwardsiella; species Edwardsiella tarda. Next base: position 1,529,409 of record NZ_CP084506.1, read on the forward strand.
TTGAATTTCTTTGCCATCGATGCCCAGTTCCGCGGCTTAGGACTCGGGAACCGTTTGTACCATCAATTTATTACCTATCTACAGGCACAAGGTATCGATACCTTTTTTGTCTTTACGGATAGCTCGTCGAATTATCAATTTTACGAGAAGAAGGGACTGCACAAGATCGCGAGTGAGACGTTCTATTGGCGGGATGAAGATGAAGTCGAGGAGTATTATCTGTATGAGGGACATCTCGCGGCGACCTTCCGTTGAATAATGAATCCAGGAATCAGAGGGAACAAGATGAAAAAGATCCATATGATTTGGGCTAATCCACGTGCCGATAGTTTGACCGCGCAGATCGCCGCGCGCGTAAAAGATCGGGCGAGTGCCTATGACATGAGCGTGCGGGAGACAGATTTATATCGTGTAGGGTTTGATCCCCGACTAGGCGAGGCGGATGAGCCCGATTGGCATAATCCAGGCAAGATCTATTCACCCCAGGTGCAGCAATTAGCCAGCGAGTTATCCCCTAATGATTTAATGATTATCATCTTTCCCGTCTGGTGGTACGCCATGCCGGCAATATTAAAGGGATATATCGATCGGGTCTGGAATCATGGCATCACCTATGGTGCCGGGAGTTCACCGCCGGCGAAAAAAATCCTCTGGGTTGCCTTAGTCGGGGAGACCGAGAGGGGATTTATTAAGCGAGCTAATGACCAACATATGGCACAACATCTTAATGCCAATGTCGCCAGTTTTAATGGCGTAAAGGCGTCGGAGGTGCTGTTTCTGTATAACACCATCGCTGAAGAGGTGGTTGATTTGCCCGGCCATTATCATGCCCTTATCGAACAAGCCGAGCAGGCGCTGGAGCGGCACATCTCGGCCTATATTTTATCTCCGTAGTGTCAGCGTGTTTTTTACTATTTAATTGGATTAATTTAATTTATGCAGAATGATACCCTTTTTTCTCCACTACGCTTAGGTGATCTGGATTTAAAGAATCGGATCGTGCTACCGCCCTTAACACGCTGTCGCAGTGAGCAACCCGGCAATATTCCTGGTGCTCTGATGGTGGAATATTATCAACAGCGTGTCGGTGCCGGGTTGATGATTACCGAAGGCACACAGATCGAGCCTCGTGGTCAAGGATATGCCTGGACGCCGGGGATCCATAGTGCTGCGCAGATCGCCGGTTGGCGTCAGGTGACGGAGCGTGTGCATCAACAGGGTGGGCTGATCTTTTGCCAGTTGTGGCACGTGGGGCGTGTCTCGCATGTCGCGTTACAACCGGATGGTCAGCCGCCCGTTGCGCCCTCGGCATTGTCCGCTACGTCGGTGCGGGTCTTTATTGAAACGGCGCCAGGTGAAGGAAAACTGGTACCGCCCTCGGAACCACGCGAACTTTCTACTGCCGAGGTGAAGGCGTTGGTTACGCTGTATAAGCAGGCCGCGATCAATGCCAAACAGGCGGGGTTTGATGGCGTTGAGATACATGCCGCTAATGGCTATTTAATCAATCAGTTTATCTCGGAGCACACAAACCAGCGTCGCGATGAGTATGGCGGCTCGCTGAACAATCGCCTACGTTTCTTGCGGGAGATCGTGCAGGCGGTGAGTGAGGTCTATGACAGCCAGCGTATCGGGGTGCGCTTTTCGCCGCTATTCAGTTCGACGGATGAGGAGCGCGTCTATTTGGGGTTGGTGGAAGCCGATCCCCAGGCAACCTATATCGCCGCCGCGCAACTTTTGCAGGATTTACGTATCGGTTATCTCTCTATCGCCGAGCCCGATTGGCAAGGTAGCGAGGGGCTACCATTAACGTTTCGCCGCGCATTGAGGAAGGCGTTCTCGGTACCGATTATGTATAGCGGTCTGTATACGGCGGACAAGGCACGGCAAATGTTAGCCAGCGCTGTCGGCGATATATTCGGTTTTGGTCGACCCTTTATCGCGAATCCGGATTTACCGCGCCGCTTAGCGGAGGATCTCCCACTGAATACATTGGACGCTACGACCTTATATGGCGGTGGACACAAAGGGTATGTCGACTATCCACTGTATCGTGACGCGTAACGGACGCAATTAATCTCCGTGAGGCTATACCGTTAGCGACGTCATCCTACTGCAAGTTGTCTGCCACGCGGATGAGTCGCCACGCTATAGCCGGTATCCGATGTGCTGAGTCACCCCGGTCATTATTTAAAGGAATTAAACGATGAAAATATTATTTTTGGCGTGGACTACGGCGTTGTTCTCGCTGACGGGTCAGGCCTATGCGGCTCCCACGTCTGCTGAACCGCTCGCTATCTTGGATAAGGCGCGCTCCGATATGACGTTAGCGCAGCTGGATGACTGGGGCGATCTCTCGCAGCTGCAGGCCACCCTTCTTGACGGTGATGGGAAAATCTATGGTAAATATCTTATTAATGATCCAGCGCGTCGCGTCGATGCGGGTTATTTTGCCGTGAAGCAGAATAAGTTCAGTATGACATTTCCTTTCTCAGAGTTAGCGACCGTGTTGCAGGGGAGTGTGACCCTAACCAATAGCGCGACGGGCGAGCGTAAGACTTATCACCCAGGGGATAGCTGGATTATTCGTAAAGGGACGCCGATCGTCTGGGAGACGCACTCTGCTGAGTTTGTTAAATACTATTTTAAGGTCGAATAAACGACGCGCCGATCGGTGCACCACTTCGGGATGGAAAGATTTTTTATGTTCACGTTAAAAAAGATAACGGTATTATTCGTTATTATCTTAGTCTACTTGCCCGTGTCGCTGGACGCGACCATTTTGCATGTCGCAGTGCCGACGTTAAACCGTAGCCTGAATTTAACCAGTAATCAGCTGCTGTGGGTAATCGATATTTATGCCTTATTGATGGCGGGATTATTGTTACCGATGGGCAGCCTCGGTGATCGCATCGGTTATAAGAAGCTGATGCTGGTCGGCGTGCTGATCTTCGGCTTGGCGTCGTTGGCGGCGGCGCGCTCTCAGAGCGCGCAGATGCTGATTGCCTCCCGAGCGCTGTTGGCGCTGGGGGCCTCTATGATCTTACCGGCGACGCTCGCCTGTCTGCGCGATGTCTTTACCGAGAGTGCCGAGCGTAATAGGGCGATCGGCGTGTGGGCCTTTGTCGGCGGTGGTGGCGCGGCATTGGGGCCGCTAGTCGGCGGTTATATCCTGAATCATTATGATTGGACGTTAGTGTTTTTGATCAATATTCCCATCGTGCTGCTCTCTATCCCCTTGATCGTCTATCTGTTGCGACGCCAAGAGACAAATAACCGGCAAAGCATCAATCTATTGCAGGCGCTGGTATTCATTAGCGCGATCATCGCCATCGTCTTCGGTCTTAAGCATGTCTTCGCGGCATTGACGTTTTTTAACCTGGCGGTGTTGCTCATCGGTCTATTGGTGATGTATGGCTTCATTCGCTTCTCCCTGCGGAGTGAGCATCCGCTGATCGACTTCTCCCTGTTTGGCAACCCGATGGTGTCGACCAGTACCGTGGTGGTGGTATTTTCGATGGTGGCGGTGGTGGGGTTTGAGCTGTTAATGGCGCAAGAGTTGCAGTTTACTCATGGCTATTCGCCGTTACAGGCAGGCCTCTTCATGTTCCCCTTTATTCTGTCGTTTGGCCTCTCCTCCTTCCTGGTGGTGATGCTGCTAAACCGACTCGGCTTTAAACTCACGGCCTGTATCGGATTAGTCGTGGGGGGCGCGGCCCTGCTGAGCCTGGCGTTGATCGATGTGACGGCAGCCTATGTGACGTCGACGCTGTTGATGATCCTGCTGGGGGTTGGCCTGGAGATGGCGTTCCTGTCGGCTACCTCGACCATCCTGGCGGCGGCGCCGAAGGATAAGGCGGCGGCGGTGGGGGCGATCGAAGGGATGGCCTATGAGTTGGGCACCGGCCTCGGCGTGACCCTATTCGGGATCCTGCTGTCGCTGTTCTATGTCGGCAATCTGCGTGAGCGTCTGGGCGAGATGGCTCCCACCGAGTTCGGTAGCTCGCTGGGGGAGACCATCCAGGTGGCCGCACAGCTGAGCCCGGATAATCGGGAGACGGTGCTCAACATCGCCAGCGAGGCCTTTCTGTCGGCGCATAGCACGGTACTGATCATCGCCAGCCTGATCCTGTTTCTGTTGGCCGCGCTGTCGTGGCGCCTGATCCCGGCGAGATCGTGAGGTAGGCAGGCGCGGAGGATATTCATCATTCAGGGGGCGCGGATCAGCGAGCGTCTCCGCTTTTGAGCTCCTCTCGCTGAGGTCACACTACCCTAATATCCGTCTGTCGGCGTAGGGTTATGCTCCCTCCGTCGATTGACGTGTTCTCTTACATCCCGCCCTGGTCTCAGCGATGTCGCGGGTGAGATCCATTGTTCTCTTTTTCCTGTCCGTGATGTCGAATCAGCGCCCCATGCTTGCATACTGAGGTGTGAATGCGTGTGCTCATCTGTGATGTATATCGCACTAAGATCAGAAACAGGTATTCACTTTGAGTTAACTCGTGCCTATTTCCTGCAACGGGTTTCTATCATCTACCATCATTGCTATAAATAAATCGTTGGAATAATTATTTGATAAATGCCAGCAGTCTCATAAATATAAGGAGTGACCATGTCTGTAACCATGCGTCAGCATATTCTGGCGGATATGCAAAGATTCTCCAGGGCCATGATCGGAGCCGTTTTATTTCTACCGGTGATCGGACTGATTTTAGCGTTAAGTTCGGTACTAACCAATCCTACACTTATTTCTGAAAGTAGTTTTCTACATCAGGTCGGACAGCTACTTGGCGATACCTTCTGGCCTCTATTTGGTAATTTAGGCTTACTATTTTGTGTCGGCATCAGCTACGGCCTAGCGAAAGATAAAAAAACCGAGGTGGCATTGGTTGCCGTGATGTGTTTCATTATGTTCTTAGGTGCGAATCACTCATGGTTGGAACATACCCAGGGTGTCGCTGAAAAAGTCAATGGTGAATATTATGGTACCGGGCAAACACAACTGTTAGGTTTTGTGGTGGTCGATATGGGGATCTTTTTAGGGATCATTCTGGGTTGTACCATCGCTTGGGTCCATAACAAGGTTTCGACGATTGAGTTGCCGGGAGCGTTATCCATGTATGGTGGCGCGAAGTTGACGTTGATTGTGATGACGCCGGTGATTATTTTCTATGCCATAGCCTTAACTTGGTTTTGGCCGATCATGACGCATGGTATTAGCGCGTTAACCAGCTTTATGAAAAATGCGGGGGTGATCGGCGTCTTTGTTTATGGCTTTTTTGAGAAGTTTCTTATCCCTACAGGGCTGCACCATTTTGTCTGGTCTCCTTTTCAGTTAACTCAGATTGGCGGTACGCTAAACGTTGATGGTCAGACGGTCTCTGGCACACAGGCTATCTTCTTAGCCTATATGCGCCATCCAGATTTGACGCCGGTGATGGATGCGGCATTACGCTTCTCTCAGCAAGGGATGACGACCATCTTTGGTTTATCTGGTGCGGCGTTAGCCTTCTATCATACCGCTAATCCCGAGCGCAAAAAGATGGCTAAGGCGATCCTGTTGCCGGCCATTATTACCTCGATCCTGACGGGGATAACCGAGCCTATAGAGTTTACCTTCCTGTTTGTCTCACCGCTGTTGTGGGTGATTCACGCGACGCTGACGGCAGCGTCACAGGCGCTGTGTGATTTGTTGAGCGTGCGTCCTTGGGGAGCCTCCGGACTGATTGAATTCTTGATTTATAACTTGCCGCTACCCGTCTCACTAACGCGTTGGCCGGTGTATATCCTGATAGGTGTCGGGCAATTTGCCGCCTACTATGTAATTTTTAGAACGCTGGTTATCCGCCTTAAACTGAAAACGCCTGGTCGTGAGGATGAGGGTGAGGTGAAGTTATATAGTAAGGCAGACTATCATCAAAAACAGAGTCAAGCTGGGGGAGCCGTAACCGATGAGATTATTCGAGGGTTGGGTGGTAAAGAAAATATTATCTCCGTCGACAACTGTTTTACGCGCTTACGTGTAACGTTGCATGATCCGGAAAAAATCGATGAGCCATTATTAAAAAGCACGGGCGCAAATGGCGTGGTACGTAATCAGAATGAGCTTCAGGTTATTTATGGTGTACGCGTTGGACAGGTAAGAACCCGGGTGGATAACTGGCTAGCTAATAATTAATTGGGAGTTGTTATGAAATTAACCGTATTAGGCGGGGGCGGTGTTCGCTCCATATTTTTGGCGAAATCATTGGCATATAATGCTCATCGCATTGGTTTACAAGAGGTGGTGTTTCTCGATAATTCTGAAGATAATCTCAGTACTTTCGGTGAACTTGCCCGTTATGTCTTTAATGCTATCCGTCCGGATATTCACTTTACTCTGACAGATGATGCAATCCCTGCCTTACAGGGAAGTAATTATATCATTACTACGTTACGAGTCGGCGGAGATGAGAGTCGGGTGCGCGATGAGCGGATCGCATTAGCCCATAATACTTTGGGGCAAGAGACGACTGGTGCTGGTGGTTTTGCTATGGCGCTACGTTCAATCCCCGCTATTTTAGACTATTGCCGCTTGATTGAAAAACATTCTGCACCTGATGCAATTCTCTTTAATTTTACTAATCCTTCAGGGTTAGTAACCGAAGCGATTATTAAATCAGGATTTAAACGACCGGTTTATGGTATTTGTGATGCCCCCTCAGAACTCATTAGAGAGTTGCCGGGGATACTTGCCTGCTCTGCATCTGACTTAAGTGTCGAATGTTATGGCCTGAATCATTTTTCCTGGTTTCGCCATTTTAGGGTGCGAGGCGAGGATGTCACGGATAAGCTGATTAGTAATCCTGAGCTTTATCGTAAGACGACGATGCAGTATTTTTCCAAGGAGTTGGTGGAACTCTGTGATAAGCAGTTGCTGAATGAGTATTTATATTATTATTACTATCGAGAGGAGGCGCTTCAGGCAATTAAAAACGCACGAGAGACACGCGGCGAAATGATTGCGCGAATTAATCACGAGATGCGTGAGGAGCTCTCTGGTGTTGATGTGCACAAAGAGCCGGAGGTGGCTTTTGACATCTGGATGCGCCATTATCTGCGGCGTGAAAATAGTTATATGCAAAGTGAGTCCCAGCAGGAAAAATGCAACACACGAGCGGCACTGACGTTATCACAGTTCATCGCCGAGGCGGATAGCGGTGGCTATGCTGGCGTGGCCTTAGATATTCTTGAGGCGGTGACCAGTAGCGATACTAAGCGTATTGTTGTCTCGTTACAAAATCACCAAACATTGGATTTTCTACATCCTGATGATGTTATCGAAATTAGTTGCGACCTCAGTAAAGAGGGATTGAAACCGGTCACTCCAAGCCATGTTCCCGAGGCGCAGAAAAATATGATTCGCTGTGTTAAGGAGTACGAGCGTCTGGCTGTTGCAGCGATCTTGGCTCAGGACCGTAGCTTAGCCATCCAGGCATTAATGGCTCATCCATTGATTGGATCGTGGTCACTGGCGAAGCGATTGGTTGACGCTTATCTGAGCGAAGAGTCATTTAGTACTTGGCGATGATAGAGGTGGGGGCGTCATTATTCGACGGCGCCCCGTTGGGGTGCTGCCGAAACCACAGTTTGAGGAGATGTTCGAACCCTAAGATACAGTAGCCGAAGAAGGGGTTGCTCCAATAGATATCGTCGTCAAATTTTTGTGGGTCATGAATAATGATAGAAGTGTCAGCAGCTTGTGCCAGTGGACTTTGGTGATCGCCACTAAAACAGATTAATGCAATATCTTTACCCTGTAAGGCTTTGACCCAGTTTAGTGCCGAAGTACTTCGTCCAGACTTGGAGACCAACCAGATAGAGTCAAATTTTACTGAATTTTTTTGCTCTAAAATTTCATAGTCTGGCCATAAGGCGAGACTAGCATTTGCGCCAATCACCAGGAGCTTATTGTAAATATACTGTGCGATCAGCTGTGAGAACCCACTGCCGTGAATCAGGATACGATCATGATGTAAGCGTTCTAATAGTAGGGGGAGGTTAGCGGAGGGTTGGATATTCATAAAGTTAATATCATTGGTGATATCTAGTTTAGGCAATGTGATATTGAACTTAATAAAATAAACCAACTCCAACCAGCCGCTAAAATTTAATTTTTTTGCCAGCCTGACCAATGATGAGGGGTTACTATAGCAAAGTTCGGCGACCCGCCGTATGCCAACCCTCAGGCATTGCTCAGGATCGTTTTGGATGAAGCGTAATACCGTGATCTCGGTCTTGCTTAACTTAATGTTACGAAACACATTCTCCAATTCCATCTGTCACTTCCCGTTGATTCACTCCATTGTTCAATTAATAACAATTCTGATAGAGAACGACAAGAAATGAATAAAAATTTTTCGATCTTAGGGATGGTGTTTTTCTTATGGGGAAATATTACAGCGTTTACCAGTGTATTGATAATTTTCTTCTATCAATACTTCGCACTCTCTTGGCAGCAATCTATTTGGATTACGGTAGTCTTCTATTTGGCGCCATTCCTGGCCTGTCTGCCGTGCTCCCGAGCGATCGCGTGGTGGGGATATCGTCGCATGCTCTTACTGGCATTGTGTGGTACCGCTGTCGGAAGTCTGCTCTTAGCGTTGGCACTATGGCGAGACGCTTTTCTGGCGGCATTGATGGCGATGTTTATCGTGGCGACGGGTGTGGCGGCGATGCAGGTTGTGGCGAATCCGTATTTGGCATTGTTGAGTGCACCACAGCGACGGATCTCGAACTTATGTCTTGCCTCTGCGGTTAACTCGTTGGGCACGACGCTGGCACCGCTGGTGGTGGCGCTGTCGCTACGTTTGGCGCCTTTCGATGCCGTGGCTCGGGAACAGCCGATCAGTCTGTTATGGTTAGCGATCGCGTTACTCTCGTTACTCTTGAGCGGCGCGATTATCTGGTTCCGACTGCCCGATGTCGCATGTTCGCAGACCTCACTTTCGCTAGGGAGCGAATTAAGGCGCCATCGCCCAGTGTTGTATAGTGTTGCGGCGATTTTTATCTATGTGGGTGTCGAGGTCGCATTGGCGACCAGCCTGGTGAAATATTTCATGGTCAATAGCGGCTAGAGTATGGCCTTTGCCATGTCCTTGGTCTCCTTCTATTGGGGAGGCGCGTTGCTAGGACGTTTGGGCTATGGCTATATGGCGAAAAGCGTTAATCATGGCATGGCTTTTAGCGCGGCAACATTGGGTTGCGCTGTAGCAGTGGCATTAGCCGCTATCTTGAATAATGACATCGGTGGCTGGTTGCTCATTTTGACGGGGGCTGGAAATGCAATTCTCTATCCGATCATCTTTGGTCATACCATCGATAAGTATCCGGCAATCGCGCATCTTGCCGCTGCCGCCATGGTCATGGCGGGCATTGGCGGCGCGGTGATTCCATGGTTACAGGCTATCTGTATTGAACGTCTGAGCTTATCGTTGAGTTTTTTCTTTTTATCGCTGCTCTACTTGGTGTTGATGGTATGGGGCTGGCGGAACCTCGGCGCGCGATCTTAACTACCACCGCTTAGGCGAGCGATGATGCTGGGATGTTGTAGATAATCCATACACCAGTTACCCACCTTGCCCATACCATCGGAGCGCGCCGCCAGAAAGAGTTTGGTGGCGTGCTTGTGCTCCCGCATCGGTTTTTTCAGGATGCGGCCGCTATTCAGTAATGGCAGCGCCAGATGGTGGGGAATATAGCCGATGCCGACATTCTGTTCGATCAGCGCGATGGCGGTAGTAAAATCCGGGACGAACAGCGGCTTTTGTCCTTCAAGCAGCCAGGCCTGTAACGGAGGAAAATTGATCGCCGTATCGCGGATACAGACCGCCGTATGGTGGCGGAGCTCGGCGTTCTCCAGCGGATGGCGCGCGGCGGCCAGCGGGTGGAGCGGGCTGACCACGAAATCCCACTCCATTTGCCCTCACGCCTCGCTGATGATGCCCTCACTACTGGGCACGGCGTGAGGGGCGCCGATGACCAGATCGGCACGGCGGCTGTAGAGGGCGTCCCAACAGCCGTTGTACACCTCAAGATTGACCGTGAGGGTGGTGGTGGGAAATTGTTGTTCGAAATCGCGGATAAACGTCACTAGCACGGTATTGGGAATAATATTGTTGACCGCGATGGCGATCTCCCGCTCCACGCCGTCGTGGATCAGCACGGTGTTGCGTCGCAACGCCTCCATGTCGCCGATGATGGTGCGGCTATGTTCAATAAAGTAACGCCCGGCCGGGGTGAGTTCGATATAGCGCCCCTTGCGCAGGAATAGCGTCGCACCGAGCGCCTCTTCACTCTTTTTGATGGTATAGCTGATGGCCGATGGCACCTTATTCAACTGCTCGGCCGCGCTGGTGATGCTTTGATGGCGGGCGACTAACTGAATGATACGTAGGGTTTCGTCGGAGATGAACATAGGGCTTCCCTGTCGGCAAAGAGCGGCTGAACCCGGTATGGGTTCAGCCGTGATAGCGCCTATTATACGCGGGAATTAACGCCGTTGGTTGACTCGACTGAGCAACGCATAGGCGACACAGGCCACTAAAATGGAGTCGAGCGAGGGAATGGTCGTCAGGGTGAAGACCCCCTTCACCGTGAGGAAGCCGACGATGGCGCCGAGGATCCAGGCGGCGAAGGTCAGCAACTTAACGGCAGGCTCCTGGCTAAGCACCGTCTCCTGGTAGCCGTTTTGGCGGTAGAGGAAGAAGTCTGCGATATAGATCCCGGCGACCGGAGGGGTGGCGATGCCGAGGAACAGCAGGAAGGGAATGAACCACGCCATGATATCCAGGCTGCCGAGGAGGGTGGAGAGCACCCCCAGCGCCACGGTGATCTGCCACTTAGGCAGGCTCGGCCACAGGGTGGAGAGCACCAGCGTGCCCTGGAACAGGTTGCCGGCGTTCCCCGTGACACAGGCGAAGATCAGCAGCAGGGCGGCGGGTAACACCGCACCGAATACCGCCATCGCGCCCAATAATGAGCCTTGACCGCTTAGCGCGCTCGGTGTTGCACCGGCCCAATATAGCAGCGGGTAGGCGACCAGGAAGGCGATGATGGCGGCGATCAGCGCGTGCTTACGATCGTGGACGAAGCTACCGAAGTCGGGCAGGGTGGCGACCAGCACGATGATGGTGCCGACCACCGTCGAGACCGCTACGCCGGTGTTCATGCTGGCGACGGTATCCGGCACGCTCGTTGTGCTCTGGGTGGCGATATACAGGATGTAGCACAGCATCAGCGCGATGATCGGTACCGCGATCTGCGCGACGCGGCCCAGCACGGCGAAACCAAAGGCCGTCGAGGCGACGAAGATCACGCTGCCTGCCGCGACGAGCAGCGGTACTGGCAACGTCAGGCCATGTTGCGCCAGCAGATCATGCACCGAGTGACCGAACATATTGGCGGTGACGGTGATCCAGCCGAACAGGCTGATCGCCATCAGTACGTTGATGGCGATGGCGCCCCGTTCGCCGAAGGCATACTTTACGATGCCATAGGTGGGGAGACGCGCCTTCTCGCCGACGCTGATGGTGATCGCCGCAAGGACGGTCAGGATCAGCCCGCCCAGCAGTACCACGGTGATGAGGTTGCTGCTGGAGAGTTGATTCCCCAGGCTGGAGGAGGAGAGTAACACCGGCGTGACCGCGATCCCCAGGAGGATCATCGCGATGTGAAAGCCCGATGCGGTGTTGAGATTCGCTGCTGTTTTACGCATAGCTTGTTCCCTCTAAAAGGCACGTTACACGGTGTGGTAGTGTCCGGTGTATTTGCGCCAGCTGCCCAGGTCGGTGATCTCACGCTGTCCTTCGGTGAGCCAATTCTCCGCCAATACGCCTAAGACCTCGCTGCCATCGGCAAGCTTGACCTTACCGATGGTCAACCCGGCCGGTTCGCTCATCAGCAGTTCGGCAAAGCTGGCCAACGGCAGTGCCCAGATCTCCAGTTCGACCTGTGTGCCGCCTTGCGCCACGCGGATCATGCCCGGATGGCGATCGTTAATGCTCCATAGGCGGTAGTGGGCATCGGTGCGATCCTCACGGACGAAGACGCCGCCCGCCTGTTGCATGTTCTTGTTGAGTTCCAGGCCGCGCATTAGGGTGCCATTAACGGCCAGTAGGGTGGTGGTGGTCATGCTGTTCTCCGATGAAATTTATGGGATGATCCAAGTGCCGTTCTGCTGCGCCAGCGCCGCTTTAATCGCCTGCGGCGTGGTGATCAGGCCACGGGCGTTGTTGCCGCGTTGCTGACTGGCGTCGATAAAGTTGAGGATCGCCTCGATCTTGGGCTGCATACTGCCGACGCCGAACTGGCCGGCCTGGAGCAATGTCCGCGCTTGGGCGCGATCGAGGCGATCCAGCCACTGTTGCTGCGGTGTGGCAAAGTTAATCGCGACGCGTTCGACGCCGGTGGGGATCAGCAGTAGGTCGGCGCCGAGCTGGCTGGCGAGCAGGGCGGAGGCGAGATCCTTGTCGACCACCGCCTCGACCCCACGTAGCTGCTGTTGTGCGTCGCGCACCACGGGGATACCGCCGCCGCCGCAGGCGATGACGATGTATCCCTGACGTACCAGTTGGGCGATGGTGTCATGTTCGATGATCGCCAACGGCGCCGGCGAGGGGACGGTACGTCGCCAACCGCGCCCGGCATCCTCCATCACGCTCCAGCCAAGTTGCTGTTGTCGCGTTCGCGCACACGCCTCGTCGAGAAAGCCACCGATGGGTTTGCTCGGCTGGTTAAAGGCCGCGTCGTGCTCATCAACCAGCGTCTGAGTTACCAGGGTGACGACGGGCTTGGCGATGCCGCGCCGCGCCAGCTCGTTGTGTAGCGCCTTTTGGAACATGTAGCCGATGGCGCCCTGGGTGTCGCCGACCGCATAATCCAGCGGGACAGGGGCGATCTCGTCGCTGGCCAACTCGGAACGGCGCAGGATGAAGCCAACCTGGGGGCCGTTGCCATGCGTTATCACCAGATCCCAGCCCGCGTCGACCATATCGGTGATGTGCCGTACGCTTTCCATTACGGCGGCATATTGATCGGGAATACTGTTGCGTCGCTCATCCTGGATCAGGGCGTTACCGCCGACGGCGACGACGGCTAATGGCTTACTCATTGTGCTTCTCCTTGGGCGACGCGTTGGGCCAGGGCACGGATCGCCGCGTTAAAGCAAGGCATCGGCGCGGTGGTGATCCCCGCCCCGATCTGGCCGATGCCCGCCTGCTTGTGGGCGATCCCGGTGTTGATGATGGGCAGGATGCCGCGATCGACCACCTTGCGGGCGTCGATGCCGGCGGCGGTGGGGGCGAAGTTGAGCGCCGGCAGGGTAAAGGCGGGGTTATTCCCCAGCGTGATGGCCTGCATACGTCGACTGTTGTTGGTGGCATCGGCCGGGGTGCCGCCGACAAACTTCACGATGGCCGGCGAGGAGGCCATGGCGAAACCGCCGACCCCCGCGGTCTCGGTGATGGCGCTGTCCCCCAGATCGGCGGCGGCGTCATCGACGCCATAGCCAGGGAAGAATAGCCCCTCGACGGCGTTGGCCGGGGCCTGGAACCACTGATCGCCGGTGCCAGATAGACGGATACCGAAGTTCACCCCGTTACGTGCCATCACCGTCACCAGTGAGCTGAAAGGCACCCCGGCGGCGGCGTCCATCATCGCCTTACAGGCCGCCATCGACAGGTTGAGGAAGAAGTGATCGTTGGCGGTGATAAAGGCGACGCTACTTTGCAACTGAGGCAAAGGCAGGTCGCAGGCCAGCAGGGCGGGCAGTAGGCGCTTGATCAATAGCCCGGTGGCGGCGGCGTTGCGGTTATGCACCTCGTCACCCATGTGCAGCGCCTGCGCCATCAACGGCTTAAGTTCCAGCTCACCCAGCTGGTGGATGGCGGCCTTGAGCGCCGGAGCCAACTGATCGCGCATCCAGCTTAGGCGGGTAAGCACCTCCTGGCTGTTGGCACCGAAGCGCAGCACCTTGCCTAACCCCTCGTTAAAGTTGCTGAAGGTGCGCTGGCCGTTGCTTTTATTTTCCACCACCCATAATGGCATCGACGGGCTGATGATCCCTGCCATCGGTCCGACGGCGTGGTAGTGATGGCAGGGTTCGAGGCTGATTTCGCCCGTCGTGATCTGGCGTTCGGCCGCCTGGTGGCTATCGGCCCAGCCTTCGAACAGGATGGCGCCGATGATCGCCCCCTTGACCGGACCACACATCGCCTGCCAGTCGATCGGCGGACCGGCATGCAGAATACGCTTCTGCTGCGCCAGCGCCGGGATCGCCTCGCGCGCGCTCATGACGTCGATCAATACCGGCTGTGCCTCGAGGTAACGCGCCATGGCGATCTGGTTGGCCTGCTCGACGAGCGGGTGCGCCAGCAGGGTGGCGAGATCGAGACCGGTTGCGATGTCGCCCTGAGCGGGCGGCTGCCAGTTGAGGGCGATCACCTCGCCGCCGACCTGCTGGATGGTGTTGGCAAAGCTTTGTAGCCCGGCATTGACGACCTTTAACGGCTGACTAAATAAGGTGTTCATGCGCTTACTTCCTTTTTCTTCTGAGCTTGAATGTGTGCGACGTAACTGGCCCATTGGGCGGCCTGAGCATTGCAATCGGCGACCAGGATGCCGGCCTGACGGAGCGCCTGGATCTGCTGGCTGCGGCACTGCGGATCGGCCTCGGTGCCGCAGACATGGGCGATCAGCAGCGGAGCGTGCTGCCGGTCGATCTGCGTCAGTTGCTCCAGCAGCGCCTGCGCCGGGGCGTCGGCGGCGCCGTAACCCAGCACCAGGTCGAAGAGCACCACGGCGCAGCTGGGATCGCGCAACTCCGCCAGCAGGCGTTGGTTGCGCAGCGTTGGATCGATCATCGGATGGGGCTTGCCGCGGGTGAAGTCATCGTCGCCCATGTCGATCAGGGTATGGTCATGACTGCGCCAGATGTCGCTCAGGGGGGCGTTGCCGGCGATCGGCGTGTTGGAGTGAGCGATCAGCCCCTGTTGTTGGCAGATGAGCTGCGCTTCGTAACAGAAGGTACCGCCAGCGAAGACGCCGCGAATGGCCTGACGTTCGGCGTTGAGCTCCTGGCTGGCCTGTTGCAGTGAGGCCATCTGTGCTGCGGATAACGTCGGCTGCGTTGGCGGCAGCGCCTGCTGGTTGAGTAGCGCGACGGCGATATCGGCGGCGCTGGCCAGGGTCGGCGCGGCGGTGACGTTCGGGCGCGTGATAGTCTCGGGTGCGGCGCCGAGGAAGTTGACCACCACCGGTTTCGCCGCGGATTGGGCCTGCGCCAGGATGCGTTCGGCGACGGCGCGAGCCGGCGGCTTCGAGATCAACACGATGACTTGCGTGTCGTCATCCTCCGCCAGCGCCTGCAGGCCGAACAGCATGGAGAGGCCGCCGATCGCCTCGCTGAGATCGTGCCCGCCGGTGCCTAATGCCTGCGAGATGCCCGTCCCGAGCTGATCGAGGCGGCAGGTGACCTCCTGTAGCCCGGTTCCGGAGGCGGCGACGAGGCCGATCGCTCCGCGGCGCACCACGTTGGCGAAGCCCAGCGGTGTGCCGTTGACGATGGCGGTGCCGCAGTCCGGCCCCATCACCATGCGTTGGCAGGCTTGGGCATGCAGCTTGATCGCCCGCTCTTGCTCCAGGCTGACGTTGTCGCTGAACATCATCACGTTCATGCCAAGGTTCAAGGCCTTCAGCGCCTCGGCGGCGGCGTAATCGCCGGGCACGGAGATCAGGGCTAAGTTGGCGTCCGGCATCACCTCCTGAGCCATGGCGAGGCTGACCAGTTCTGGCGTCTTGATGCCCTCGCCGCCGCTCTCTTCCGGCTTGCTGTTCAGGCGTTGTTCCGCCAGCAGCAGGGCGTCGGCACAGGCCTGCGTGTCGCCCTGCACGGCGATGATCAGATCGTTAGGCCCGGCTTGGATATCGTCGCCCAGCCCGGCATCGCGCAGTTGCCCCAGGTTGGTGGGCGTGCCCATCACCACCGAGGCCTGATGAATCCCAGGTAGCTTACTGATTTGTGAAGAGATCTGCATCAGGGAGACCGAGTCCTGATACAGATTGTTGAAGACGGTGTAATTCACATTCATTGCATTATATCCATTGTTTCTGTCGCCTAAATTCGCTGAATTTGGGCAAAGCGAAGCCGCGCAGCGAGCGAAACGGCTGCGGAGGACTCCCAGGTATCATTCACTGCACGGCGTTAAGCGTTCGCATGCCGTGCAGCAGGCCGGCCAGACAATCCACGCCGGAAGTGGCACCGAAGCGCATGACGCGCTCGGCAGCGGCGTGGAGGGCAGCCGGCGCTGTATTCGTGCTCAGCTGACTGAGCAGATGGTAAATCGGTTGTGAGAAGTGCCCCTGCAGGGCGCGGCTCAGGTAGTGTGCGCTGATGTCGGTGGTCAGGGTTAAATGTGCCTGAATGATGCCGCGTAATCGCTCACGATGGGCCGCCAAGGTCGGGGAGAGTGGCCACCAGGTGAGGGCGGCCAGGTAACCCAACAGGTAGTCATCACCATCCGGCGTCAGCCCTTTACCGTAGCCAATCAGACAGGGCACTTGCAGCTCAAGGCGCTCCGGCGTCTCCTGAGGAATAAGCGCGCCTGAGCGCGTCAGTGGCTGCCACGCGAGATCGCTGACACAGGTGTGTGCCAGGCCGTATTGCTGTAACTGCGCACACAGCCGCGGGTAGTGCGTGGCAAACGCCGCCGCCGTAAGCGGCCGGGTCGCGCTGCGCGCCGTGGGTCGCCAGACGGGCGCGTGGCGCAGATCGATCTCGAAACGTTCCGCCAATAAGCGGCCCGCCACCAGCCTGACGGGGGCGTGCCGGACGGCCATATGCCGCCACTCCCAGCCTACCGGCAGGGCGACCCGCAGCGCATCGGGTAAATCGGGGTAGCGCTGGCCGCACAGTAGCGTGAACAGCGCTCCTTGGGCATCGCGCAGATTGAGCGCGTGTGCGAAGCTGCTGTGTACCGACAACGACTGCGCGCTACGCTCGGCGGCAAGATAGCCACACGAGAGCGCGGGAAGCAGCGGCGGCCTCATATGACTTAGCCCTGTAACCCGGCGATGATGGAGTCGGCGTCGCTGACCCAGCCGAAGATCGCTCCCTGCGCCTTGATCATCTCCAGCGCGGATTTCTGGAACTCGGGGAAGTAGGAGCCGACGCAATCGGCCGGGATGATGCACTGATAACCGCGATCGTTGGCTTCGCGCACGGTGGTATTGACGCACACCTCGGTGGTCACCCCGCAGACGATCAGCGTCTTGATGCCATGGTTTTGTAGGATCAGCTGCAGATCGGTCTGGTAGAAGGCGCCTTTACCCGGCTTATCGACCACCGGCTCCCCGGCGATAGGGTAGAGCTCTGGGATGATGTCGTGGCCTGGTTCGCCTCGCACCAGGATGCGACCCATCGGGCCCGGCTCGCCGATGAAGGTCTTTCCGCCACGGGTGAGCTTGGCGGCGGGGCAGTCGCTCAGATCGGCGCGATGCCCTTCGCGGGTATGGATCACCAACAGCTGATGGGCGCGCGCGGCGGCGAGCACTTTTTGGCAGGGGGCAATGGCGCTACGCACCAGCGAGACATCATTACCGAGCGCCTCGCCAAAGCCGCCGGCCTCGACGAAGTCACGCTGCATGTCGATCATCACCAGCGCGGTGCTCTGGGGATCGAAGGGCAGGGCGAAGGGTTGAGCCTGGAATGTCTGTTGCGTCATGGTACTTCTCCTGTGCGTTGAATTAACCATCCGTTATCTCTGGAGGCGAGTATTCCCGACAATAGCGCGTTGCGACAGGAAAATAGTTTGCCGCACAGCGGCAAAATTTTTGCAGCGAGCGGGCGGTGGCACGCCAGGGTGTGAGGGCGCTCATGGCGAAGTTCGCAGCATCAATATAATCGATGATGAGTATTTTTTAATTCAAAAAATTAGTTGATGGAGTGTGATGACGCCCGCCTATTTTACCGTCATGTTCGAGGGGAAAGTGCGGGGCGCAAGAAGTGTCTGCGCCGTCTGGCGGAATGGGGCTAAGGTAAAAGCATCAGGTTAACGCCCTGTGGCGGATCACGATCAGAGGAGGAGTGGAGGATGACGAGGTATCGTACTGAAAGCGACTCGATGGGGGAGGTCGCCGTCGCGGCGGAGCAGTTGTGGGGCGCACAGACGCAACGCTCGCTGACGCATTTCCGTATCTCCGACGAGAAGATGCCGAGCGCCTTGATCCACGCCTTGGTGCGGATCAAACGGGCGGCGGCCCAGGTCAATCGGGAGCTTGGCCTGTTGAGTGCCGAGAAGGCGGCGGCGATAAGCCAGGCGGCCGATGAGGTGTTGGCGGGTCAGCACCCGGAGGCGTTTCCCTTGGTGGTGTGGCAGACCGGATCGGGGACACAGAGCAACATGAACGTCAACGAGGTGTTGGCGAATCGCGCGAGTGAGTTGTTGGGCGGCGAACGGGGGATGGCGCGCCGGGTGCATCCCAATGACGATGTGAATAAGAGCCAGAGCTCTAACGACGTCTTCCCCAGCGCGATGCATGTCGCCGCCAGTGTGGCACTACGCGAGCAGTTGCTCCCCGCGCTACAGCAGCTGGCGACGACGCTGCATGCCAAGGCGCACGCCTTCGCCGCTATCGTGAAGATCGGTCGTACGCATCTCCAGGACGCGACGCCGCTGACGCTCGGCCAGGAGATCTCCGGCTGGGTCGCCATGTTGGATCACGCTCGCCAACACATCGAGGCAAGCTTGCCGCATCTAGCCGAATTGGCCTTGGGCGGTACGGCAGTGGGAACCGGCCTCAATAGCCCGCCCGAGTATGCGCCGCGCGTCACGGCGTTGTTGGCGGAGATGTGCGGACAGCCCTTCGTCAGCGCGCCCAACAAGTTCGAGGCGCTGGCGAGTTGCGATGCCCTGGTGCAGGCGCATGGTGCCCTGAAGGGGTTAGCGGCCTCGTTGATGAAGATCGCCAACGATGTCCGTTGGCTGGCGTCTGGCCCGCGTTGCGGCATCGGCGAGATCCAGATCCCGGAAAACGAGCCGGGTAGCTCGATCATGCCGGGCAAGGTGAATCCGACACAGTGTGAGGCGTTGACCATGATCTGCTGCCAAGTGATGGGGAACGATGTGGCGATCACCATGGGGGGCGCCTCGGGTAACTTCGAGTTAAATGTCTACCGCCCGATGGTGATCTATAACTTCTTGCAGTCGGCACGCCTGCTGGCGGATGGCATGGCCAGCTTCGAGCACTATTGCGCGCGCGGCATCGAGGCGAATCGCGAGCGCATTGCACACTGGCTGGAGGCCTCGTTAATGCTGGTCACCGCCTTGAGCCCGCACATCGGTTATGACAAGGCCGCGGCGATCGCCGAGAAGGCACACCGCGAGGGATTGACCCTGAAGGCCGCCGCATTGGCGCTGAATTTTCTGACGGAGGAGGAGTTTACGCGTTGGGTGCGCCCCGAGCGCATGGTCGGTCAGCCGGCGGCGCGTTAGGGGACGTCGCGCCGGGCGGGAGGGGGCGTGGGGGATGCCCCCTCTTGCCGCCTGAACGGCGCCAGGCAGGGTTAGCGGGGCGTCGCGTCTTCCGCCGGTGCATGGCGGCGCGGGGGAAAGGCGGGCAGTACCGCCTGCTGGAGTGCCCGTCCGGCGGCGGAGGTGAGCGTCAGGCGTTCAGCGACGGTTTGCGTCTCGACGATCTGCCCTTGGTCCATCACGACCACTCGGTGGCAGAAGCGTTCAACCAGGCGCAGATCATGGGTGATGAACAGATAGCTGGTGTCCCGCTGCTGCTGGATCCGTTTGAGTAGCGCGATGATCTCGGCCTGTAACACCAGGTCGAGGCTAGAGACGGCTTCGTCGAGGATCAGCAATTTGGGGTTGACCACCAACGCCCGCGCCAGGCAGACGCGCTGGAGCTGGCCGCCGCTCAACTGGGGAGGGCGTTGGTCGAGCACCCTCTCGTCCAACTCCACCGCCTGCAGTATCTCGCTGGCTCGCACCCGTTGCTCCGCCGAGGAGAGCGACAGCAGATGGCGCATCGGCTCGCGCAGGATCGCCCGTACCGTCTGGCGTGGATCGACCGCGCTGATCGCATCTTGGAACACCAGTTGGATGTCGCGGCGGAACGCCTTTTTCGCCCGCCGATCGAGCTGTGGCAGGGGGGTATCATGCCAGCATACGCGCCCTTGCGTGGGCGACTCCAACCCGACTAACAGGCGCGCCAGCGTGCTCTTGCCGCAGCCGCTGCGCCCCAGCAGGGCGACACTCTCGCCGCGATGCAGTTGCAACGAGATCGCCTGGAGAACCGGTTGTGTCTGGCGTCCCAATGCCGCGAGGCGATAGTGGTGGGAGAGGGTCTGCGTACTGAGTAGGCTCATCCGGCGATCTCCAGGCCATACAGGGCCAAATGTGCGGCGACTAACGCCCGCGTCACGTCGTGGTGGGGCGCGTGGAACACCTGCTCGACTGTGCCTTGCTCCACCACCCGTCCATCGGCCATCACCGCCACATCATCCGCCAGGCGGGCGACGACCCCCATGTCATGGGTGACCAGCAGCATGCCGGGTGCGCGTTGGCGCATGATCGTCGCCAGCAGATCCAGGACGCGCGCCTGCGCCACCACATCGAGATCGGTGGTCGGCTCGTCGGCGATGAGAAACGGCGCGTCGCTCAGCAGCGCCATGGCGATCATCATCCGTTGCAACATGCCGCCGCTCATCTCGAAGGGATAGCTCTGTAATACCCGCTGGGGATCATCCAAGCCGACCGCCATCAGGGCGCGTGTCAGCGTGTCGTCGTCTGCCGGTTTCGCCAACGCCAGGCAGGTTTCTCGGGCATGGCTGGCCATGGTGTGCAGGGGATTAAAGGCGCTGCGCGGATTCTGCATGATGGTGGCGACATGGCGGCCACGCAGCGCGGCGGGGGCGATGGGCACGCCATCCAGCCGGATCTGACCGGCCAGTTGGCGCACCCCGGCGGGTAGGACGCCCAGCGTGGCGGCGCAGGTCAGGGACTTGCCGCTGCCGCTGCTGCCGACCAACGCCAGTACTCGGCCGCGTCGTAGGGTCAGCGAGACCTCGTGCACCAGCGGGCGCGCCGCCTGGAGGGAGATCTGGTGTAAATCGAGTCGTTGCGGCATCAGTGTGCGTGCTCCGTTACCAGATGGGGATCGAGATGGTCACGCAGTGCGTCGCCCACCAGATTAAAGGCCATCACGCTGAGGAACAGCGCCAGGCCGGGCCAAAACATTTGTAGCGGCTGGGTCCAGATGTACTGGCGGGCGTCGTTGATCATCACCCCCCATTCGGCGGTTGGCGCCGCCACGCCGAGGCCGAGGAAGGACATGCCGGCGACGTGTAGCATCATGTGGCCGATGTCCAGCGTCGCCAAGACCAGTAGCGAGGGGATCACCGCCCCCGACAGGTGGTCGACGAAGATCCGCAGATGGCTGGCGCCGGAGAGGCGGGCGGCGAGGATGTACTCGCGCTGGCGTAGGGAGATGACCAGGCTACGCACCATGCGTGCATACCAGGCCCAATGCGACAGGGCGATGGCGATGATCACGTTGGTCAGGCCGGTGCCCAGCACCCCGACCATGAAGAAGGAGAGGATTGAGGTCGGAAAGGTCATGAACATGTCGGCGAGGCGCATGCTCGCCTGATCGATGCGCCCGCCGAGTAACCCGGCGCTGCCGCCGATGATCAGACCCAGCGCCAGTACCAACAGCAGGCAAGCCAGTACCGAGCCTAGCGAGACGCGTGTCGCGGCCAGCAGGCGTGAGAGGATGTCACGCCCCAGATGGTCGGTACCGAGCCAGTGTTGGCCATCCGGCGCACGCAGGCGCGCGGCGAGATCGATGGCGTAGGGATCGTGTGGCAGCCAGTAGTGGCTGCTGAGGGCGATCAGTGTCAACAGGGCGATGAGCAGCAGGGCCAGACGCACCGAGCCGCGGGCAGAGCGGTAAAAATTCATGCCGGTGCCCCCTCGTGACGGCGAATACGTGGATCGAGCGCGGCGTTCAGTAGGTCGACCGCCAGGTTACAGAGCACAAAGACCACCACCATGATCAGGGTGAAGCACTGGATCACCGGATAGTCGCGATTGAAGATGGCCGACACGGCATAGCGGCCGACGCCGGGCCAGGCAAAGATGTTTTCGATGATCATCGTGCCGCCGATCAGCTCGCCGATGTGCATCCCGACGGCGGTGACGATGGGCAGCGCGGCGTTGCGCAGGATGTGACGCCGCTCGGTCTGGCGGCGATCCAGCCCGCGCAGCCGCGCCCACGTGACGTGGCGCTGGCCGGCGACCTCCAGCATGCTGGCGCGCAGTAGGCGGGCATTGATCGCCAGCGACATGAAGGCGATCGAGGCGGCGGGCAGGATCAGATGACGCCAGCTGCCGTAGCCCATCGCCGGCAGCCATTGCAGGTAGACCGCGAAGAGCATCACCAGCAGGAAGGCCAACCAGAAGTTCGGCATCGAGACACCGAGGAAGGCGATCAGCCGGACGATGAAGTCTGGCAGGCGATCGCGATGGCGCGCCGCCCAGATCCCCAGCGGAATCGAGATGAGTAGGATCAGCAGCAGGGCCGCCCCCGCCAATAACAGCGTCGCGGGCAGGAAGCCCAGCACGTCATCCAACACCGGGCGCTGGGTGGCGTAGGAGAGGC
The DNA here is from genome assembly GCF_003113495.2 of Edwardsiella tarda ATCC 15947 = NBRC 105688. Lineage (NCBI taxonomy): Bacteria > Pseudomonadati > Pseudomonadota > Gammaproteobacteria > Enterobacterales > Hafniaceae > Edwardsiella > Edwardsiella tarda. The sequence continues at coordinate 1,552,116 of NZ_CP084506.1, forward strand.
CGAAGTCTAGCTGTAGCGCCCGCCATAGCCAGTGGGCGTACTGCATCCATAACGGCTGATCCAGCCCGAGCATGGCGCGGGTGGAGGCGACCATCTCGGGAGTCGGCGGGAGATTGGAGAGGCGCAGGTAGTCGAGCGCCGGATCGCCGGTCCCCAGGCGCAGCATCAGGAAGATGAGTAGCGAGGCGGCGAAGATCATCGGGATTAACAGCAGCAGTCGCCGCACAACGTAACGCCACATCAGGGGGCCTCCGGGGTGATCTGTTCGAAGGGGATCTCCGAGGCGATGGGCGCATACGGGATGGGGCCGAGCTCCGGCTTCGCGACCACCATCGTCGAGACGTAGCTGATGGGCAGATAGACCGCCTGGCGATGTAGTCGAGTCAGGATGTCTCGATACAGCTCCCGGCGCTGTTGCTCGTCGCTGGTGGTGAGGACGTCGCCGATTAGCCGATCGATCTGCGCCTTATCGGGCAGGCCGCGTTGTGCCTGGAAGTCGGCGTGCGACGGGACGCGCATCGAGCTCATGAAGGCGTGCGGGTCGTAGGGAGCGCCCCAGGTCCGGTTGAAAATCATGCCGAAGCGGCCGTCACGCTGGCGGGCGAAGATGCTGCTCTCCTCCTCCGCAACGAGCGTGATGTCAACGCCGATCTGGCGCATATCCCCTTGAATGATCTCGGCCATCGACTTACTCAGGGCGTCGGTGCCGACGAAGGCCAGCTCGATGCGTAGCGGCTTACCCTGTTTTTCACGGATCGTTTTGCCTGCGGGTAGCAGCCAGCCCGCCTGTTCTAACCGCGCGCGAGCCAGCTGGGGATCATACTGCCGTGGCGCGAGCCCAATGTCGGCATAGGGAACGCTGGGGGCGAACAGGGTATCGGCCACCTGTTGGGTGCCGTACAGGGCGTGTGCGATCAGCGCAGGCTTATTGACCGCGTGATTCAGCGCCTCACGCACCGCCAGCTCGTCGGTTGGCGCCTGGGCGGAGTTGAGCGCCAGCACGACCGTCTCGACGGGGGCGGAGAGCTGCGTGCGGTAGCCGGGGGTCTGGCTAAAACGGGCGAAGGTGTCGAGGGGCAGCAGCCCCTCATTGCCATACAACAGATCGATCTCGCCGGTCTCGAAGGCCACGGCGCGCGTGGTGGCATCGGGGATCACCTTAACGGTGATCTGACGCAAGGCCGGTTTGTGGCCCCAGTAGCGTTCGTTACGCACCAACACATCATATTGATTGAGCCTGCTACTTTTTAGCATCCAGGGGCCAGTGCCGATCGGTTGCTGGATACCGAGATGGCTACCCTGCGCCTTGAACTGTGACGGGGCGATGAAACGGAAGGGGCGCGGTAGCGCCAGCTCCTGCAGGAAGGGGTAGTAGGCGCTTTTGAGGGTGATCTGCAACGTCTGCGGGGCGGTCGCCCGGACGTCGACGATCTGATTGGCCAATTCCAGCCAGGCGTGGCGCTGGCGGTTCGCCAGTACCGCGTGGAAGTTGGCGGCGGCGGCCTCGGCATCGAACGGCTCGCCGTTGGAGAAGGTTACCCCTTGGCGCAGGACAAAGGTCCAGACCTTACCATCGGCGGAGTGGTGCCAACGCTCGGCCAGCCAGGGGATCACTGAACCATCTGCCTGGTACTTGACCAGCGGTTCATACACCATGCTCTGGGCGAACATCTGATTAGGGGCATACAGGTGTGGATTCAGCGGTCCGACATTGGTCGGCCAGGCGGTGGTGATTTGCTCCACGGCGGCGTGAGCGAATAGGGTGGCGCAGCTGAGCAGCGCGCAGAGGGTGCGACGGAGTCGGGACAAAGCGGTGGCCTCAAGTTAGGGAAGCGTAATGAGTATGATGATTTTATAAATTCTGCATACGATTAATGTGTGATGGATCAATGAAATGACAATATGTAAAAATATGTTGCTGACGTGACTGACGTGACTGACGTGACTGACGTGACTGACGTGACTGACGTGACTGACGTGACTGACGTGACTGACGTGACTGACGTGACTGACGTGACTGACGTGACTGACGTGACTGACGTGACTGACGTGACTGACGTGACTGACGTGACTGACGTGACTGACGTGACTGACGTGACTGACGTGACTGACGTGACTGACGTGACTGCTGTGACTGGCGTGACTGACGTGCTGCTGTGACGGGCGTGAGGGGGGCGGGTGGGCGAGCTTCGTCTCGTCCGTGGGGCAGTCGATGTGGCGGCGGCGATGCCGGGAGCAGCGGGCCGGGAATCGTCCTTCGTCCGCTGGCCGTGTCGTGGCCGACCGGGTTGGCGTGGCGAGGTTTCCCCCTATTTTCGATCCTGTGTTAGGATAACTGAGTTTACCGTGACTGACTGCTGACTTGAATGGACGCTATGAACGACTTCGACCCCACCACGCTCTCCTCGCCTGCGGCCATCGGCCATAACCTGCGTCGTCGTCCGTTGGTGCGTAAGAAGCTATCGGAGATGGTCGAGGAGGAGTTGGAGCAGATGATCCGCCGTCGCGAGTTTGGCGAGGGGGAGCAGTTACCTTCCGAGCGTGAACTGATGGCGTTCTTCAACGTGGGCCGCCCGTCGGTGCGTGAGGCCTTGGCCGCCTTGAAGCGTAAGGGATTGGTGCAGATCAACAACGGCGAGCGCGCCCGCGTCTCGCGCCCCTCCGCCGATACCATCATCGGTGAGCTCTCTGGCATGGCCAAGGATTTTCTCTCTCATCCGGGGGGCATCGCCCACTTCGAACAACTGCGCCTGTTTTTCGAGTCTAGCCTGGTGCGTTATGCAGCCGAGCATGCGACGGATGCGCAGGTCGCCTTGCTTGAGCAGGCCTTGACCATCAACAGCCAGTCGCTGGATGACAACGCCCTATTTATTCGCTCCGACGTCGATTTCCACCGGGTACTGGCCGGGATCCCCGGTAATCCGATCTTCATGGCGATCCATGTCGCCCTGCTCGATTGGCTGCTGGCGGCGCGTCCTGCGGTCGCCGATGCCGATCTGCATGAGCATAATAATGCAAGCTATCAACAACATATCGAAATCTTCAACGCCATCCGCCGTCATGACCCCGACCAGGCCGATCGCGCGTTACAGACGCATCTCAACAGTGTCTTCGCCAGTTGGCAAACCCTGAGCGCCCAGTCGTCAACCGACGAATAGTGACGATCCTAACGATCATTTAGTGAACTCGATCGCACAATGAAGCTGCGACTATGGGCTGTCGATTATTTAATCTGGTATAACAGGTATACAGGCATGTAGTTAGACAATATTACATCATCGACAGAGGTCATCATGGCAAGAGAATTAAGAGGCGTAATGCCGGCATTGTTAACACCGTTCGACCATCAACAGCGGCTGGACACCGAGAGTCTGCGCCGTCTGGTGCGGTTTAACATCGCCCAGGGTATCGATGGGCTGTATGTCGGTGGCTCTACCGGGGAAGCCTTCATGCAGAGCCGGGAAGAGCGTGAGCAGGTGCTGGAGATCGTCGCTGATGAGGCACAAGGGAAGGTGACCCTGATCGCTCACGTCGGCGCGATCAGTACGGCGGAGAGCCAGCAGTTGGCCCAGGCGGCGCGGCGTTACGGTTTTGACGCCGTCTCGGCGGTCACCCCGTTCTACTACCCCTTTAGCTTCGCCGAGCACTGCGACCACTATCGCGCCATCATCGACTCAGCCGACGGCTTGCCGATGGTGGTGTACAACATTCCGGCGTTGAGCGGCGTGAAACTGACGCTCGATCAGATCAATACCCTGGTCACCCTGCCGGGTGTCGGGGCGTTGAAGCAAACCTCCGGCGATCTGTATCAGATGGAGCAGATCCGCCGCGCCCATCCCGATCTGGTGCTCTACAACGGCTATGATGAGATCTTCGCCAGTGGCCTGCTGGCCGGGGCCGACGGTGGCATCGGTAGCACCTATAACATCATGGGATGGCGTTATCAGGCGATCGCCCAGGCGCTGCGAGCGGGTGACGTGCAGACGGCGCGCTCGCTACAGAGTGAGTGTAACCAGGTGATCGATCTGTTGATCAAGGCCGGGGTATTCCGTGGCCTGAAGATGGTGCTGCACTATATGGATGTCCTCTCCGTACCGCTGTGCCGCAAGCCGTTTACGCCTGTCGAGGCCTGCTATTTGCCGGCATTGAAGGCGTTGGCCGAACAACTGATGGCCGAGCGGGCGCGTTAATGGCCTAACCTCCATGCGGGAGGCGTGACGTCGTTCCGGCCACACAACTTAGGAACCTAGGCCGGCTGTCCGCGCCTCCTTGCGCATAACAATGAAAAACAGAGCGTCGGGAGAGTGATATGAGTACTACAACCCAGAACATCCCGTGGTATCGCCATCTCAATCGGGCGCAGTGGAGAGCCTTTTCCGCCGCCTGGTTGGGGTACCTGCTTGATGGTTTTGACTTTGTTTTAATCGCCCTGGTGTTGACCGATGTCCAGGCTGAATTTGGACTGACGACGGTACAGGCGGCCAGCCTGATCTCCGCCGCCTTTATTTCCCGCTGGTTCGGTGGGCTGATGTTGGGTGCCATGGGCGACCGCTATGGCCGTCGTCTGGCGATGGTATCCAGTATTATCCTCTTCTCCGTCGGTACCTTGGCCTGCGGCCTGGCGCCGGGCTACACTACCATGTTTATCGCCCGCCTGGTGATCGGCATGGGGATGGCGGGGGAGTATGGCTCCAGCGCCACCTATGTCATCGAGAGCTGGCCCAAGCAGTTGCGTAACAAGGCCAGCGGCTTCCTGATCTCCGGTTTCTCCGTCGGTGCGGTGGTGGCAGCCCAAGTCTATAGCCTGGTGGTGCCTACCTGGGGCTGGCGTGCTCTGTTCTTCATCGGTATCCTGCCGATCATCTTCGCCCTCTGGTTGCGTAAAAATATTCCGGAGGCACATGACTGGAAAGAGAAGCATGCCGGTAAGGCGCCGGTTCGTACCATGGTGGATATCCTCTATCGTGGCGAACATCGGCTGATTAACATGCTGATGACGGCGGTCGCCGCCATCGCCCTGTGGTTCTGCTTCGCGGGTGACTTACAGAATGCAGCCATCGTGGCGATCCTGGGGCTGTTGTGCGCCGCTATCTTCATCAGTTTTATGGTGCAGAGCAGTGGCAAACGTTGGCCTACCGGCGTGATGCTGATGGTGGTGGTACTGTTCGCCTTCCTCTACTCCTGGCCGATCCAGGCGCTGTTGCCCACCTATCTGAAAACCGAGCTGGACTATACCCCGGCCATCGTGGCACAGGTTCTGTTCTTCAGTGGCTTCGGCGCGGCGGTTGGCTGCTGTGTCGGCGGTTTTCTCGGTGACTGGCTGGGTAGCCGTAAGGCGTATGCCTACAGCCTGCTGGCCTCACAATTACTGATTATCCCGGTCTTCTCCATCGGTGGGACCCATGTCTGGGTCCTGGGTATCCTGTTGTTCTTCCAACAGATGTTGGGTCAAGGTATCTCGGGGATCCTGCCGAAGCTGATCGGCGGCTATTTCGATACCGATCAACGGGCGGCCGGTCTGGGCTTTACCTACAACGTTGGGGCGCTCGGGGGGGCATTGGCGCCGATCCTCGGGGCGTTGATCGCCCAACGTCTGGATCTCGGTACCGCCTTGTGTTCTCTCTCTTTCAGCCTGACCTTCGTGGTGATCTTGCTGATTGGCCTCGACATGCCCTCACGGGTACAGCGTTGGCTGCATCCTGAGGCGCTGCGCACGCACGATGCGATCGACGGCAAACCCTTCAGCGGTGCGGTTCCCTTCGGTGGCTACAAGGGTAACGTAGCGAAGAGTAAAGGATAAGTGGCGTCATCGGCCCGGCAGTATGCCGGGCCGCTTGTTAGGGGCGGGTAGGGGCATTGCGTATGTCATTTCTTAAACAGGGTTGTGGACATCACACCGCGCTAAGCGGGGTAACACGATGAGTACGTTAGCGATCGATATCGGCGGGACGAAGCTGGCCTGCGCCTTGGTGGGGACGGATCGAGAGATCCGTGAGCGACGAGAGCTGCCGACACCGGCCAGCCAGACGCCGGATGCGCTACGCGCCGCGCTCCAGACGCTGGTGGCGCCGTTGCAGCACCAGGCGTCACGCGTCGCCATCGCCTCCACCGGCATCATTCATCAGGGGACGCTGCTGGCGATCAATCCCAGCAACCTGGGCGGCTTGCTACGCTTTCCCTTGGTCGAGACCCTGCGCGAGCTGACCGGGTTGCCGACCTTGGCGCTGAACGATGCCCAGGCCGCGGCCTGGGCGGAGTATCAGCCCTTGGCGGCACAGGTGCGCGACATGCTGTTTATTACCGTCTCCACCGGTGTCGGCGGCGGTATGGTGCGTGATGGGCGTCTGGTGCAGGGGCAGGGCGGACTGGCGGGCCACATCGGCCATACCCTGGCCGATCCTCAGGGGCCGCGTTGTGGCTGTGGCCGGGTGGGCTGTGTCGAGGCGATCGCCTCGGGACGCGGGATCGCGGCGGCGGCACGCGGGGCGTTGGCCGGCTGTGACGCCAAGGCGATCTTCGCCCAGGCGGCGGCGGGGGATGCACAGGCATGCCAATTGCGTCAGCGCTCGGCGCGCTGTCTGGCGCGCTTGATCGCCGACATCAAGGCGGTGACGGATTGTCAGTGCGTGGTGATCGGCGGCAGTGTCGGGTTGGCTGCGGGCTATTTGCAGCAGGTGACTCAGTTTTTAGCGGAAGAACCGGCGCCTTATCAGGTGGCGTTACGTGCGGCGTATTATCGCCACGATGCAGGATTATTGGGCGCGGCATGGCTGGCGCAAGGAGAGAAATGATGATGTTGGGCGATGTGCAGGGGCTGAATGAGGCCGGACTGCATCCACAGTTACACGCGGCGTTGTGCCGTGCCTTGGCGGCGACGCCAGCGGATAAAGAGCCGGGGCGCTATGCGTTGGATGGCGATGATATCTTTATGAATGTCATGCAGTTGACCACGCAATCCCCGCAGGAGAAGGCGGCGGAGTTGCATGCGGACTATATCGACATTCAACTGCTGTTGCGCGGGGAGGAGCGTATCCTCTACGGATGTGTCGGTACGGCGCGCGATTGCGAGGCGTGGCATGAGGAGGAGGATTATCAGCTATGTCAGCAGATCGCCCATGAACAGTGCGTCACGCTACATCCGTGGATGTTTGCCATCTTTATGCCGGGCGAACCGCATAAGCCGGGCTGTCGGGTGGGGGAGGCGCAGGCCATCGCCAAGGTGGTGATCAAGGTTCGTGCCAGCCTGTTGGCCGCCTAAGCCGGGCCGCCGTGAGGCGGCCGGTTGTCGCGACCGAACGTGCCGCGCTTAGTGGATCAGGCGCTGCACGACGTCCATGATCTCCTGCTGCGCTAGGGCGACGCGCTCGGGGGTCGGATCCAGGATCAGCTCATCGGCATAGCCATTGATCAGGGCGATGATTTGACGCGCGCTACGCGAGGTGTCGGCAATGTTAAACTCGCCCGACTGCACGCCGCGCAGTAGGATGTTCTCCAAGGCGCGATGCCAGGCGATGATGATCTGGCTGTAGCTGGCGGCAAATTGTGGGTCGCACAGCGAGGCGTTCCAGGCATCCAGATAGATACGCCAGGAGGCGTCTTGGCGGGCGGGCAGGTTATCGCGAATAAATACGCTGAGTGCCTCGCTGGGCGTCAGCGGCGCCAGACAACGCTCCAGCTCGGCGATCTCATGGTGAAAGAAATGCTCCACCGCACAGATGGATAGGGCTTTCCAGTCCTTGAAATAGTGGTAGACATGACTGCGTGCCAGCCCCGCTTTTTCGGCGACGTCGCGCGTCGATACCGCCGCCATCCCCTTCTCCTTAAACAGGGCCAAGACCGTCTCGATAATCATGTTTTTGCGTTGTTCGGTGGATGGACGCGCCATGGTAACCTCGTTCGTCATACCGCTATGGAATGCCATGCGCTGCACGGCGTTGGCGCGTATTATTACATGTCCGGCCGCGAAAACTAATGGTTTGCTATCTCTTGCGCCGCCTGTAAGCCGGAGAGCAAGGCGCCGTGGGCGGTGCCATAGTAACGGCGCGAGACGGCTTCGCCGGCGAAATAGAGCCGATCCGCCACCGACTTACCTAAGGCGCGCCGATCGCGCGGGGTCGAGCCGGTGCGGTAGTAGGAGTAGGAACCCGCGCTGTAGGGGTCGTGGGACCAGCGAGTGATTTGGTAGCGTAGCGGCTGCGGGATCGTCGGGCCGAAGAGGCGTTGCAAGACGCCCATGGCGTCCGCGACGATCTGTTGATCGCTCAGCGTCTCCATGGCGACGCCTTGGCGCGCCGCGTTAAAACCGAGCAACACGGGCCAGTGGGCGGCGCGGGCGAAGCTGACCCACTCGCTCCAGACGCCGGGTTGCGGGGAGATATACTCTAACCAGTCGATATCATCGGGCCAGAAGATGTGGGGAAACTGTAAGTAGCATTTATTCAGCGTGCCCATGCCGAGGCGCTGAATGGCACTCAATTTGTCGGCCGGGAGCGCGGGGGCGAACGTCACGTGACCACGCTGTAGCACCCCGAGCGGCAGCGTGATCACGACGCGATCGGCCTGGAATACCTTACCCTGCAGGGTGTGCACACTGACGCCCGTCGTCGAGTAGGCTATTTGGCTGACCACTTGGCCGAGGGCGAGGGTGAGTCCTTGGGCGAGATGATCGGTGATCTGGCTAAATCCTTGCGGGAAGAGGGCGTCCTCGCCGCCGAAGGCCCAGTCGTCATCGAAGTAATAGGTCGACATCTCGCCGAGCGCGCCCGAGAGCTCCTGCTCCAGGTTCGAATTGAGCAGATACCAGATGTTGAGGCGCTCGCTGGGGCTGGCATCCTGGACGATGTCCGCAACGGTGGCCAGGATGCTCTTATCCTGGGGCGCCGACTGCCCCTCTTGGAGCGTCTCGAATAATACCGACTTGAGGCGCTCTAAGACGCGCTCCTCCTTGGCACTCAGCGGGCGGCCATCTTGAGCGAAGACCAGTGCCTCCTCGTAGTGTGTCGGCAGCAGGCGAGCACCGATCTGCTCGGCAATGCCGGTCAGGGGGTTCTTCTCGGTGCCGTGGATCCAGGTGGCGCCCAGATCTAACGGCATCTCCGGCCAGGCGTGGCTGGTCCAGATACGTCCGCCTATCCGTTGGCGGGCCTCTACCACCTGGACGGCGAACCCCTGCGCTTGCAGCGTTCGGGCGCAGGCCAAGCCGGCTAATCCCGCGCCGATCACTAGCACCTTGGTGCGCGTGGGGCGCCGTTCGGCGGCGTGTGTCGGTAAGGCATCGAGCCATAGCGTCGCCAGAGCGGCACTCATCATGCGTAACATCTCTCTACGGTTCATCTCATTCACTCCGGTCGACGGCGTGTCGGTGTGAGAGACACCAAAGGGGCACGCGCGCTTAAGTATAGTTATTCCGCGGCGACGCGTTGCGCGATATCACGCAAGCGTGCCAGCTGATCGGTGAGGGTTGGGCTTTCATCCAGGCTGTTGACGAAATTCCACAGGTAGGTCATGACGGCATAAACATGGCCCGCCGCGATTTGGGATTGGCGGCTCAGTAAGGCGATCGCGAGGAGAAAGAGCAGGGCCGCGCCGATGCCGACGATGAGGTAGGCCAGCGACTCGCGATCCGAGATAGCCACCCGCAGCCGCGCCAGGATCTGGTAGTGGCGCGTGAGTCCGTGGGGGGAGGGGCCGCCGATGAGCCCGGCTTCGCGCTCCAAGCGATCGTGTAGGCGCCGATGCAGGCGTTGATTGCCTTGTGCGTAGGCGGGTAGCAGCAAGAATCCGAGCATCATCACCCCTAGGCTGGCCAGTCCGAGCCAGAATTCGAGCGCCAACAGTATCGTCACCGCACCGATGAGCGCGATCAGGCTGGTCATCAGCAAGGGGAGATGGCGTTCGAAGAAGTCGATGAATTCGCGCGCGAGGGTGACCCGGGCGATGATAGTGGAGGGCGTCTCCCGTCGCTGGCGTTGGGCGAGGATGACCGATACGGCCAGTGTGCTAGAGAGCCGGGTGAAGGTACGGGTATCCACGGATCGGCGCAGTGCGCCGATCAGCCAGAAGAGCAGAATGATCAGTGCGTAACTGGACGCCTTGAGCCCCTCGCCCTGGATGATGGCATCGATGGCAAAACCGGCGAAGAGTGGATAGGTCACCAACAGCAGATTTTCTAGGGTGATCAGGGCGAACGTGACGAGCAGGGCGAGCGGGTTACGGCGGGCGATGCTCAGCAACGTGTGGCGTGCGCTGGGCGAGGCGTGGGGGAGCACACCGCGCGCGGCATGAGGAGCGTGAGTCGGCGGCGTCATGGGATTTCCTCGCAGTTGCCTCTAGGCTGAGCGGGTGAAAATTACTTGAGCGATCGCTCAAAGTCAATCATTTGTTGAGCGATTGCTCAATTTGGTGGGGATGACGCCATCGAGGAGGGCAACATGAAGGAAGAGGCGAGGGTCTGGTGAGCGTAAGCGCGTTCGGCGTGGCAGGCCGAACGCGTAAGCGACTTAGGTCGAGCCAGCGTGCAGTGCTCGGCAGGCATGCGGCAGAGCGCGTAGGACTTGCTTTACCAGCGAGATTTCTTCGGAGCTGAAATCGGCCAATACCTGTTGTTGGCGTTGCTGAGCGACGTCACGCAACAGCGCGGCTTGCGCCATGCCGGCCGACGTTAGGTGATAATCCCCATCGCGCGTTGTCACCAGCCCCTTGCGGCGTAGCACCTCCTCCGCCTCGTTGATCGCCTGTGCTGGCATTGCGACTTCGTGCAATAACTGATCCAGTGACATCTTATGAGTACTATCCAGAACCAGCAACATGCGTGCCTCGCTGATGCGTAGCCCACAGGCATATTGGTGCGGTTGGTAGTAGGTTTGGTAACTGCGTAGGGCCTGGGTGAGGAGATAGTAGATGTTGTCCTCGAGCGGCATCGACTCCGCGCCGGGTGCCGGGGATTCCTCGACGGAGCGCGGATAGGGCAGCACCAGCGAATAAGCGCCTTGGCAGTACAGCAGTGGAGCGCGCCCGAAGTCGTCGAAGGTGACGACCTTGCCAATCAAGATCCAGTGATCACCGGCATCGATCTGTTGGTACTTTTCGCACTGGAAACGGGCGGCGCAGTCATGCAGTAACGGTATATCGGCGATGCCGCGTGCATATTCCAGTCCCGCGAACTTATTTTCTGCCGGGCGCGCAAAGCGGTTGGAAAGCGCGATCTGATCGGCGGCGAGAATATTCACGGCGAAGTGGCTGGCCTGAGCGAAGTGTGGATAGCTGCCAGCACGCTTATCGATGCTCCATAAGATCAAGGGGGGATCGAGTGAAACGGAGTTAAAGCTGTTGACCGTCATGCCGACATCGACGCCGTCGAGGCCGGCGGTGGTGATTACGGTTACGCCGGTGGCAAAGTTTCCCAGCACCTGACGCAAGGCGCGTGGGTCGAGGCAATTCCCTGTAGTCTGCATCATCACAACATCCTCGGTGGTTAAACCATGCTGGGATCGGGGTCTAGCCCCATCAGTTCACGCCCCAGGATCTGGGCGCAGACATCGTAATCGGTGTAGGCGTGGGCACCGGTCATGTGGGCGTCGCGGAACAGGCGTTGCATTTCGTTATCACTCAACCAGCTGGTGGCGCCGGCGGCGCAGAATAAGCGATCCACGGCGGCGATACACATCTTCACCGCATAGGCCTGATTGGTGCGCCAGAAGGCTAACTCGGAGCGGGTCGGATAGCGATGCTGACGGCCAAATGCGGCGTGCTCCTGCCAGGTCTTCTCCAGGAAGGCGCGAGCGGCGGCGACCTGATGAGTCGATTCAGCCAGGCGCATCAAGGCCGGTGTGGCGGTGCCGACACGGGCGCCGGTGTAGGCGCGTACGCGATTCTGGGTCTTCTCTTTAAAGGCAACGAGCATGCGTTCGGCGATCCCTAAGCCGATGGCGGCGAAGCCACAGGCGAAGTAGGGGCGATAGGGGGCATAGTAGAGGTCACTCTCCGGATAGAGCCCAAAGCCGCGCGAGCGTCCCTCCATCATGTTCTTCGCGATCTCGATACGGTGCTCGGGAATAAACGTGTTTTCGATGATCAGCGTCTTCGATCCGCTGCCGCTCATGCCGCTGGCGTACCAGTCATCGCGGATCTGGTACTCCTGACGAGGGATCACGCCGAAACAGTAGATTTTCTCGCCCATGGCATCGATACGATTGAAACCCACGATCGCCCAGTCGGCGTGGTCGCAGCCGCTGCTCCAGCCCATTTCACCGCTGAGATAGACGCCGCCGTCGCCCTCTTCTATGCGACCGAATGGGGCGATGCTGCTACTGGCGGTGGCATCGGGATTGGTGCCCCAGATTTCATCCTGTAAGCGTTGGGAAAACATTGCTAATTGATGGCTATGGGTACAGAGCAAACTGAAGGCCCAAGCCGTGCCACCGCAGGCGCCTGCCAGCGCGGCGACGCAGTCGGTGAACTGCGGTAGCGACATCTCCAGGCCGCCATAGGTCTTGGGTTGGAACATGCGATGCATACCGATGCCTTTTAGCAAGGCGATGTTCTCTGCCGGGACACGGCGTTCGCGCTCAGCTAGCGTGGCATTGGCAGCAATCTGCGGCAAAATCGGACGTAACTTGTCCAGCATGGGGTTGTCGGTGGTCATCATCGCTCAGGCTCCTTTGATTGAGTAAGCGTGCTATGCAGTCGCGTGGCGTCGGCGATAGGCCGGGTAAGCCTATGCGTTCATCCGTGTCGATGGGGCACGGTTACCGATTATGGGGAGTAATAAGTTTAATGAAATGTAAAATTCAGGTAAAAACTTGTACTTTTCCCTAGCAGCGATAGAAGTGTGATCATGATGGGGAATTCTGCTGCAACGGGTTATTTACCTGAGGGCGTGAAGTGATAGGCAAGGTGCTCGCCACGACACTGTTAATAGTATGTTATTTTTTTGGTGTGATTGTTCGTGGCGGCGGAGGGACGGCGGACGTCTGACCGTTTCCGTTATATCGCCGCCGTATGGGGAGGTCGTCTCAATCTTGGGGTTCAAGGTGAGGAGTATCGTCGGATATTTTCTCTTGTCCCGTCTGCTGGCGCGTGCCCAGGGCAATAAACGCTTCCAGCAACGTTGTCAGTTGCGCCATTTTTTCGCTGGAGAAGGCGCGTTCGATGGCTTGGTATTCCGCCTCAATCTGCGCGCGAGCCTGCTCATACAACGTCTGTCCCTGCTGGCTGAGGGAGACATATAACTTGCGCTGATCGTTGACAGGTTTCAGGCGAAAGATCAGCCCGTCCCGCTCCATCCGTGACAGGATCCCGGTCAAACTGGGACGTAATATACAAGCTTGGCTGGCCAATTGATGGAAATCGACAGAATGATTCCCAGCCAAGACACGGATCACACGCCACTGCTGCTCGGTTAAGTTGTAGCGTTTCAATATCGGGCGGAAGAAACCCATCGCGCTTTCGCGTGCCTGTAACAGAGCGATGGTCAGTGACTCATGCATAGTTCTTCAATCCATTCAATCGTTCGTTAGGCGCCTACCGGTCGCCATATACCCCTCAGCCTTCTTCCGATTGTAGCCTAGTCACTCTCTCGATGCCCGCCATTCCTCACCACCCATGATCGTTAATAGGTTAATGAAATTAATGCTGCGCGCATTGGTTAATATTAAGTTAATAACGATGCACTAAAACACTGTGAAGATATATCTATCTGCATGATAACAAAGAATTAATTTAATAAAATGTAAATACAATGTTATCGAGATCACAGTTTTGCGCGTGGCGGTTGTTTAAAACGCGTACAGCGTGTAAAAGGATTTCATTAATATGTTAACAATAAGCCTGTCACGCCCCGTTATGTGCAAGCTAAAGGAGAGAGGAATGGAAGGCACCGTCTTTGCTGTCGCCCTGAACCATCGCAGTCAACTGGCTGCCTGGGATGCACAGTTTCACTCGCCCCCCTATCAGGAGCCACCTAAGACGCCGGTGTGGTTTATTAAACCTCGTAACACGGTCATCCCCAGTGGCGCGGCGATCCCACATCCTGCCGGTGAACAGGTGTTAAGCGGCGCTACGTTGGCGCTGGTGGTGGGGCGGCGAGCACATCAGGTCAGTGTGCAGCAGGCGGCAGAATTTATCGCAGGCTTTGCCCTCGCCAATGAGGTCAGCTTGCCGGAATCCAGCTTCTATCGGCCCGCCATCAAGGCTAAATGTCGTGATGGTTTCTGTCCGCTGGGTGACTGGGTGGTACTGCCTGCCGAGCAAATAGCGACGTTGACGATCATTACTGCAATCAATGATGTTGAGGTTGACCGTTGGTCGACGGCCGATCTGCTGCGTTCCGCGCCGCAGTTGCTGAGTGCATTGAGTGACTTTGCTACCTTGCAACCCGGCGATGTGATCCTACTTGGTACACCCCAACAGCGGGTGACCATTAAACCCGGCGATCGCGTCAGCGTACGGGCGGCCGGCTTTCCCACGTTGGAGAATCTCGTGGTCACACAGGGAGATGCGGCATGAGGCAGGCGCGTATTCAGTATCAAGGCGAGATTTTGTCAGTCCGCGTGGACCAACAGCAGCGCGTAGTGTTGGCGGACGGGACCACCCTCGGCGCCGAGCAGGTGCAGTGGCTGCCGCCCGTGACCGGCGGCACGTTATTCGCATTAGGGCTTAACTATGCCGACCATGCTAGCGAACTGGCATTCCAGGCACCGGAGGAACCGCTGGTATTCATCAAGGCGGCGAATACGTTGACCGGTCATAACCAGGTGTCTGTACGACCAGATAATCTGGACTACATGCACTATGAGGCGGAGTTGGTGGTGGTGATCGGCCGACGCGCGTGCCGCGTTTCAGCGGCACAGGCGATGGAGTATGTCGCGGGTTACACCGTGTGTAACGACTACGCCGTACGCGATTATCTCGAGAACTACTATCGCCCGAATCTACGCGTGAAGAGTCGCGATACCTTGACGCCGATCGGCCCTTGGATCGTGGCGCGCGAGGCGGTGCCCGATCCTCATAACCTGACGCTCAGCACCTGGGTTAACGGTGAGTTGCGTCAACGTGGCAACACGGGCGACATGATTTTCTCCATTCCCTACCTGATCGCTTACCTGAGTGAATTTATCACCCTGCAACCCGGTGACATGATCGCCACGGGTACGCCGAAGGGATTGGCCGATGTCCGGCCCGGTGACGAGGTGGTGGTCGAGGTGGAGGGCGTTGCGCGTTTGAGTAACCGTATCGTCAGTGAGGCCGAGTACAAGGAGATCGCAGGATGAAACGTATTAACCATTGGATTAACGGTAAGAATGTCGCTGGTCAGGATTACTTCACGACCCTCGATCCGGCGACGGGCGACGTCTTGGCGGAAGTGGCCGCGGGTGATCAGACCGAGATTGCGCAGGCTGTCGCCGCCGCTAAACAGGCCTTCCCCAAGTGGGCCAATCTGCCGATGAAGCAGCGTGCCCGTCTGATGCGGCGTCTCGGATCATTGATCGATCAAGAGGTAGCGGCGATCGCCGAGCTGGAGACGCGCGATACGGGTTTACCGATCCAGCAGACCAAAAACGTCTTGATCCCACGCGCCTCGCATAACTTCGATTTCTTCGCCGAGATCTGTCAGCAGATGAATGGCCGTACCTATCCCGTCGACGACCAGATGCTGAATTACACCTTGGTTCAGCCGGTCGGCGTGTGCGCGTTGGTGTCGCCATGGAACGTGCCGTTTATGACGGCGACCTGGAAGGTCGCGCCTTGTCTGGCATTGGGTAATACCGCGGTATTGAAGATGTCTGAGTTGTCACCGTTGAGTGCCGATCGTCTCGGGGCGTTGGCGCTGGAGGCGGGTATTCCTGCCGGCGTCTTGAATGTGGTTCAGGGGTATGGCGCCACGGCGGGCGATGCCTTGGTGCGTCATCCCGATGTGCGCGCCATCTCCTTCACCGGCGGCACCGCCACCGGGCGTGCCATCATGAGGAGTGCTGGCCTGAAGAAGTACTCCATGGAGTTGGGGGGAAAGTCACCGGTGTTGATCTTTGCTGACGCCGATATCGAGCGTGCGCTGGATGCCGCGTTATTCACCATCTTCTCCATCAACGGTGAGCGTTGCACCGCGGGTTCACGCATCTTCATCCAGCAGCAGATCTACCCGGAGTTCGTTCGGCGTTTCGCCGAGCGTGCCAACCGCTTGCGGGTCGGTGATCCACGAGATCCGCAGACACAGGTCGGCGCACTGATCAGTCGCCAGCATTGGGAGAAGGTCTCCGGTTATATCCGTCTTGGCATCGAAGAGGGGGCCACGCTGTTGGCCGGGGGACCGGAGAAGCCCAGTGATTTACCCGCGCATCTGCGTCAGGGCAACTTCTTGCGCCCGACGGTGTTGGCCGATGTCGACAATCGCATGCGAGTCGCTCAGGAGGAGATCTTCGGACCGGTAGCTTGCCTGCTGCCGTTTAAAGACGAGGCGGAGGGATTGCGTCTGGCCAACGCTGTCGAGTATGGCCTGGCCTCTTACATCTGGACCCAGGATATCGGCAAGGCTCATCGCCTAGCACGCAGCATAGAGGCGGGCATGGTGTTCATCAATACCCAGAATGTGCGCGATCTACGCCAACCTTTCGGCGGGGTAAAGGCCTCCGGTACTGGGCGTGAAGGTGGGGAGTACAGCTTCGAGGTGTTCGCCGAAATGAAGAACGTCTGTCTCTCTCTCGGGGATCATCCGATTCCGCGTTGGGGAGTATGAGAGGTGACGTCGTTGTCGGTCGACGAGGGGCGTTGCTGGCGTCACTCGCTCGCCGACGGGTGTGTTGCCTGGGAAGGGCGTAGCGGGCGGCGTCCTTCATCAACCGGGAGCAATGCGTTCTATCACAACTACATACGCACCGTACTTTCAGGAGAAATCATATGGGACAGTTAGCGTTAGCCGCCAAGATCACCCACGTGCCGTCAATGTACCTGTCGGAATTGCCGGGAAAACACCAGGGGTGTCGTCAGGCGGCGATCGAGGGGCATAAAGAGATCGGCCGCCGTTGCCGCGAGTTGGGCGTCGACACCATCATCGTGTTCGATACCCACTGGCTGGTCAACAGCGCCTACCACATCAATTGTAGCGCCCACTTCTCTGGGGTCTATACCAGCCATGAGCTGCCGCATTTTATTCGCGATATGCCCTATGAGTATGACGGTAACCCCGAACTGGGCCAACTGATTGCCGACGAGGCGTGTCGTCTCGGCGTTCGTGCCCAGGCCCACAATATCGCCAGCCTGGCGCTGGAGTACGGCACGCTGGTGCCGATGCGCTATATGAATGCCGATCGTCACTTTAAGGTGATCTCCATCTCCGCCTTTTGTACCGTCCATGACTTCGCCGACAGTCGCAAGATGGGCGAGGCGATCGCCAAAGCCATCGAACAGTACGCCGGTAAGGTAGCGGTGCTGGCGAGCGGTTCGTTATCACACCGTTTTATTGATGATCAACGGGCCGAACAAGGAATGCACAGTTATACCCGTGAGTTCGATCGTCAGATGGATGAACGGGTGGTCAAATTGTGGAAAGAGGGGCGTTTCGACGAGTTTTGCGCCATGTTGCCGGAGTATGCCCACTACTGTTTCGGCGAGGGCAACATGCATGACACGGTGATGTTGCTTGGCCTATTAGGCTGGGATCGGTATGACGGACAGGTCGAGTTCGTCACTGAGTTATTCGCCAGTTCAGGTACCGGCCAAGTGAATGCGGTATTCCCGTTGCCGGCGGTGGCTGCCTAGTCCGCGAGGAGTCGATATGCCCCATTTCTACGCTGAGTGTAGCGACAATATTCGTCGCGAGGCCGATCTGCCGGCGCTGTTTGCCCAGGTCAATGCATTTCTCTTTGGAACCGGACTCTTCCCCCTGGCGGGGATCCGTAGCCGCGCCATCTGGCTGGATACCTGGCAGATGGCCGATGGGCGTCACGATTATGCCTTCGTGCATATGACGTTGAAGATCGGCGCCGGACGCAGCTTGGCGTGCCAACAGCAGGTGGGAGAGCAACTCTTCGCCTTGATCCAGCAGCACTTCGCCCCCCTGATGGCGCAGCGTTACCTGGCCCTTTCGTTGGTGATTGAGGTGTTGCCAGCAGAGTTGAGTTACAAGCAAAACAACGTACACGCGTTGTTTGCGGATGTGGCGAGATCCTAGGCATGCGTAGCATGAGCTCGGCCTTCGTTCAGCGTCCGCCCCGCTGGCTGATCCCGCTGCTGGGATCGCTGGTGGCGTTCGGCCCCCTGTCTATCGACATGTATCTGCCGGCCTTGCCCGCCATGGCGCAACGCCTACAGGCGACGACCGGGCAGATGCAGCTGACACTGAGCGCGTTTTTTCTCGGTCTGTGTATCGGGATGTTGCTCTATGGGCCGTTGAGCGATCGCCTCGGTCGGCGCCGGTTGTTACTGAGCGGTTTGTTGCTATTCGCCTGCGCGAGTCTGCTCTGTACTCAGGTGAGTAATGTATGGCAACTGGTGGCATTGCGCGTCCTGCAAGCGTTTGGGAGCGGCGCCGCGGTGGTGATGGCTCGGGCGATCGCTCGTGATGTCTATCACGCCCAGGTCTTACCGCGGGTGTTGTCGTTGATGACGCTGGTGACTATGGCGGCACCCTTGCTGGCGCCGCTGTTAGGCGGCGCGCTGCTGACCTGGTTCGACTGGCAGGCCATCTTTGGGTTACTCACGCTCTGTGGCTGCCTCAGCGGGCTGTTGGTGTGGCGACTGTTGCCGGAGACATTGCCCACGAGCGCGTCGCCTTCGTCGGGCGGCCTGTGGGTAGCGTTTCATCACTATGGTCTGCTACTGCGCGATCGTCGGGCGATGGCGGCCATCGGCACGTTGTCGTTCTCCTTCGCCGGGATGTTCGCCTTTATCAGCGCCTCACCGTTCGTCTATATCCGTTATTTCCAACTGTCTCCCCACGCCTATGGCCTGCTGTTCGCGGGCAATGTGCTGGGGATGATCCTGTTGCTGCTGCTCAATGTGCGCCTACTGCGTCACTACAGCCTGGCACGCCTGCTGTCTTGGCAGAGTGGTGCTCAGGTGATCTTCGGCCTGCTACTGCTGGCCAGCTACCGCCAGGGGGTGGCGCTGATCGCGCCCTTGGTGATGCTGTATATATCGCTGGTGAATGCTATCGGTGCTAATAGTCTGTCGCAACTATTGTTACCGCGCGCGGAGCAGGCGGGCAGTGCGACGGCCTTGGCGGTTTCGTGCCAGTTCGCGTTGGGGGCTGGCGCCAGCCTGCTGCTGTCAGCCCTACAGGATGATACCCCGTTCACCATGACATTGCTGATGGCGCTGTGCGCTGCGCTGAGCTGGTTAAGTCAGCGGCTGGCCGTGCAACGCGTCCCGCGTCATCTGTACTGCCTGTTACCCGGAGAGAGAAATCATGAGAAGTAAACCCGTGGTGCTGTTGCGCCACCAGGCCTACATCGATGGCCGCTGGCTCGATGCCGCCGACGGTGCCACCTTTGCGGTAACCGATCCGGCCAGTGGTGCGTGCATTGCACGCGTCAGCGATATGGGCGCAGAGGCCTGCCAACAGGCAATCCGGGCCGCTCAACGGGCGCTTCCCGCCTGGCGCGCCCAGACGGCCAAGCAGCGTGGGTTAATCCTGCGGCGTTGGTACGATCTGATCGGGGGGCATCGCCAGGCGCTGGCGCAGTTACTCAGCCGGGAGCAGGGCAAGCCGCACGCCGAGGCGTTGGCGGAGATCGCCTATGGTGCCAGCTTTATCGAGTGGTTTGCCGAGGAGGGGAAGCGCACTTATGGGGAGACGATCCCCAGTCCGCTTCCCGGTCAGCGTATCAGTACCATCAAGCAACCGATCGGCGTGGTTGCGGCGATCACGCCATGGAATTTCCCCAACGCCATGATCACCCGCAAGGTTGCACCGGCGCTGGCCGCCGGTTGCTGTGTGGTGCTAAAGCCAGCGCCGGAGACGCCGCTGTCGGCGCTGGCACTGGCGGCGTTGGCGGAGGCGGCGGGACTGCCGGCGGGGGTGTTGAATATCGTGCCGGGGCTGGATGCGGCGGCCATCGGCACCTGTATGACCCAGAGCCCGCTGGTGCGCAAGCTGTCGTTTACCGGCTCAACTCGCATCGGCAAGCAGCTGATGGCGCAAAGCGCGGCGACGGTGAAGAAACTCTCTCTGGAGCTGGGCGGCAATGCTCCCTTTATCGTATTCGACGACGCCGATCTGGAGGCCGCGGTTCAGGGGGCTCTGTCGGCGAAGTTTCGTAACAGCGGTCAGACCTGCGTCTGTGCCAACCGCATCCTGGTACAGGCCGGGATCTATGAACGCTTCGTCACCCGTTTCGCCGAGGTGGTCGCGACGCTGCGGGTCGGGCCAGCCAGCGATCCCCGCGCGCAGCAGGGGCCGCTGATCAATCAGGCGGCGCTGGATAAAGTCCAGGCGTTGATCGACGACGCTCTGGCACGGGGCGCAACCCTGGTGAGCGGCGGCGCGCCGCATTCCTTGGGCGGTCTGTTCTTCCAGCCGACCATTCTGCGTGACGTTGATGAGTCGATGCGTATCGCCCATGAGGAGGCTTTCGGCCCCGTCGCTCCGCTGATCAAATTTCACGATGAACAGGGGGCCATCCGACTGGCCAATCAGACTGAATCGGGGCTGGCAGCCTACTTCTATGCGCGTGACATCGGTCGGATCTACCGGGTGGCGGAGGCGTTGGAGTGCGGCATGGTCGGCATTAATGAGGGGCTGATCTCCAATGAGTTGGCGCCGTTTGGCGGCATCAAGCAGTCCGGGTTAGGGCGTGAAGGGTCGCGCTATGGTATCGAGGATTATCTCGAAGTGAAGTACCTCTGCTTCGGTGGACTTGACGATAAGGGAACGAATTGATGTTAGCTCACTCGCTCATCGAGAGCCTCGCTCGTCGCCTGGATCAGGCGGAACAGAGCCGTGTACAGATCCGGGCGCTCTCCTTGGAGTATCCACAGATCACGCTTGAGGATGCTTACGCCATCCAGCGTGCCTGGGTGGCGCAGAAGATCGCCGCCGGGCGCCGTTTGGTGGGCCATAAGATCGGCCTAACGTCGCGAGCGATGCAGATCAGCTCGCAGATTACGGAGCCGGATTATGGCGCGTTACTCGACGACATGCTGTTTGCCGACGGGGGAGAGATCTCGACGGATCGCTTCATCGTGCCCCGTATCGAGGTCGAGTTGGCCTTTATTCTGGCGAAGCCGTTACGTGGCCCGAACTGTACCCTGTTCGACGTATATAACGCCACGGATTACGTCATCCCTGCCTTGGAGTTGATCGACGCGCGCAGCCATAACGTCGATCACCAGAGTGGTCGGCCGCGCAAGGTCTTCGACACCATCGCGGACAATGCCGCGAACGCCGGGGTGATCTTGGGCGGGCGTCCCATCAAGCCAGAGGCCTTAGATCTACGTTGGATCAGTGCGTTGTTGTATCGCAACGGGGTGATTGAGGAGTCCGGGGTCGCCGCCGCCGTGTTGAATCATCCGGCCAATGGCGTGGCCTGGTTGGCGAATAGACTCGCCCCTTACCAGGTGCAGCTGGAGGCGGGGCAGATCATTCTGGCCGGCTCCTTTACCCGCCCGGTGGCGGCACGTCAGGGGGATACCTTCCATGTCGACTATGGCCCGCTGGGCGCCATCAGTTGTCGGTTTGTCTAAGGAGAGAAAATGAACCACGCCGTATTACATAACACCTTTAAGCAGGCACTACGGGATGGGCGCGCGCAGATTGGCCTCTGGCTGGGTCTGTGTAGCCCCTATAGCGCCGAACTGTTAGCGGGGAGTGGTTTCGATTGGCTCCTGATCGACGGCGAACATGCGCCGAATAATGTCCAGACTATCCTCGGACAGTTGCAAGCCATTGCCCCTTACCCTAGTCATCCGGTTGTACGTAGCGCTTGGAACGATGCCGTGCAGATTAAACAGTTGCTAGACATCGGCGCACAGAGCGTGTTGATCCCGATGGTACAAGACGCGGCACAGGCGCAGGCGGCGGTACGCGCTACGCGTTATCCGCCTCAGGGGATCCGTGGGGTGGGGAGTGCCCTGGCGCGAGCCTCACGCTGGAACCGGATCGACGACTATCTGCAACGCGCCGACGATGAGGTATGTGTGTTGATACAGGTCGAGACCCGCACGGCGCTGGGTAATCTCCCGCAGATCCTCGCGGTGGAGGGGGTGGACGGCGTGTTCATCGGCCCGGCGGATCTGAGCGCCGATATGGGCTTGGCCGGCCAGCCGACGCATCCGACCGTTCAGGCGGCGATCGAGCAGGCGATCGCCCAAATCAAGGCGGCGGGTAAGGCCCCCGGCATTTTGATGGCGCAGCCGGAGATGGCGCAACGTTACCTGGAACTCGGGGCGTTATTTGTGGCGGTGGGGGTCGATACCACACTTTTAGCGCGAGCCGCCGAGGCGTTAGCCGCCCGCTTCGGCACTACCAGGCCACAGACGGCGCCGGGTGTGTACTGAGTCACGGCGCAATACCGACCATAATGGGCAATCACTTGAGGGCAGCACGATGAGCGAGTCACCGACCATAGGGAATAGTTCGGCTAATCCCGCCGAGCGTCATAAGCAACTCAATGCACAACAACAGGCTGTTATTAATAAGCTATTCCGCCGCCTGATCGTGTTTCTGTTCGTGTTGTTTGTCGCCTCCTTTCTCGATCGTATTAACATCGGCTTCGCGGGCCTCACCATGGGGCGGGATCTCGGGTTGAGCGCGACCATGTTTGGTCTGGCGACGACGCTGTTCTATGCCACTTATGTCATCTTCGGTATTCCCAGCAATATCATGCTGGGGATCGTCGGGGCGCGGCGCTGGATCGCTACCATCATGGTCTGTTGGGGCATCGCCTCGACAGCGACCATGTTTGCGACCGGTCCCACGAGTCTGTATGTGTTGCGAATGATCGTCGGTATTGCTGAGGCGGGCTTCCTGCCCGGGGTGCTGGTCTATCTTACTTATTGGTTCCCCGCCTATTTTCGCGCTCGGGCCAACGCGCTATTTATGGTGGCGATGCCCGTCACCATGGCGCTAGGCTCGGCGGCGTCCGGCTATATCATGGCGCTGGATGGCATCTTGGACCTGAAGGGGTGGCAATGGCTATTCCTGTTGGAGGGATTCCCCTCGGTGTTGCTGGGGGTCGTCGTCTGGTTCTATTTGGATGATACGCCGGCTAAGGCCAAGTGGTTGACGACGAGCGATAAGCAGACTCTGCAAGCGATGATGGAGGAGGATAAGCTGGAGCTGGTGCAGCCGGAAGGGGGCGTGAGTCACCGTGCATTGCAACGGCGCAGCCTGTGGCGTGAGATCTTCACCCCGGTGGTGGTCATGTATACCTTGGCTTACTTTTGCCTGACCAACACCCTGAGTGCGGTTAACATCTGGACGCCGCAGATCCTGCAGAGCTTCAATCAGGGCAGCAGTAACATTGTCATCGGCCTGTTGGCGGCCATCCCCCAGGTCTGTACCATCGCCGGCATGGTATGGTGGAGCCGCCGCTCCGATCGTCTCCAGGAGCGCAAGCTGCACACCTGCCTGCCTTACCTGTTCGCCGCCGTCGGCTGGCTGTTGGCTTCGGCGACCCAGCATAGCCTGTTGCAGTTGATCGGCATCATCATGGCCTCCGTGGGGTCGTTCACGGCGATGGCCATCTTCTGGACCACGCCGGATCAGTCGATCAGTCTGCGTGCACGGGCGGTGGGGATCGCCGTGATCAACGCCGTGGGCAATATCGGTTCCGGTATCAGTCCGCTGCTGATCGGTTGGCTGAAGGATCAGACGGGGAGCTTCAACTCTGGCCTCTACTTTGTCGCTGGGTTGTTGGTCGTTGGTGCCCTTCTGGTGTGGTGGATCCCGATGCAGGCTTCACGTCCTCGCGCTACGCCCTAAGTGTCACGGGCCGAGTCGGGCCCGTTTGTTCTTGCCTGGAGGGTTATCACGATGAACGAACCGGTTGTCGCCAATCTCGATCTGGCCCACGATTATCATGAGGCACAGGGGGCGGAAGGCGTCTATTATCAATCGTTCTCGCGTCTGGCAGCATTCTTTGGCCGTGATATGCATGTCCATCGCCACGATCACTTCTTCCAAATGCATGTGTTGAATACCGGGCAAATTGAGTTGTTTCTCGACGATCAACGCTATGCGCTACAGGCGCCGTTGTTCGTGCTGACGCCGCCTTCGACGCCACATGCCTTCTTTACCGAGCCGGATAGCGAGGGGCATGTGTTGACGGTGCGTCAAGAGTTGATCTGGCCGTTGCTTGAGAGTCTCTACCCTTATCAAGGAGGGCGTGAGGCGTGGCTGGATATCCCCGGGGTTTGCCTGTCGTTAGCGGATAAGCCCCAGGAGCTAGCGACGCTTAATCATTATTGGGCGTTGATTCAACGCGAGGCGACAGCGCAGTTGGCGGGTTATGAGCATACCTTGGCGTTGCTAGCGCAGGCGGCCTTTACGCTGCTGCTGCGCAACGTACCGTTGGGCGAACGCAACCTGTGTGTCATGCGTGGGGAGATCCAGCGTTTTCGTCGTTTCAACCAATTGATCGATACGCGTTACCCCGAGCATCTGCCGGTGGCCGAGTATGCGCGCCAACTGGGGATCACCGAGTCACGCCTGGCTGATATGTGCCGCCGTTTCACCAATCGTTCGCCGAAGCGATTGATCTTCGAACGGCAATTACGCGAGGCGAAGCGTCTGCTGTTATTTAGTGACCGCTCGGTACATCAGATTGCTTACCAGTTAGGCTTTAAAGATCCCGCCTACTTCACCCGCTTCTTCAGTCGCCTGGCGGGGTGCTCCCCCAGCGTCTTCCGTACCCGCCGGCTCGCTGGTGCCGGGTAGGATACGGCGAAGGTGGCAGTGGGTGAGCATGGCTTACCGGCTGAGGAGGCCCGGCGCAGAGGCCGGGCGGGGTGGGGGCTTAGGGACGTTCGCCACGCGCCAGGCGCCGATCGATCTGGGCGATCACCGCCGGCAGATCCGCCAGGGTGTCGACCACATAGTGCGCGCCCGCGGCGTACAGCTTCTCGGCGGCCAGGGTGCGGCGGCGCGCCTTTTCGTCATCCGCCATGGCGTGGTACGCCTCCCAGGTGGCGCCAAACTCGTTGCCGGAGATCGCCAGGCCGACGCTCCACATCCCGGCGTTGAGTCCCTCAAGGATCCCCGGGACGGCATCGTCGACTTTGACGCAATGCGCGACGGCGTCGATGCCCAAGGTGATGACATTCTGCAGCGCCATCCAGGGGCCGGGACGGCCGCCGGCGGCGAGGTCATCGGTTGCGACCCAGTTGTCCGGTGCATAGCCCTGATGGGCGGCGGCTACGACCAGGCGCTCCATCACCGCGCGGGGGTAGCCGGAGCAGGAGCCGATCTTGATCCCATTGGCGCGTAGGGTGGCGATGGTCTCGACGACGCCGCTAATTGGCGTGGCGAAATCGACGACCTTGGCGATCTGTAATGGCATGAAAGCGTTGTAGATCGCATCGATATCGTCGGCACGCATCGCCCGGCCAAATTTGGCTTGCCAGCGGGCATCGACACTGGGCAAGCGCCCCAACGCCTCGATGTGTTGCCACTTGCCCAGTCCCATCGGCACCCGAGCCTCAGCCAGGGTCAGTTCGATGTCGAATGCCTGACGAAACGCCTCGACGAAGATCTGGGTCGGGGCGAAAGAACCAAAGTCGACGGTAGTCCCTGCCCAATCGAGAATAACGGCCTGAATACGTTGCATGGTGTGTCCTTACTGTTGCCAATAGATGGCTTGTTGAATGGCCTGGAGCAGGGCGTCGATGTCGGCGGGGTAGACCTCACCGATGTTGCCGATGCGGAAGCAGTCGCTCTGCGATACCTTGCCGGGATAGATGATAAAGCCCTGCTGTTTAAGACGCTGGTAAAAGTCCGCGAAACGGTAGTGTGGGCTGCTGGGTGAATAAAACGCGGTGATGATCGGCGAGTGTAGCTCGTCGTCCAACAGCGGCTGGAAGCCGAGCCGACGCATGCCGGCGACCAGGCGGCGCTGATTCGTGTGATAGCGCTGGTGGCGTGCCTCGATGCCACCCTCCGCCTCCAGTTCCCGCAGCGCCTGGGCGAAAGCCAGCACGGTATGGGTCGGCGAGGTGAAGCGCCACTTGCCGCCGTGATCCTCCATGCAGCGCCATTGGGCGTAGAGATCCAACGACAGCGAACGTGAGCGACCGGCGCAGGCCGCCAGGCGTTCGCGCTGGGCAATGACGAAGGCGAAGCCGGGCACCCCTTGGATACATTTGTTGGCCGAGCTAATCAGAAAGTCGATGCCCAACTCGGCCATATCCAGTGGAATGCCGCCGAAGCTACTCATGGCATCGACCAGGTAGATCTTGGCGTGGCGGCGCGCCAGTTCGCCCACCTCGCGGATCGGGTTCAGCATCCCGGTGGTGGTTTCACAGTGCACCATCGCGAGGTGGCTGATGGTCGGATCGGCCTGTAAGTATGCCGCCAGCTCGGCCAGATCGGGGCGGGCGAGCTCGCCGCAGTCGTAGACCTGGTGGGCGATGCCCATCAGGGTCGCCATCTCGGCCATGCGCGCGCCGTAGGCGCCGTTATTGATGATCAATACCTTACCTTGTGGGCCGAGCGCGCTGCCGAGCACCGCCTCGACGGCATAGCTGCCGCTGCCTTGCAACAGGACGGCGGTATAGTCGGCGGCAGGGGTCGCCAGGGCGGTGAGGTGACGGCGGATCGGTTCGACCACGCCATGGTTGTAGTCATCATCCCAGGTACAGCTATCGAAGAGCATCGCACGCTTTACGCTGGATGAGGTGGTCAGCGGGCCGGGCGTGAGCAGTAGGGTATTACGAGCAGTCATGATTTCACCATTGGTCTATACCAGATTAGGGTTATCATGGCGACATGGCCCACTCCGGGTCAAAGGGAAAATCGGTTTGCAACAAAAAATTCATCAATCTCTGTATAATATCGCCAGACAACCGTGACGGTGAACGAGCATGAAAGCGATCTCTGGTGACATCCCGCAATACCTTTCCATCAAGGCGCAACTCCAGGCGCATATCGAGAGTGGGGCGTTGAAATGTGGCGATAAGTTGCCCTCTGAGCGCGAGCTCTGTGCGCGCTTCAATACCACACGCATCACCATCCGCGAGAGCCTGGCGCAGTTGGAGGCGGGCGGCATCATTTATCGCGCCGATCGGCGCGGTTGGTTTGTGACGCCACAGCGCCTGTGGCTCGATCCGACGCAGAACACCAACTTCCATCAGTTGTGTCGTGAGCAGGGGCGGGTCGCACAGACCCGGCTACTGAGCGGGGAGTTACTTGCCGTGCCGCTGGAGGCGATGACACCTTTGCAGCTGCAACCCTGCGATCAGATCTATCTACTCAAGCGCGTGCGTTATGCCGATGATCGCGCGATCTGTTACTGCGAGAACCACTGCCTGCCAGCGCGGGTGCCGGAGTTGCTGCGCCACGATCTGAATGGCAGCCTGACGGAGGTGTATCAGCGCCATTACCAACTGTGTTATGCCAGCATGCACCTCTCTTTCTATCCCAGCGCGATGCCGCGTCCCGCCGCGCAGGCCTTGGGGGTGATGGAGGGGCGCCCAGCGCTGTTGCTACGCCGCCTCAACTACGATCAGTATGGGCGGGTGCTCGATCTCGACATCGAGTATTGGCGTCATGATAGCC
The DNA here is from genome assembly GCF_003113495.2 of Edwardsiella tarda ATCC 15947 = NBRC 105688. NCBI lineage: Bacteria > Pseudomonadati > Pseudomonadota > Gammaproteobacteria > Enterobacterales > Hafniaceae > Edwardsiella > Edwardsiella tarda. The sequence goes on from NZ_CP084506.1 coordinate 1,579,822, forward strand.
TGCGTATCGAGGTCGATACGCACTAATTGGCGCGGCTTCGCGTCGTTACGGCTGCGTGCGGGGCGCTTTGCGCGGCTCTGGTTGGGGAGTATCACGCTGGCATCATGCGACTGCCGACTGCCGACTGCCGACTGCCGACTGCCGACTGCCGACTGCCTTAGGCATCAGCCGTTGGCTAAGGCAGCGTGTCGGTATGGATTGTTCGGCCAGCGGCTCCCTCTCGCCGGCGTCTTTTCCGGCTATCCCGTTCTCGTTTCCTCGTCGATTCATCCTATTGTCATAAAAGCCGTTTAGCGTAATGGGTAAAACTGGTATAGGCCAGAAAACTGTAACGTCCCCATGAGGCTACTACGATGAAACTTTCCACACTCGCTCTGCTGTCTGCCGTCGCGCTGGGCAGCGCCCCGATTTGGGCCGCGCCGATCGTCACCCTCTACTCGATCGATGGGCTGCACGATGGCAACAACAGTTGGTATCAGGCGCAATTCGCCGCCTTCACCCAGGCGACGGGTATCACGGTACGCTATGTGGAGGGCGGGGGAGGCGTGGTCGTCGAGCGGCTGGCCAAGGAGCGGACTAATCCACAGGCCGACGTGTTAGTGACCGCGCCGCCGTTTATTCAGCGTGCCGCGGCGGAAAAGCTGCTGGCCGCCTTTCGCCCCGCCGCGGCCGATCAGATCCCTGGTAGCACCGACTACTACACCCCCTTGGTGAAGAACTACCTGAGCTTTATCTACAATGACAAGCGACTGAAAACCCCGCCAGCCAGCTGGCAGGATCTGCTGGATGCGCGCTTTAAGAATAAGCTGCAATACTCGACGCCGGGACAGGCCGCCGATGGCACGGCCGTCATGTTGCAGGTCTTTCACAGTTTCGCTGGCAAGGAGGCGGGCTACGCCTATCTGGCGCAGTTGCAGGCCAACAACGTCGGGCCCTCCGCCTCGACGGGCAAGTTGACCGCGCTGGTGAATAAGGGCGAGCTGTATGTGGCCAATGGCGACTTGCAGATGAACCTAGCGCAGATGGCGCGTAATCCCAACGTCCGGATCTTCTGGCCGGCCGATGCCCAGGGCGAACGTAGCGCGTTGGCCATTCCCTATGTGATCGCGCTGGTACAGGGTGCGCCGCAGAGTGAGAACGGGAAGCGACTGATCGACTTCCTGTTGAGCCAGGAGGCGCAACAGCGTGTCAGCGCGCTCTCCTGGGGGATGCCGGTACGCGATGATGTGACGCCGCAAGACGCCAACTACCAAACGGCCAAGGCTACCCTGGCCGGGGTGAAAAGTTGGCAGCCGGACTGGGATGAGGTCGCCCTCTCGCTGTCGGCCGACATCGCCCGTTGGCACCGCGTTACCGATAGCGAGTAAGCCGCCATGTTAATGAAATCGACGACATCGCCGCGCGCGGCACTGCAGGGATCGTCCCGTATCGAATTTGATGCGCTGCGCGTGGCTTATCACGGTAATGTGGTCTTAAAACCGCTCTCACTCACCATCGAGCCGGGCGAGGTGTTGGCGTTGATCGGGCCGTCGGGATCCGGGAAGACGACGGTACTGCGTGCCTTGGCCGGTTTCGTTCAACCCGCCGCTGGCCGTATTCTCATCGGCGACAGCGAGGTGACACACCTGCCGCCTTATCAGCGTGGCTTGGCGATGGTGGTACAGAATTATGCCCTATTTCCGCACCTACGAGTCGGGGATAACGTCGCCTTCGGCCTGCGTGCCCAGAAGCAAGCCAAGCCGCTGATCGCGGCGCGTGTCGAGGAGGCGCTGAAGATCGTCGGCATGAGCGACTATGTTAACCGTTACCCGCACCAACTCTCTGGCGGCCAGCAGCAGCGGGTGGCCATCGCTCGCGCCATCGCCGTTCGCCCCCGAGTCCTGTTGCTGGATGAGCCGCTCTCGGCGTTGGATGCCCAGATCCGCCACACGATGGTGGAGGAGATCGCCCGTCTGCATCGCGAACTCCCCGAGTTGACCATCCTGTATGTCACGCATGATCAGACCGAGGCGCTCACCCTGGCGGATAAGATCGGCATCATGAAGGAGGGCAGTCTGATCGCCCATGGCGAGACACGCGCCCTGTATCACCATCCGCCTAACCGCTTCGCCGCCGAGTTTCTTGGCCGCGCCAATCTGCTGACGGCAACGGCGTTGGGCAGACGTCATGGACCCGGCCAGCAGAGCGTGAGTTGTGGCGGAACGGTGGTCAGCGCCTTCAGCCGTGGCGGATTACATGGTCAGCACACCTTGTTGTGCCTGCGTCCACAGCATATCACCCTGACGCCCCAGAGTGCGCAGAGTCATCGTCTGAATGCGACCCTGCGCTCCTGGCATTGGCAGGGGGATCTGACCCATCTGTTGTGCGATGTGGCCGGTGAGACGCTCCGTGTCGTGATGACGCGATGGGATCCGGCGCTCCGTCCGGGGGACGCCTTGGCGCTGTGGTTTGAAGCCGATGATGCGGTCCTGATCGAGGAGTCATGATGCAGTTATCGATGAACTGGGCAAAACCGGCGTTAACGCAGCGTCAGGTACTCTGGCTGTTACCACCGCTCTTGGTGCTGCTGATATTATTCTGCTACCCACTATTGTTGATCGGCGAGCAGGCGCTACGTGACGGCGCCGGGCAGCTCTCTCTGGAGACCTTCTGGCAAGTACTGGCGTCGAAGCGCTTCATCGCGGCGTTGTTCAATACGTTGACGATCGCGCTGTGCGCCACGGCGGGCTGTCTGTTGCTGGGGAGTGTGTTGGCGCTGATCTTGGTCTTTATTCCTTTCCCGGCGAGTGGCCTGATCGGTCGGGTGGTGGAGACCTTCATTGCCTTACCGACCTTCTTGATCACCCTGGCGTTCACCTTTATCTATGGCTCGGCGGGGTTGTTCAATGGTCTGCTGATGCAGTTATTCGATTTGGCGCTGCCGCCGTTGGACTTCCTCTACTCCATCCAGGGGGTGATCCTGGCGGAGATCACGGTATTTACGCCGCTGGTGATGCGTCCGCTGATCGCCGCCCTGCGCCAGATCGATCACAGCCAGTTGGAGGCCGCCAGTATCCTCGGCGCCCGCCCGGCGCGCGTGATTGCACAGGTGATCTTCCCGGCGGCGAAGCCGGCCTTGCTGGCGGGTGGCAGCCTGTGCTTGCTGTTGACCACCAATGAGTTCGGAATCGTGTTGTTCATCGGCGCCAAGGGGGTGAACACGCTACCGATGATGGTCTATAGCAAGGCGATCTTAGAGTCCGACTATGCCGTCGCCTGTATGATCGCCTTGATGAATATCGTGTTGTCGTTGGGCTTGTTTGCCTTGTATCGCCTGGCGACGGCACACAGTGGCGTAAGGAGTCAGGCATGCTGATTTGGTCACGTAAGGGGCGCGCCGTGGCCGGGGCGCTGGCGACGACGCTATTTGGCTTGCTCTTCTTGCTACCGCTGGCGGTGATCCTGATGTCTAGCCTGAGTCAACAGTGGAATGGCATTCTGCCCAGCGGATTCACGCTGCAACATTATGTGAATGCCCTCAGCGGCGCGGCCTGGCAGGCGTTACTCGCCAGCCTGACGGTCGGCTTTGGCGCCAGCCTGTTTGCCCTGCTATGCGGCGTCTGGGCGGCGCTGGCGCTGCGACGTTACGGCGCCAGGACTCAGCGTTGGCTGAGCTTGCTCTTCTATCTCCCGAGCGCCATTCCCTCCGTCTCCGTGGGGCTGGGGATCTTGGTGGCCTTTAGCCAAGGGCCGTTACAGATGAATGGTACGCTGTGGATCGTGTTGGCGGCCCACTTCGTGCTGATCTCGGCCTTCACCTTTAGCAATGTGACGACGGGATTGGCTCGCTTGGCGCCAGACTTGGAGCATGTGGCCTCGAGTCTGGGGGCGACGCCCGGTTATTGTCTGCGTCATGTCACCCTACCGTTGTTAGCGCCCTGGATGCTGTCTGCGCTAGCGTTGAGCCTGTCGCTTTCGATGGGGGAGTTGGGCGCGACGATGATGATCTATCCGCCGGGATGGGCCACGCTGCCGGTGGCGATCTTTAGCCTGACCGATCGCGGGAATATTGCCGACGGTGCCGCATTAACCATCGTACTGGTGGTGCTCACATTACTCCTGATGGTGAAGTTGGAGCGGTTGGCGCGGCGACTGAGCGCGCGTTGAGTCGAGCGCGCGGCTAGGCGGGATGCGTGTGGGGCGGCGGATGGGGCCGCCCCACCGTTAGGGTGCGTTAGGATGACGCTGACAGATTCAACTGATAGTGGTAGAAGGCGGTATCACGGCAATAGCCCTGCGCCTGGTACAACGCCTGGGCGGCGTGGTTATCCGTCGCCGTATCCAGGCCGATAAAGGCCGCGCCGCTCTCGCGGGCGAAGGCCTCGGCGCGTTGCATCAGCAATCCGGCGACGCCATGACGACGCGCCTGTGCATCGACGAACAGATCATAGAGCAGCCAGGTGCGTTTCATCTCCAGAGAGCAGAACAGGGGATAGAGTTGGGTGAAACCGACACACTGCCCTTGCTCATCTTCGGCGTAGAAGATCACCGATTCGCCGTTGCGCAGGCGTTGCTGTAGGTAGTGCAGTGTCTGCGCGGCATCGGAGGGGGTGTGGTAAAACTGACGATAAGCGATAAATAGGGGATTGATGCGCTCGGCATCGCTGACCTGGGCTTGACGGATCAACATACGATCTCCTTGGCGCCGCCGTTGGCGGTCGCGCTGTGCTGTGTGACATCATCGGCCTGCCTGGCGATGCGCTGGTTGGCGTATCACGCGGCAGGTCATATTGTTATTATTCGCAAGTATTAGCCAGATGAGTGTCGCGTGCTCGCTGCGCGCCGGGCAATTTTTTTTATGTAACTAATTTATAAATTTTTATTTCTGCATAAACCCCGGTCTAGGAAGGTACTCAGCAACCGATTTTGGCTTCGCCTTGTTGTCGTTGGACTTAACGCGCTCTGAGTCGGCAGCGCCTTTTGTTAGGGCTTTTAGTTCGCCCCTATGGGGTATTATCAATGCCACCGCTTAGGCCGGTGTTTTTTTTATTCCGCTCCTGGCTGCTGGCCTATATCAATAGCGGGCGGTGGATTTAGCCTCGCCCGTTTTTCTTTTGGCTGGGTTTTGTGAATACTGCCCGGCGATTGCCAGGCAGTATTTAGCGGATGAGGTGTGGCTAACACACGAGGTCAGTGGGGTTTACCACAGACGGAGAAATATTTATTTTTCAACCAGACGAGCGTGTCGTTATTGAATGAGTAGATGGCGTAGAATTTATTATCGCGCAAGGGCGGCGTGCTGGCACCACAGAGGGCATTCAACTTGTCGCGGTAGTCCGGCCCCCAACCGGTATCGACATTGTTGAGGCCATAGGAGGCGATGATACGCCGGGCGGTCCAGTTATAGGCCGGACTGAACATCATGTCGATCAGCGCCTGATGTTCGACGATCTTCTGTGTTACCGGCGCGGTATCCGGATAGTTATTCACCAGGATCTTCCCGTGGGCGGTGGCGTTGAGCGCGATCAGGTCATAACTTAGCCACCCGAAGATGCGTGCCTCATAGTCACGCTGGTTTTTAACCGCGTTGCCATACTGGAAACTGAAGGCGAGGAAGTAGAACAGGGGCAAGATACATAGCCAACTCCAGTTGGGCCGGTAGCGCATCACCACTTGATAGAGCGCGTGGGCGAACAGGAACAGGGTGGCGGAGAAGCCGCATAACACGCGGACGTCGGTTACCCCCTCTTTCAGCAAGAATAATGGGCCGAGCAGGGCGAAGAAGAGTACTAGAGGCGAGCAGAGCGTAATCAGCCAGGAGATCAGCCCGTTTAGGCCCTGTACATCGTCGCGCCACATCTGCTGGAGGCGTAGGAGGTAGACCCAGAGTACGCACAGCAGGGCGGGGTAAAACAGGAACTTCAGTTCACGGCTGAGGACGAAGGTCAGCAGCTTCTTCAGCATTAGCCAATCTTGCGTCAGCCAGTAGAGGGCATCCTGCGGCCCGATCATATTCCCACGATTACCGCCGCCCAAGGCCAATAAGTGGTCGATGATCAAGACATAGAGCGAGTTGGTAACCAGTAATACCACCCCGACCCATAGCGTCTCACGCCAAGGGGACTGGCCGTTTTTAAAGAAGTTGATCATCAGATTGGCGCCATATAACCCGATGAAGATGTTGGCGCAGGGCTGGTAGAGCGTCAGTGCGACGAACAACAGCAGCGTCGGAATCAGGTAGCTGAGCAGGCCGCGATCCCGGGGGAAAAAGAAGGCTAGCGTGGAGAGCGCCAGCGCGATGATCATCGGGAAACTATCGTATTTATAGGAGAGGTTTTGCAGGAAGAATGGGTTGAAGAATAACAGAATATAGGGTGACAGCGCGGCAAAACTGAGCGGTTGCTCGGCACGGCGTGCGACCCAGGTCAGGGTCCAGGCGAAGAACAGGACGCCGAGGATCAGGGTCAACGGCGCGCTGTCGGTCAACTCATACAGGTTAAAGGTAAACAGACGCATCAGCAGATCGGCGCCGGGTCGGCCGAGGGTGTACCAAGGCGCCGCCGGGTTGAGGATGCGTTCGGTATCATCGCGGTAGTAGACGTTAGCCAGGATGAGCGGCAGCACGTAGAACAGCAGGATCGCGGCGATTAACAGGAAGGCATCCCGATTGGAGAGTGGGCGTCTTAGCATGCTGTTCATTTTTTACCCTTGATTTCTTTGACGATAAAACGGGGGCGTTGCTTGGTTTCGACGTAGATCCGTCCGATATACTCGCCGAGTACGCCGATGCCGATCAGTTGAATGCCGCCGAGGAAGAGGATCACGGCCATGATGGAGGGATAGCCGGGCACCGGGTTATCGAAGATCAGCGTCTTGATGATCACATACAGCGCATAGCAGAGCGCGAAGCCGGCGATCGAGGTACCGATATAGGTCCACAGGCGCAACGGGATGGTGCTGAAGGAGGTGATCCCCTCCAGCGCCAGGTTCCACAGTTTCCAGAAGTTAAACTTACTGCGTCCGACCACCCGTTCGTGGCGGGTGTAGGTCACGATGGCGGGCTTGAAGCCGACCCAACTGAGTAGTCCCTTCATAAACAGGTTACGTTCGTGCAGCATCAGTACCGCATCGACCACTTGGCGGCTCATCAGCCGGTAATCTCCCACATTCATCTCGATCGGTGTCGAGGCGATCTGGTTATGAACCCGGTAAAAGAGGCTGGCGGTCAGGCGCTTCATCAGGGTATCCGAGCTGCGATCGATGCGTTTGGCCAGAACCACATCCGCACCGTTACGCCAGCGGGCGATCATCTGCGGGATCAGCTCGATGGGGTCTTGGAGATCGACATCGATCGGGATCATGGCGTCGCCGCTGGCATATTTCAGCCCGGCGAATAGTGCCGCCTCTTTGCCGAAGTTACGTGAGAAGTTAACCATCACCAGCAGCGGATCATCGTCGATCAGGCGCGCGATAACTGCTTCGGTCTGATCGCTGCTACCATCGTTGACGAACACAATCTCGATGCGATAGGGCGCCAGATCGTCGCATTGACGTACCGCCTGGTGAAACAGCGGGATCGCGCTCTCTTCATTGAATACCGGAACCACCAGGGAGATTTTCATTGTGCCTTACTCCGGAACACGATGTATTTAGAGTAGAAGAAGCCCATGATCAGGCTGATGAGCGAGAAGACGACGACCGTCGCAAGCGGGGGAAGCGCCAGGCGATCGCCGACATCTCCCGTTAGCCAGCTGATGGCGCCCATAAAGCTGGTAAACAGGAGATAACGCTTCAGTGTAGGACGATCGCGAAAGGTAAAACGCGCATTGCAGAAAAAAGAGAAGGTAACCGCGACAGCAAAGGCATATAGATTACTGAACGATTGTGACAGCTGTCCCTGTAGGTGCAGGATAAAAAAAACCAACCAATGGATGGCCGTATTGAGTATGCCGATAATAAAGTATTTTATAAACATAATCCGCCCGCCATTGGCTCTTCGTGAGCACGCTTCTTTGAGTATAGGAAAGATTAATCGCTCTGCATTGTGCCGATACGCCATCAGTAAAGTGGCTTGAAATGGATTTTCTTACGCTTATTCCTATGGGGGGTTGCTGGCAGACTAAGATGATGATGAGAGAGTGATTTTATTGGCGCTGAGCTGGTGGGTGGCCACAATGTTATCTATCCTTACGGTAAGGAACATGACGGCGGATCGATGTCGGATAACACCATGGATAAGCAAGTTTATCGTAGCGTAATTGTATTATTTTTATTAGCCGCTAGCCCAGGGTTGGCGCTGGGCGCTGCGAGTCAAGCGGAACAAGCGCCTGTCAAAATCTTTACTACCCCTTGGGCGCGTCTCTTTTCCGGTAGTGAGGCGCGTTTTTCTACCGCCTTGACCTACAGCACGCCACTCTCTCACCAATGGCTCAACGTACCGTTGAATAGTGAGCAGAGCGAGATGCGCAATATCGTCAATCAGCGCATGCTGGCCAGCTTTCAATACTCACCGTTAAGCTATTTCTTTGCCAATATGACGGTGCGCGTGCCGTTACAGCATCTCAATCGCTATCGCCCCGATTTTGTCTATAGCTTTGGTTATGATGACTGGCATCCCGGCACCTTTAGCTTGGTCTACAGTAACTACGGCGATAATAACCATTTTTATCCTCAGCAGGGTCAGCGCCGCACCAATATTGAGCAGGGGACCATTACCGCCGCCTATAAGTTTGCCTTGCCGGACAGCTGGAATAAACATCTGTTGATCTTTCCGCAAGATAGCCTGACCTGCCAGGTGGGTTATAGCTATGGACCGCGTTACTATTCCCTACAAGATAATCAGATGAAACGGGGGAAAAGTGCCTTATTGGGGAGTTGTGGTTATACCTTGAAGCAGCATTTTTTCTTCCGGCTATCAGCCTTCTATTACCCCGATCGCTCGCAGCAGCAGCCCTGGGACTCCGATTATAACTATAGCTTCGGCTATGTTTCCGGCTATCAGCCCGGCGATCTCTCCATCTCTTACGGTAACTACAGCGGTACCCGTTACGCCTGGCGTAGCGATCGCAACGCCAACTTCCGCCAAGGCACCATCAACGTAAGCTGGACACTACCGTTTTAAGCGACGACGTGGCAATGGGTCGGCGTCAGGGCGCTAGCGGCACGGTGCGTTGACGGTGCGCGCCTTGGCGGGTACGTCACATGACGTCATGGATGGCGTAGCGCCGATCGGCGCTACGATTAACGCTCGCCACGGCGCTCTTCACCCGAGTGGGGCATCGCCATGTTAACCCACCGTGAGGCGGCGGGTTTGTGTCAGGGCGCGGCCACCTCGAAGCGGTAGCTATTCTCCCCTAAGGTCTTGCCCTGGGCATCGTACAGGGTGGCGTAGAGCCACAGATCTTGCTGATCGCGTGGTGTCGCCTGGATCTGGCGCAGTTTCTGCCCGCTGTCGGCGGGCAGGTCGAAGCGCAACTCACCGTGCTCTAGGCTGACCCCGCCTTGACGCAGCTGCCAAACCAGTCGACTGGCGGGATGGGCACGCCAGGTGTCGTTGATCGCCCACAATGCGGCGTGTCCCGGTTGGCCGACGCGCCAGGTCAGGGTGATCGGCTCGATGGAGGGCAGGATCGGCTGGAAGGCGCGCTGTAGGGCGAAGTAGCCCGGTTTCGGTTGGCGGGTATAGTCCACCACGGCCCAATTCATGGAGGGCCAGCTCTCGCTGAACATGAACTGCATCAGGGTCGTGACCGGGCGGAAACGCTGCCGCCGATAACTTTCGCCGGCCAGTTGGATGATGTGCGCCTGATTCAGTTGGGTGTTATAGATAAAGCTCGCCAGATCCTTTCCTCGCTTGACACCCGCCAGGCCGAAGGTATTGCTCGGCTGGAAGTTGTGATACATCCAGACGCGCCAGGCGGGATCGCGAGGATCGGTGCTGGCAGGCCAGCGGTCGGCGGGCGGGATGATGGTCATCAACGTCGGCAACGCGGGCAACGCCTGGGCGCCGAATTCGGTGATGATCGGGCGATAGGCGGGCTTTAAGACGTCGCTGATCTTGCCGAAGTACCAGCCTTGCCAGAAGTGCTCGTCGACCCGAGACCAGGGATGCAGTCCGCGTGAGCTATCCTGCCCCAGCGCGTCGGCGACACGCTGAGCGAGCTGGCGGTTGAGGTTAGGCTGCCAGTCGGCGAACATCTCCTTCATCCAGGGAGCATTGAAGGGGGGCTCATTCTGTCCCACCCAGACGATGATGGCGGGGTGGGAGCCAAACTGGCGCACCAGAGCGGTAGCCTGACGGGCGGCTTCGGCGGCGAAGGCGGGCGAGTCGTCATAGCCCCACTGTAGCGGCATATCCTGCCAGAGCATCATGCCTAACTCGTCGGCTTGGCGGTAGAGGGCTTGGCCCGCCACATGGGCATGGATACGCACCGTATTGATATGGGCGCGTTTCATCAGCAACAGATCGCGCCGGTAGTCGGCGGCGCTGACCTGGCCGAGCCAGGGGGAGGCGATGTAGTTGGTGCCGCGTAGGAAGATGCGCTTGCCGTTGATATACCAGGCTTGTGTCGCGACATCTTGCCGGAATTGGCGGATCCCGGTGACCTGCTGCACGTCATCCATCATTCCGTGATCGTCGTTGAGGGCGACGCGCACCTGATAGAGCGCCGGGTAGCCATAACCGTCCGGCCACCAGCGTGTGACGCGCGGCAATGCCATCTGCGCCTCGAGGGTGCCGTCGCGTTGCAGCGTCACCGGCAAGGTCAGGCGGTAGTGACGGCCGACGAAGTTATAGGGGATCATGCGCAAGGTGAGGGTGGCGGGCATGGCGGCCTGGGCGCGATAGTCCAGGCGCAGATTGAGCGTCGCCTGGCGGCCATCGGCGGAAAACCGCGGCGTCAGTAGCAGATTATCGATGGCGGCGCGTCGGCTGATCTTCAGGCGAACGGGCTGCCAGATCCCGCCGGAGTTGGCGTCTTGCCCCTGCGGTGACCAGGCGCCGCCGGGGCGCGTATCATGCTGGTTTAAGACTCCCTTGATGAGCTGCTTGTGTAACGGCCAAACCGTGCCCGGCGCCTCGAATGGGCTGTCGACGCGCACCAGTAGGCGGTTATGGCGCTGTAGTGCCTCGCTGCCATCTAAGGCGAAGCGTTGAAAGTAGCCCTGATGAGCGCCGAGATAACGGCGATTGAGCCAGACATCGGCGCGGTAATCGACGCCGTTAAAGATCAGCGTCGCCATGCGATCGGCGGCCAAGGGGGGTAGGGTAAACTCGCGCTGATACCAGAGTGCGCCTTGGTGATCCAGGCCCTGGCTATACCAGTTGGCCGGTACGCGCAGCGTCCGCCAGGCGCTTGCCGACGCGGGCAGGGTGGCGAGCGTGTCGAAGGGGGGATTGGCGTCATGCGTGCGCCAGGCGCCGTTCAGGCTCAAGGTCTGTGTCGTACCCGTCAGCGGGATCAGGATGAGCAGCAGTGCGCTCGGGAGGGACGGACAACGGGACATGACGACTCCTTGGCTTAAGGTTGGCGCCCTTCCTGGGGCAGACAATGGCGTGGCCAGTTAAGGGGCTCGCGTAACAGGCTATCCAGATATCCCTTGGCCGCCGGCAAGCGGGGGATCAGCGGGCCGTTGTTCACCTTATACAGTAATGCTTCCAGCACCATGGCGTTGGTCGTGAGGGTCAGCGCGGGATTGTATTGCGCGTTATTCTCGAAACGGCCTTCATACCAGCCGCGTTGCTCGTCGTACGGGAAGCGGCCCAGCCGCATCAGGGCGTCGGTGTAGGGGCTGTCCCACAGTACCCACAGGCCGAATACCGCGCGGGTGGCGATCAGCGCCAGCTCGGGGCGATATTGCCCCGTCTCTGTGAGGACGTTCCAGGGATAGCCGTTGGCGAAGATCGCGTTATCGACGCGCCATGGCGCCTGGTTGAGCACATAGCTGGCGCGCGCGGTGAGTACGCCTTGGCTCTGCCAACGCCAGGCCTGCGCCTGGTAGACCGCCTGGGCGCGTTGGCGTAGGTCGTGCAGGGAGAGCGCCGCCTTGCCCGGCGGCGTCCAGTTGAACTCTAGCCCGGCCAGCAGGTAGGGGATGCCATCGGCGCTGAGGTTACCGCCGCCCAGGCGTGGGTCGCGCGTGCCGACATCGACCTGGTTCGGGCCGATGATGATCGTCTTATAGGGGGGATTGGCGCTGCGCTGGGCATCGAAGCCCCATAGCCCCATGGCGGCGGCGGCATACTGGCTCTGCGCCACATCGGTGATGGGCTGGGTTTGCCAGCGCCCATCTCGCCGCTCGCCATCCAATAGCCGTCCCTGCGCATCGAGCAGTGGGCAGAAGTTCCAGCCGAGGAGCAGACGATCGACAAACTCACCGTACTGCGGTGCCTCGATGGTGACCAGGCGCAACCCCAGCAGCAGGCGTGCGATGCCGACGGCCGACCAACTGTCGCCGCTGGGCTGATGCGCCGCGTTGACCATGGTGAGATGCTGGGTGTCGTAGTAGCGGTTAGGGAGTCCCTGTTCGGTAAGCGGCAGACGGCTGAGGGTGGCCAGCAGGGTGGAGAGGCGCTGATCGAATCCCGCCTCATCCAACAGCCCTAGCCGGCGCGCGGCGACCAACGCTACCAGGGTGTCGCCGATCTGGCCGCTGCCGATCACCGGGTAGTTATCCTGGCCGTTGACCAGCGCGCTGGCGGGTTGGTTATTGTTCTGGAAGTAGCGCCAGGCGATGGCGGCCCAACGTTGCTCCTCAAGGCTGAGGGCGCCCAGGCGTCCGGCGTGATGCCAGCCACCGTGACTCAGGTAGCGCCAGGCATTATCCAGCGGGGCGACCCCGCCCGGCAGCAGCCAGGCGGTTAGCGCCAGCACGGCGATGATGGCGAGACCGGTTAGGGTTTTAAGCATGAGGCGCTGACCAGTGGCAGTTGAATCGGGGCATCGAGGGTACACTGCGCACACTGACAACTTGGGCAGGCCGGCGCGTTGCGTAGGGCGATCCCCTGCTGTTTACACCAACTGGTTTGCTTAGGCGTGGCCGCTAGGAAGGGGCGGCTACGCGCCTGGTTGCTCTCGTCGAAGGCATTGAGCAGCGTCTTCTCCCATAATGATGGCACCGGCACGTGGTCGTCCGCGCCGGTTGGCCGTGGCGGCAGCAGGTGACCCTGTTTCTTAAACAGGAGCGCCTCCAGCATGATTCCGTTGTTATTGGCGGTGAACTCCTTGATCGGGCCGCTGCCATTTTCGTATAGCCCCTCGTAGAACCCCTTCGTGGCATCGTTGGCATTCTCAATCGTATTGAATAGCAGATCAGTGTAAGGCGATTGCCACAGCGCCCACATCCCCAGCGCCGCCTTTAGCGAGACGGCGGCGTCTTCTGGGGTGTAGACCCCCTTATCGGTGAGAGTGTTCCAATCGTAGCCATCGGAGAAGACCGTGTCGTAAACGAAGTAGGGCGCGCGGTCTAATTGATGCTCGGAGCGGGCGGTGACGATGCCGGCGATCTGATAACGGTTTTCCTGCGCCTGATAGACCCGGTTGGCGAAGTCATGTATCCAGGGGTGGGTCTCTGCGTCGTTGCCCGCGGCCGGCGTGCTGGCCTTATTCCAACCTAACTCCATGCCGTACAGCACATATGGCTCGGTGGTGACATAGTTGTGTTGCTGGGTCGGGCGCGGATCGCGCGAGTCGTAGGGCACCAGGACACAGTAGATATCGGCCAATTGATAGGGCTCGGCACGAGAGGCTTGGCAGGTATTGAAGCCCCACAGCTGGAAACCGGCGGCGGCGTACTCTTCATACCCCAGTCGCCCCTCTTGAACATAGAGGGGTTGATTTTTGTCGTCGAGTATCGCGCCATACAGCGTGCCGCAGGGATCGATGATATGGCTGAAGTCCCAGCGTAGCACCAGGTTGTCGATATCGTTGGCGTACTCCGGGTAGCGCTCCTTGACGATTTTGAGCCAGATCAGCATGCGCCCCAGATCCAATGCGGAGAAGCCGATCTCGCCCGGCTGGTTGATATAGTTAACCTTTTGGGCGGTGATGGTGTTGTAAGCCTTGTTCGGCGCCTGATTCTGGAACAGCGCCAGGTTATTCAGCGTCGCCAGCAGTTTGATCATCCGTTGATCGAACTCGCTCTTATTCACCAGCCCCAGTTCACGCGCCGCCACCAGCGCCGCAAGGTAGGAGGCCGTGTCCCACATGGTGGTAGAGGGATAGGCGTTAGCGGCGTTCACCAGGCCGGTAGTCGGTTGGTAGTTGGTGACGAAGTAGGCCCGGGCCTTCTGCGCCACCGCCATTTCTTGCGCAGTCAGTTCGCCATGCCGTGCCGGGTAACCGGCCGCCGGTAGAATACTCATGTCGCTGGCCTGTGTCGCGGGCGCAAGGAGCACCAGCAGTAGCGTCAGCCACAGCCCGCCTAGCAGGCGTAAGAGAGAAGCGGAGTTTGACGTTGGCAGTGACATAGGCATTCCTTATCGCATCATTGCGTCTGTACGCTCGTCGTGCCGGTGGCGAGCGTTGCATCGGGAGACTGGCAGTAGGCACACAAAAGCGGCCCCTGTATCTGGTATAGCAGACTTTCCAGGATCAGCGCGTTGGTCGCGGCGCTTAACACCGGACTGGCCGTGCCGTCGAGGCGTACCCCATCACGCCAACCCCGACCGGGAACGGGCAGCGATTGAACCTGTTGGCGCAGGAGGGTGCTCCACGGCGAGTCAAAGAGGGCATGCCAGCCGAAGGCGGCCTGGGTCGAGAGCTGCAACACCTGGCCCGGTGGCGTGAGCGCGCCGGTTAGCGCGGAAGGCGCGGCGCCCTCGCGTGCATCGAAGATGAAGTTTTTACCAGTCTGGGGGTTATAACGGCTCTGTTGCGCCTGGATAATGCGCCAGGTCACGGCCGCATTATCCAGTCCGAAACCATACTCCAGCGCAGACAAGAGATAGGGGGCCATCACGATCAGCGGGTGGCGGGTGGCGCGTAGCGTGATCACCTCATCATAAGGTAGTGCCGTCGCATCGATCTGGTCATCATCGGACTGGATGACCCCATTCACATCGATGGTACGCTGCCCGCTCAGCGGTTGTTGCAGGATGATGCCCGCGCTGGGCGCCAGACCGCTCAGGGCCGACTGTAGATAGAGACGATAACCCAGCCCCGCCGCACCGCTTCGGCTGATCAGCCGCCAGCGTGGGGCGTGGCGCAGGGCATAGGGGGCATAGGGGCGCTGTTGAAAGAGGTGGGCTAACTGCCAGCCGGAGAGGAGGCGATTGATCGCCACCCCCTGTTCGGGGTAGTGGTTACGACAGGCCTGTAGCGCGCTGAGCAAGCGGCCGATGTCGGCGGCGGACCAGGTAATGCCCCCCTCATCCTGCTGCGGATAGGGCCGTAGGCTGATGCTGTCATAGTACTGCCAGGGGAGTTGGCGCGCGGAGAGCGGCAGGGTGGCCAAGGCCTGTAGCGTCGCCGTGAGACGGCGATCGAACTCGGCACGGCTGATGATCCCTAATCGCTCGGCGGCCAGGGTCGCCATCAGTTGATCGCCGATGCTCCACAGGCTGACATAGGATTGCCGGTCCAGGGCGTTAACCAGGCCACTGGCTTGAGTATTGTTGACGAAATACTGCCAGGCGATACGTGCGCCAATCGCCTCTTGAAAGCTGAGGGCCCGCGCCGGCGGCAGGGCGGGAAAATCGGTGCCGAGGTTCTGGGGTGTCAGGGGAATGGCGGGAGGCGGCTGATGGCGCTCGACATAGAGTACGATGCCCAATGCCAATAGGAAGCCGCACAGGGTGGCGATGTAGCTTCTGGCCCGGAGTAAATTGGTCGATAGTGCCATCTCAGCACTCCCTGCTGTCAGCGGCGTCGGCGTCGCTATCATGGGCCGGCGGTTGCCAGAGCGCGGCGAGGATCATCGGCATCATCGCCAGGATGTTCATCACGCTCCAGAAGATATTGATGATGTAGCCCGAGGGGTCGACGATGTTGCCCCAGGCCAGTTGTAGGGCACCCCAGCACAAGGCGAGTAAGGTCAGTATGACGATCGCCAGTTGCGGTTTGACCAGTGCCAGGAAGTTACCCTGCTGGCGCTCTTTCGGGGTGACGCGAAAGCGGATCTTTTCGCCGCGGAGCACGTTATCCAGCGCGCGCAGGTTCATGGAGAACAGCGCCAGATAGGAGGCCTTACCGTTCCAGGCCGAGATCCCCCAGGTACCGAACATAAACGCCAGCTCGCACAGGACCAGGTAGGGAACGAAATGGAGGTAAAAGGGGGTGGAGTAGGTCGACAGGGGTGGAATCCCGCTAAACAGGTAGATTAACGGGGCGATCAGGAAGATCAGGTTCCAGGTGCAGGCCAGATACGACCAGAAGGTGGCGCCGTAGAGCAACTTCTGCGCCCAGGAGAGGCGCAGTTGACGGCTGAAGAGGACCTCGTCGTGCAGCAAGATATCTAGGGAGCCAGCGGCATACTTGAAGCGCTGGATCATCCAGGTCTGCAGATCCTGCGGCGATAGCATCTTGGATTCGATCTGCGGATGCATCACCGAACGCCAAGGGTGCTCCAGGTCGCCATGCAGCATGATCGAGGTGTAGATATCTTCGGAGACATGAAAACGGTAGGGCATCAACTCCATGTCATAGGCGACGTGCGGCAGCATGGCCTGCTGCAGATCCTGACGTAGCTGCGGGTTGGCGATATCGTCGGTGTAGCGGGCGATCTCGCTCTCGATGTCCAAGGCGTATTGGCGCAGCGCGGTTTGCATGATGGCCTCGCGCCGGTGGATCGAGGCGGCGCCGCAGCAAAAAGAGGCATAGGCTCGGTTACGCCGCCGCTGAATGATGTCGTAGAACATCTGCGGATCGTTGAGAAAGGGATCTTCGCCGACGCGGATCGGCCCGACCAGTCGCTCGATGCCGCGCCCCAGCCATTGGCCCAATCGTCCGCCCCGGCGCGCCAGCCAGTGGGGCAGCGGCGTCCCCTCCGCCAGATCGTAGAACCACTGCGGCGTTTGTACCCAGGCGACCTTAGGATCACGAAAGTAGCCCAGGGTGTGACTCAATAGGGTGGGAAACACCCGGGTATCGGCGTCGCAGATGACGATGAAATCACCGTCGGTCTGCTCGATGCCGTTGCGCAGGTTTCCGGCCTTAAAGCCAGCATTGTTGTCACGTGTCAGGTAGTTTACCCCCTCTTGGCTGGCAACCTGACGCATCGTCTCCCGCCGGCCATCGTCCAGCACGTGGATCTTGTAGTCGAGGGGATGGGGGTAGACCAGCCGCTTGGCATCCTGGATGGAGAGGCGCACCAGCTCGGGATCTTCCGAATAGGTGGCGATAAACAGATCGACCTTGAGGGGGCGCGGCATCAAGCCATCCGCCTGCGCCAGGCATTGCGTGATGTCGTCAGGTGCCGGCTGCGGCAGGGGATCACGGGTTTGCCAGAGGTTGAAGGTAAACAGGCAGGTGCCGATATAGGCCAGCGTTTCGGCCAGCGCCAGCGGGACGGCGTACCACAGCGCCTCATAATTCAGCGAATCCATCCAACGCCAGCGGATATAGTTGGCGCCGAGCAGCAGCGCCGCGATGATCAGCATCTGCCAGAGAAACTCGACGCCGGGATGATGGGCGAGGGGAGCGGGGGGACGGCGTTTCTCAAATGGAGAAAAATAAAAATACATGGCAGTCTCCCTGGCTCCACGTTACCGCGATCTCGCTGGTATTAATCAGTGTAGCGCAGGCGCGTAAGGCGACAAGAAAACTGTATCGATCACGCTTTAAGCCAAGATTCAACGGATTAGCGGCCTAGGCGGCATCAGCGGATTTGGCGTTTTAGCCCGACTGTTTCTACACTGCAAGAGGAGTGGCCGACAGGGCCTCGGCGCTGAATGGGCGGTAGGATGATGTGGATAGCGGGGTGGCGCGGACGCGAGCAGGAGAGCGGAGGGTGGCTACAGCGTTGGCGCTATGTGGCAGAGGGCCCGCGCGATCGGCGTATTGACTTCATGCGGGGGCTCGCCCTGTTGCTGATGATCGTGACCCATGTGGAGATCATCTCCTGTTTTAACCTGTTTACCTCGGAGCGTTTCGGTTTCACCACCGGGGCCGAGATTTTCGTCATTCTGTCCGGTTTTGTCCTCGGCCAGACCAAACGGCGTCAGTTGCAGCATCAGGATATGGTGACGGTCTCTTATTCGCTCCTGCGCCGCGCCGCCACCCTGTACGTGGTCAACCTGGTCATCATCGTCTCGATTCTGGTGTTGAGCCAACTGCCCTGGTTGAATACTTTCGAGGTGACGCATTTCGTCCAGCGGCACGACGAGATCCCCTATGCCCTGTATCCCATCGCCGCCCAGGCGCGTGAGGCATGGTTTAACCAGATCCTGTTCCTTCAGATCGGGCCGCAACAGACCCAGATCCTCGGGCTCTATTTCTATCTGTTGCTGGCGACGCCACTGGTGGTCTGGTTGCTGCATCGCCGCCACGCCGGAGCCTTGTTCGTCATCTCGCTGGAGATCTACATTGCCTATCAGCTGCACCCCGTTAACCTCACCGGCGCCCAGTTTGAGTATGCCTTTCCACTCCTGGCCTGGCAGTTTATTTATATCTTGGGGATGATGTGTGGCTGGTATAAACAGGAATTGCAATCGCTGGCCAGGAGCGAGGCGGGTAAGCGGACGATGGGGGCGATGGTCGTCATTTTCCTGCTACTGATGTTCGTGATGCAGAACAATACTAACCCCTTTATTCCCGCACGTTTCTTCCTACATCTCATTCCCGACTACCGTTTCGACTACATCAACAATGTGTTAGCGGGGAAAAATGAGTTGGGGCTGTTACGGGTGATCAACGATGCCTGTCTGCTGCTTACCCTGTATCTGATCCTCGATTACCTGTGGCGTCCGATTAACGGGCTCTGCGGCTGGTTCTTTATCCTGCTGGGGCAGAACTCGCTCTATGTCTTTATCCTGCACCTGTATGTGGTGCTCGCGATCAGCCAGTGGGTCACCTTTGGCCTGTGGCACCATGCCTGGCTGAGCAATACCCTGATCCACGCATCGGCGCTGATGACGCTATGGCTGATGGCGCGTTTCGGCATCCTGCGGCGTATCGTACCGAATTGAGAGCGTGGCGTGATGGGGTAGGGTCTCTATTTCGTGACGTTGTCACCTATTGAGGGTGCGCTCTCGCACGGACGCTAGGTTTTTGCCTCGCCTCGCGCGTCGAGCGGCGTAGAATGGCGGCATGACGTGCATGATGAAGAAGGGACAACGATGGAGCCGATGATCAGCGTATTGGCGGCCGGTAGTTTGCGTAGTGCGTTGACACCGTTAATCGCGGCGTTTACGCGCCAAACTGGCCTCCGGGTCGCCTTGCGTTATGGTCCGGCCGGGCTATTGCGCGAACGTATCCTGGCCGGTGAGCCCTGTAGCCTGTTTGCCTCCGCCGACCGCCACAATGCTCAGGCGCTGATCGATGCCGGACTGGCGCAAGCCCGCTTTCCCCTGGCCGCGAATCGGCTGATGCTAAGCGCTCGCGCCGCGGCCTGTAGGCCGGGCGACGACTGGTTAGCGTTACTGCGCGATCCGACGCTGCGTGTGGCGACCTCGACGCCGCATTGTGATCCCGGTGGCGACTATGCCTGGCAGTTGTTTACACGCCTGGAGCAGGGGTATCCCGGTTTGGGGACGGCGTTGAAGCGGCGGGCGCGCCCCTTGGTCGGAGGCCGTGGCGGCGTGACGATTCCCCCCGGCGAGTGTGCCGCCGCCTGGTTGATCCGCCAGGGGTTGACCGATCTGTTTATCGGCTATGCCCACTACGGCCAACAGCTGGCGCAGGCCGCGGATCTACGCGTGTTGACTCTCCCCGAACCCTGGAATGTGCTGTGTGACTATCAGTTGGCACAACTGGCGACAGATGCCGCCAGCCAGCGCCTGTGCCACGTTATGCTGAGCGAGGCGGGGCAGGCGTATCTGCGGCAGGCGGGGTTTCTGCCGCCGTGCGCCGCAGCGCAAACTGCGGGGCCAGCAGCGGCGTGTCGAACTCGGCCAGATGGATCTTGCGCACCGTGATGCCGTAGGCGCGCCGGAGCGGCGCCTCCTGCAAGATGGTTTCACTCGGGCCGGCCAGCCATTCTCCCGCGGGCAGTAGCAGTAACACATGGCTGGCGATCTGCTGCACATGCAGAGGGTCGTGACTACTGAATAGAATGGTGCGCCCTTGGCGTTGTGCCAGATCGGCGAGGAGCTGCAATACGCGCTGCTGATTGGCCAGATCCAGGGCGGAGCAAGGCTCGTCTAATAAGATGTTCTGGCCATCGCTGGCGAGCGCGCGGGCGATCATTACCAGCTGTTGTTGGCCGCCGGAGAGCGCCGGGAAGGGGTGATCGGCCAGATCGGCGATACCGAGTTGCGTCAGCGCCGCCATCACCCGGCGCCGATCGTCGGCGCTTGGTTGGGCGAGCAGGGCGACATGGCGCGCGCGTCCCATCAAGACGATGTCTGCGACTCGCCAGGCGAAGGCGGGGCGGAAGCTCTGTGGAACCAGGCTACTGCCCTGCCTGATGTGCATCGTCCCCGCCAAGGGGGGAAGCAGGCCGGTTAGGGTGGCGAGTAGCGCACTCTTGCCGCGCCCGTTGGCGCCGAGCAGGGCCCAGATTTCACCGGGGTGACACTGTAGGGTCAGCGGACGAAACAGCGCGTATTGGTAACCGAATTCGAGTGCCGTTAGGCTCAGGGATGGTGGCATGTGTGGCTCCGGGTGCGGCTGTTACGGATCAGTAACAGGGTAAACAGTGGCGCGCCTAGCAGGGCGGTGAGGATGCCGATGGGTAACTCCGCGCTGGTCAGGGTACGCGCCAGATCGTCCACGACGATCATGAAGCCGCCGCCCAACCAAAAGGCACAGGGGAGCAGATGGCGGTGGTCGGGCCCGACCAGCAGGCGCGCCAGGTGGGGGATAACCAGGCCGACCCAGGCGATACTGCCGCTGACGGCGACCTGCGCCGCGACCAACAAGGCGCAGCAGGTCAGAATGACGCGCCGTAGTGGGACCACCGCCACCCCCAGCGCCAGGGCATCCTTCTCCTCTAAGGCCAACAGGTTGACGCGCCAGCGTAGCTTGAATAGCACTAACGCGGCGGCGCAGACGGGCAGGGCGAGCAACATCACCTTGTGCCAATTGGCGGTGGCGAAGCTGCCCAGCAGCCAAAAGATGATGTTGGGCAAGATCTCGTCGCTATCGGCCAGGTATTGGATCAGGCTGACCAGAGCGGCGAAAAAACCGCTGAGGATGATGCCGGAGAGGATCAATACCAGGGTGTTCTCTCGCCCCTGAAGCGCGGCGATGCCGTAGATCAGCATCAACGCCAGCAGGCCGAAGCCGAAGGTCGACGCCATCATCGCCAGCGGCGTAATGCCCAGCAGGATCGCCAGGGCGCCGCCGAAGGCTGAACCCGAGGTGACGCCAATGATGTGCGGATCGACCAGCGGATTATGAAACACGCCCTGTAACGTGGCGCCGCATAAGCCGAGGGCGCCCCCGGCCAGCAGCGCCATCACCAGGCGGGGTAGCCTGACCGACCAGACGATCTGTTGGGCGATGGGATGTGGCTCGCCGCTGGCGCTCAGTAGGCCCACGATCTGCGAAGGGGTGAGCGGATAGCGCCCGATCCCCAGGGAGCCCAGGAGCAACAGCCCGGTCAGCAGCATCAACGCGATGAGCCAGGCGCGGTAGCGGCGTTCACTGGGCATCGGGTCGCCAATCGGTGCGGTAGAAGCGCTGATAATAGCGCTGCGCCTCGGCGTTGACGTCGACTTGGCGGTAACGTTGCGGGTAGAGCTTGTGGGCGATCCATAGCTCCCCGACGGCCAGCGCCTCCGGCATCGGGTAGCCCCAGGCCTTGGCATACTCCGGCATCAGCCAGACGCGCCGGTGTTTGACCGCGTCGATGGCCTGCCACTGCGGATCGTGCAAGATTTGCTGCACCACCTGTGGGAAGCGTGACTGCACCAGGATCACCTGGGGATCCCACGCCAGAACTTGCTCCAGCGCCACCTGACGCGCCCCCTTGATGCTGGCGGCGGCGACGTTGACGGCCCCGGCATGGCGCAGCATCAGTCCGGTGTATTTCCCCGCGCCGTAGGTATAGAGATCCGGATTGGCGATGTACACCCGTACACGTTGATCCTCGGGGATATCGGCGACGGCGGCATTAAACTTCGCCCGTTGGCGAAAGGTGTAATCGATCAACGCCTCGGCCTGGGCCTGATGACCCGTGACTTCGCCGATCAGGCGGATACCCTGCTTCAGCCCCTGGTTGTAACTTTGCTCCTCATCGTGCAGGGTCGGGTTCATTTTATCCCGCTCGCCCTGGGCGTCTGCGCGTAAGGAGATCGCCACCACCGGGATCCCGGCTTGCTCGATCTGCTGGATCATAGCGGCCGGCGCATAGTTGGCGACGAAGACCACCTGTGGACGCAGCGCCAGCAGGCTCTCGATGTTGACCTGCGTCAGATCCCCCGGCGTCGGGAGCTGTGCGATACCGGGCATCAGACGGGCGAAACCGGGGCCCAGCTGTTTCGGCCAGCTGGCGAGGACGCCGACGATCTGCGGTGCGGCATCGAGCTGTACCAGCAGGTTGAGGGTCTGATGCTGGAGCACGACGATGCGTTGAATGTGGTCGGGCAGGGTGACGTGGCGGCCGAGCTGGTCGGTCACGCTACGTTCGGCTTGCGCCATGGGAAGAAACAGAAAACAGAGGGATAGTAGCAACAGACGTCGTAGCGTCGCCATAGGATCTCCATCTCGCTAAGGGTAATGGCATTATCGTTGTATATGTGAATATACAGCGTGTTACGGCTCAACGGTAGCGAAATCTGTAGTGCTGTGGGCGGAGAGGGCGGCCCACGGCGGGGCCAACCTCATGGCGAGTTAGACGATGGCGGGCAGGAACAGGCGCTCAGTCGAGCGCCTGGGCCAGATCGGCCTGCAGATCGGCGACATCTTCGATGCCGACGGAGAGGCGCAGCAGCTGCGGTACGATGCCACGCGCCAGGCGTTGCGCCAGCGGCAGCGAGGCGTGCGTCATGCTGAAGGGTTGGCAGATCAGGCTTTCTACCCCACCCAGGCTCTCCGCCAGGGTAAACAGGCGCAGTCGGGCGATACGTGCGACGATCTGCGTCTCGTCGTCGCGCAGCAAGCAACTGATGATCCCACCGGGGCGCGTCATCTGGCGTTGGGCCAACGCATGCTGTGGATGGCTTGCCAGCCCAGGATAGTAGACCCGCTCGATGCGCGGGTGGCTCTCCAGCCACGGCGCCAGCTGGCTGGCGTTAGCGCTGTGGCGCTCCATACGCAGCGCCAGGGTACGGATACCGCGCAGTGTCAGAAAACTGCCGAAGGGGTCGAGCACGGCCCCGAGCGCATTCTGCAGGTAGGCCAGACGTTCGGCTAACGTCTCATCGTCGCCGACCACCGCCGCACCCGCCAGCACGTCGGAATGGCCGTTGAGGTATTTGGTGGCGGAGTGGACGACGATGTCAAAGCCCGCCGCCAAGGGGCGTTGCAACGCCGGTGAGGCGAAGGTGTTATCGGCGACGCTGAGCAAGCTATGGCGGCGTGCCAGGGTCGCGATGGCGTGGAGATCGGCCAGCTTTAACAGCGGATTGGTCGGAGTTTCGACCCAGATCATCCGTGTCTGAGAGGTAATCGCGGCCTCGATCCCCGGCAGATCGTCGGGGCTAACCCAGCTGATCTGTAATCCGGCGCTGCGTCGGCGTACCCCCTCGAGCAGGCGCCAGGTGCCGCCGTAGACGTCATCCAAGGCGATGATGTGGCTGCCGCTGTCCAGCAACTCCAGCACCGTGGCGATCGCCGCCAAACCGGAGGCAAAGGCGTAGCCCTGGCGTCCCCCCTCCAGTTCGGCCAGCGCCCGCTCTAGCGCCTGGCGGGTCGGGTTGCCGCTGCGCGCATATTCGAAGCCTCGGTGTTCGCCCGGGGCGCGTTGGGCAAAGGTCGAGGTGGCATAGATCGGCGGCATCACGGCGCCGAAACCATCATCATGGCTGCCGCTGTGTACGCTCTGGGTGGCGAATCGGTTCATGGCGTCTCCTTCACTTATCATGCCAGTTGATGTTGGCTAAGCCACTGGTCGTTAAACATCTTTGAGAGATACTTGTTGCCGCTGTCGCAGGCAAAGGTGACGACGCGCTGCGCCGTCGTTTGGGCTTGGCAGTAGCGTAGCGCCGCGGCCAGTAGGGTGCCGGTGGAGGATCCGGCCAGGACACCCTCATGAGTCAGCAGGGCGCGGGCGGTGGTGACTGCCTCACGATCGGGGATACGGTAGACCTGACTGATGGCCGCGGGCGTCATCAGCGGCGGCACAAAGTCTTCGCCGATCCCCTCGACCAGCCAGCTGCCGGCCTGCGCGTGCCGGCCAAACTGCACCGCATCCGCCAGGATCGAGCCGCAGGGATCGGCCAGGATGAAACGGGTCTGTGGCGAATGGCGGGCGAAAAATTGCTGCAAGCCATTGAGGGTGCCGCCGGAGCCGACGCCGACCACGATGGCATCGATCTGGCCGTCGCACTGCTGCCACAGCTCGGCCGCGGTGGTCTGGGCATGGGCCGCCGGGTTGGCCGGATTGGCGAACTGATCGATATAGAGACTACCGGGGAGGCTGGCGGCCAGACGTCGAGCATAATCCTGATAATAGTCGGGATGTCCCTTGCCAACGTCCGAGCGAGTCAGGCGGACATCGACCTGTAAGGCGCGTAGGTGGGCGATCTTTTCTTGGCTCATCTTGTCCGGTACGACGAGGATCAGCTTGTAGCCGCGTAGCGAGGCAACCAGGGCCAAGCCCAGGCCGGTGTTGCCGGCGCTGGCCTCGATGAGGGTGCCCCCCGGCCGTAGCTCACCGCGCCGTTCGGCCTCGTTGATCATCGCGAGCGCGACCCGGTCCTTGATCGAGCCGCCGGGATTATGGTTTTCTAGCTTAAGCAACAGCTCACAGCGCCCACTCTCCAGGCGTTGCAGGCGTAGCAGTGGTGTGTTGCCGATGAGGTCTAGTATGGAGTCGGTGATCATCGTCGAAGTCCGGCAGTGAGGAATAGCCGGATGGTAGTCCCGCCTCACTCGCGCACAAAAGAATAAAAAGTAAACTGATAGACTAAAAAAGAATATGGTGAGGAGGAGCGGCGCTTGACCCTCCCCTTAGGGGAAGCTGTAGAGTTAACTGGAACAAGTATGCAACAAATCGTTATCAGTAAGAGAATTCTCTCTCAATAGGAGTCGGGTATGAAGAAATTCACCGTAGTTGGCGCACTGTTACTGGCCGCTTCCGCGACGTCGGCGTTCGCCGCCGAACTGCCGGCCGATCAAGCGAAGGCGATGCATCATGAATTGAACACCGCGATGAGCGGGATGCATGAAGAGATGATGAAGGGAATGATGAGTAACGATCCCGATGTGGCCTTCGCTGCCGGAATGATCCCTCACCATGTCGGCGCCGTCGAGATGGCGAAAGTTGAGCTGAAATATGGCACCGATCCACAGATGCGTAAACTGGCCAAAGACATCATTGCGGCACAAGATAAAGAGATTAAAGAGATGAAGGCCTGGTTGGCCGCGCACCCCGATAAGGGCGCGAAGAGTAGCGAGGCAGCGCACAGCATGCATTGATGTGCCGTAGGGCTCACATGCACACTCAGTTTCGGCGGCGTATCTGCGGATACGCCGCGTCGCCTAAACGGGCACGTCACGCCATTCGCTGGCGCTCAGGCCGGCGATGGATCATTTAATATATGAATCCAGCACCTTGAGTACCACGGTCAGATCCTGCTCCCGCTTCTCTTCATCGCATTGATGCACGATATGTTCGCTGAGATGTCCCTTGATCACCTCCCGCATCAAGCCATTGACCGCCCCACGGATCGCGGCGATCTGCTGCAATACCGCCGCACATTCGTGTGGCTGATCCAGCATGTTTTTCAACCCATTAAGTTGCCCTTGGATCTTGTTGACGCGCGTCTGCAGGCTCTTTTTATCCCGGGTAGTATGTGACATCGGCGCCCTCCCATAACCGTAGCGTGGGAGGACTATAACACCCCTACATACTGGGGGGTAGTATTCTATACTGGGGGGGGAGTAGAATGCCGGCCACATTTCATTAGTAAGAATCATTATCATGGACACCTTTACCGCTCTGTTACAGCAAGGAAATGCCTGGTGGTTTATTCCCAGCGCCATCTTGCTGGGGATCCTCCACGGCCTGGAGCCAGGCCATTCTAAGACGATGATGGCGGCCTTTATCATCGCGATTAAAGGCACGGTACGTCAGGCTGTGATGTTGGGACTGGCCGCGACGGTTTCCCATACCGCCGTGGTGTGGCTGATCGCCTTGGGCGGAATCTTCCTCAGTCAACGCTTCACCGCGCAGTCGGTCGAGCCCTGGCTACAGCTGATTTCTGCGCTGGTGATCCTGGCGACGGCGTGCTGGATGTTTTTACGCACCTGGCGCGGTGAGCGCGGTTGGCTCGCACACCACCATCATCACCATCATGATGAATGCTGCTACCTCGATGGCGAGACAGGGCGTTTACGTCTCGCCATTCACGATGAGGCGCAGGGGGCTTACTTCCAGCTCCGCGCCGAGGCGGGACGTCTACCCCCAACCGACGAGGTGACGTTGCAGCTGACGCGTGAGAGCGGGGAGGTGGAACAGTATCGCTTCCGCTCCTGTGCCGACGACTACCAATCCGTCGAGGCGATCCCGGAGCCGCATAGCTTCACGGTGCGTTTGTTGCTCGGGCCTCGCGAGGCGCCGCAGCGTCTGAACTGTGCCTTCCATGAGCCGGATGACCATCATCATGGGCATGACGACGCGGAGTACCAGGATGCGCACGCCAAGGCGCATGCCGAGGAGATCCAGCGGAGCTTCGTCGGTAAGCGCTCGGTGAGTAATGGGCAGATCGTCCTGTTCGGCCTGACCGGGGGGTTGATCCCCTGTCCGGCGGCGATCACCATCCTGTTGATCTGTATCCAGCTGAAGGCGATCGCCCTGGGAGCGACGATGGTGCTCTGCTTCAGCCTCGGGTTGGCGATCACCCTGGTCACGGTTGGGGTCGCCGCCGCCGTTAGCGTGCGCCAGGCGAGCAAGCGTTGGCCAGGCTTTGATCGGCTGGCCGCGAAGGCGCCTTACGCCTCCTGCCTGTTGATCGGCGCGGTGGGGATCTACATGGGTCTGCATGGCTATTGGGGATTGGTGGGCTAAGCGTCGGCTCTCCCAGCCGTGGATGTGCCTTGTGGCTTACCGGGCGTGCGCCGCCCCGCCTGGTGCGTCAGCGGTTGCACCGGTTGCGATGCCGTCATCTGGCGACGATTGACATGCTGTCGGCCTCCGTGATGATGACCGCCATGCGGCGTCCGTTGGACGGGGAGCGATGCCCCGCCGAGTGCGGGTAGTGTAGGGCATTGAGCCCGCCCTGTCCGGAGAGCCCCCTAACGCGGGCTCGCGCGGCTGACGGGGATGGGGCATGGCGGAATGGCCATGCCCAAACCGGATCAGTCGCGTTTGACCCGCTGTGCGCCGAAGACGCCGCCGCGTTCTACGCTGTAGTCATCGATAAAGTTGACCTCGCCAGCGGCGACCTCGCCCTCTTTGCCATAGAAGCCGCCGACGATGTGGCCGTTAACCGCGTTACGCTGAGCATTGACACGGTGCAGCCTGGCGCCGAAGGTCCCCTCGTCGCTAACGGTATTGTCACCATCGTCCCGGATAACGTAGTCGATATCGCTGGCTAGACCCGTGCCCTTGAGAGCGCCAGTGATCTTATTATCTTGATAGTGTAGGCGGATGGCGGCCTCACGTGGGATATCGAAGTGGTTATAGAACAGGGTGCCCACATAGTCCGCCTGGGTTTCAGGGCGGCGTCTGTCGCTGGCGTTGACCGCGTAGACCAGGCTGGTGGTTGTCTGATCCTGATCATCTTCATTCTGCGCCGTTTCGCGGTGAGTATAGGTGTGCACATAGCCATAGTAACCCGCCAGCTTGCCATCGGCATCACGCAGCGTCAGGACTCTCTGACCGGTAATGGCGCGGCTATCCTTTTCATCGAGCTTGATGGGGGGAGTGACCTCGATGGCGATATTGGTCCCCTCGACCTTTACGGTGAACTCGCTGTCGGGGCTGAGTGCGTTAAAACCGGATATATGGATGGCGTCATGGGGGCCGATCTCCCGCAGGTACGCCTCATATACCGCCTCTGGTTCACCGAAGGCGGCGCTGGGGCGAACCTCGGGTGCCGTCGGCGCGGCCGGGATGGGCTGCGCGGCGATAGGGGGAACCTCGGGTGCTATCGGCGCGGCCGGGATGGGCTGCGCGGCGTTGGGGTGAACCTCGGGTGCTATCGGCGCGGCCGGGATGGGCTGAGCGGCGATAGGGGGAACCTCGGGTGCCGTCGGCGCGGCCGGAATGGGCTGAGCGGCGCTGGGGCGAACCTCGGGCGCCGTCGGCGCAGCCGGGATGGGCTGAGCGGCGCTGGGGCGAACCTCGGGTGCCGTCGGCGCGGCCGGGATGGGCTGAGCGGCGCTGGGGCGAACCTCGGGTGCCGTCGGCGCGGCCGGGACGGGCTGAGCAGTGCTGGGGAGAACCTTGGGTGCCGTCGGTGCTGGCGCGATGGCCCGCGCCTGCGCAGCATCGCCACCGCCACCGCCACCGCCACCGCCACCGCCACCGCCACCGCAGGCGGTCAATAGCGCAGAAGATAAGAGTAAGAAGAGTGTGTTATAGCGTGGTTTCATAGTTATCCCTAGCGTTAGAAAAGCTTACTAAAGGTCAGGAAGGCCATTTTTTTATCGTATTCGTAAAATGGATGATTGCTGTCACTTTTAAAATATGACAGATTGATTTTTGGCGTGATGCCAAAGTAATAAATGTCACGATGCCAGAGGGTTATCAGGGCGCCGTACTCTTTATTTCTTTGCTGAATTCCGAAGAAGTCTGTGCTATCGTAAAACTTGTTGGCGTAATTTATCTGCATGATGCTGGATATGCCGCCTGGCCACTCATTTCCCCAGCCCGCCCGCCACTTTATCCTCTGAAAGGCTAAACTCTTACGCTCAACGTTTTCACGTTGGTAGTCACTGCCCCAAAACCAAAATTGCTCGGGGCTCGAGGAATAATAGAGCGTCGTTGACAGTAGATGGTTTTTGCTGTCGCGCTGTGTGCGCCGTTTATTTGTGGTGTGACTTTTCTCAGCGTCAACGTCTATTTTCCAGCGAGGACTCAGACGGTATTCTGTCTCAATGCGCAGCCCCGGCGATGTTCCCTCGCTAGAAAGGGAGGGCGCCTGATTATCCGATGCCCATTCGCGCTCTATAAAGGGCAATAGCAACAGGGAGGCGTTAAGATCGCGTAGGCCTAGACCGGCGCTCAGACGGGCCGTTGCCTGATCGTAGCGATGATTGTTAGTGAAGTACTTCCCATAGGCCAGCGTGCGGATCTCGCTGAACAACCCCTCCGGCAATGACCAGGTCTTACTAGCGCTAAGATAGTAAGAAAAGCCCTGTCCGCTTTGCCGTTTTTCCGCCTGCCATGGGCCAATTTTTACGTTAGTGCCTGGCGCATTATTAATGTTACTCTCATTAATATAGTTAACACCTAGGTTGAACGACCAGCTGTCTTTCTGCTGTATTGCCCTGATATAGCTATCCACTATCTCATTAATCACTTCGCCGTTGCTATTAGCCCGCAGCTTATTGAATTGCAGTAGCGCAGAGGCGCGGTCTTTATTCTGAAACAGCGCGATAGCCAACTGCAGGCGGGCAATGTTTAGCTGTGGTTCCTTGGCGATGACGCGGCGGTAATAACGGATGGCGTCGCGATAATTACCCTCCTCTTTGGCTAAAATAGCCTTACCCCATGCGGCTAGATTCTCGTCGTATCCTGGCTGCGCCTGATAAAGTGGCAGCAAGATCTTGACGGCGGCGGCATCTGATTTTATCACCGCCTGGATCATGCCTTGGAAAATAATATGTGGCTGTGTTTTTAAGACTTCTTGAGAAATGACAAAGGTGTTTTTTACCGCTTGAGGTGCGCTGGCGGCATCCGCTGCGCTCATCGTTAATACGCTTAACAGAATAGCGGACCCTATCTGTAAAAGTTGCGCTTCTATTTTAATCAGCATCTAATGAATGGCTTATAATACACGCTTGTAAAAGCGATGCTTTCGTTGGTAATAAATTATTACATACGCATTCATTTTGAAACTAAACCAATGTTAAACCACACGGGAGTATCAGCCAGTTTGGTTGATTATGTGTGATGAATGTGTTCGGCTAGCGACTTGAGCCTGACAATGCTGTTTTGATAGGTTTTATAGCTATTAAAAAATTTAAATTTAGTGTTTATTGCTAATAAATGGCAGTGTGGTGATAAATTAATCTACTGACAAGCACTGCGTCGCGCCCGTGCGCGCCAGTCGACGGTACTGCTGTGGCGACATACCAACATACTTACTGAAGGTGCTGTAGAAGCGACTGCTGGAGTGGAAGCCGGCGGTTAGGGCGATGTCGAGGATCGTGCGGTCGGTATCGCTCAGTAGTACGCGCACATGGTTGATGCGCATCGACGTGATGTATTGCTTCAGCGTCATTTTCATCACCCGCTGAAACAGTGTCATCGCATAGTGAGGGTTGAGACGGACATGCTGTGCCACCTGATCGATCGTCAGCGCCCGATCGTAGTGACCGGCGATGTAGCTCAGCATCTGGCTGACGTAAAATAGGGCATGACGCGACAACGCCTGCTCGCCGCCACGCGTATGTGCCGCCTGCTCGGCCTGCTGCGAATGCCAGCCGGAGAGGCTAAAGCGTTTTAACATTAAGTAGATTTCCTCGCTGGCCAATTGATGCATGGCCGGGCTGGTGCTGGCCAGATCCTGCTGCCAGCGTTGTATCTCCTGGGACGTCAGGGGTAACGCCTGTTGCGATATCACGACGCGACCATGCGTGACGTGGTTGATCAGTTGGCGATCCAGCGGCCAGGAGAGGAAGAGATGCATCGGCAGGCTGAACAGCGCCATCTGGCGGCACCGACCGGGATCGACCAGGCGGTGGGGGGTACAGGCCCAGAATAGGGCCATATGCCCCTGCGGAATGGTGAGTTGGCGATCGTCGATGCGGTAGTGGAGGTCACCATCGAAGGGGAGATTGATCTCTAACTGGCCATGCCAATGATTGCTCGCCATGACCTGTGGTGTACAGAGGGTCACCTCGAGACGCTGGGCTTCCGAATAGAGCATCAACGGGCTGTGCGGCTGCGGATCGGTACTATTGCACATCGGTGCGCGGTGTGATGTATCCGGCATGGCTCTCTCCCTGAATCTGACGGTCGGCGGTGGGTGGCGCGCCTTTCCCGGCGTGTGCTACTGGCTACCTTACGCCTATCCGCGCGTGTCCGGCCTCTGTGTTATCCGATGATGACTCCCAAAAACTCAGATTTAATGACTTATAGCACTTAATCTAACAAAACGGGAGTTTCCTTAGCAGAATGCGGACGCCTGTTGTCCTCTGTGACTGGCACGATAATGCCATTGATAGCCTGAGCGGAGAACAGAGATGTCTACAGCTAAGATCGCCTTTATCGGCGCCGGTTCTACTATTTTCGTCAAGAATATCCTTGGCGATGTGTTTCAGCGCCCGGCCTTACGGGGGGCCGAGATCGCCTTGATGGATATCGACGCGCAACGCCTGGCGGAGTCGCAGATCGTGGTGCGTAAGTTGATGGACTCCAGCGCCGCCGGTGGGCGCATCCATTGCTATAGCGAGTTACGTCCGGCGTTGCGTGACGCCGATTTCGTGGTGGTGGCCTTCCAGATCGGGGGCTACACCCCGTGCACGGTAACCGACTTCGAGGTCTGTAACCGCCATGGATTGCGACAAACCATCGGCGACACCCTCGGGCCCGCCGGGATCATGCGGGCGCTGCGCACCATCCCCCATCTGTGGCAGATCTGCGAGGTGATGAGCGAAGTCTGCCCGCAGGCGACGATGCTAAATTACGTTAACCCGATGGCGATGAACACTTGGGCGATGTATGCGCGTTATCCGCAGATCAAGCAGGTCGGCCTGTGTCATTCGGTACAGGGCACAGCGCAGGAGTTGGCGCGTGATCTGGATATCGATCCGGCGACGCTGCGTTATCGTTGCGCCGGCATCAACCATATGGCGTTCTTCCTCTCGCTGGAGCAGAAGGGGGTGGATGGTCATTATCACGACCTCTATCCCCGCCTGTTGCAGGCCTACCGTCAGGGGCAGGCGCCCAAGCCAAATATTCATGGCAATCTGCGCTGCCCGAACATCGTACGGTATGAGTTGTTGCAGAAGCTCGGTTACTTCGTCACCGAGTCATCGGAGCATTTTGCCGAATATACTCCGTGGTTTATCAAGCCG
The DNA here is from genome assembly GCF_003113495.2 of Edwardsiella tarda ATCC 15947 = NBRC 105688. Lineage (NCBI taxonomy): Bacteria > Pseudomonadati > Pseudomonadota > Gammaproteobacteria > Enterobacterales > Hafniaceae > Edwardsiella > Edwardsiella tarda. The sequence continues at coordinate 1,612,251 of NZ_CP084506.1, forward strand.
GGACGTGAGGATCTGATCGCACACTACCAGATCCCATTGGATGAGTACCCGCGCCGTTGTGTGGAGCAACGGGAGAATTGGCAACGTGAGTTGGCGGCCTATCAGGCGGCGGAGCGTATTGAGGTGCGTCCCTCCCGCGAATATGCCAGTAGCATTATGAACGCCATCTGGACCGGGGAGCCGAGCGTGATTTACGGTAATGTGCGCAACGATGGCCTGATCGATAACCTGCCGGCCGGCTGTTGTGTCGAGGTGCCTTGCCTGGTGGACGCCAACGGGATCCAGCCGACACAGATTGGCGCCTTGCCGTCGCATCTGGCGGCGCTGATGCAGACCAATATCAACGTGCAGACGCTGCTGACCGAGGCGGTGCTGACGGAGGATCGCGAGCGGGTATATCATGCTGCGCTGCTCGACCCGCATACGGCGGCGGTGCTGGGTCTCGATGAGATCTATGCCCTGATGGATGATCTGATCGCCGCGCATGGCGATTGGTTGCCTGCCTGGTTGCGCGCCTGACGCGTTGCCGCCTTTGCACGCCGGGGGGCATAAAATCAGACGATGCCGCAATGGCTGACCTAACATTATCGGCTACTATGGCCCTGCCTGCGGCGCGTTGTGCGGCGGAGGACAGATAATAACAGGTGTTAGCGGATAGGGTATGGCAGCTATGTTGAAAGGATTATGTGTGGCATCGTTATTGGCATTGGGGGGTTGCGCCGATGCCTCCATCGTGATCAATCATGTCGATAATTTCTCGGGGTATCGGGGCGAGAGCGGCGGCGGGCAGATCTACGTCTGCACCTTGACGCCGTTTAACAACGTCTACGCCGATGCCGGGCGTAGCGAACAGATCGCCCGTTATAAAGTGGGGCAGCGTTGCGAACGGGGCCAGGGTGAGGGCAGCCTGTTCTGCCGTACCAAGGAGGCGGTCTGCACCACCACCACCTTGGACGGCTCGGCGGGTGAGGGATCGGCGCAATTGGTGGTGTATGAGGACGCGCGGCAGCGTGGCGCCTCATTGATCATCGATCGAGATATTCCCGATCTGTCGAACTATGGCTTCGCCGATCGCATCTCCTCCTTCTCGGTGCCACGAGGATGGACGGTGCGTTTCTATGAGGGGCGTAACTATAGCGGCGGCTACTATACCCGTCATGGTGGGGCGCAGGAGGCAACCGATTTTAACGATCGGGTCCAATCGATTCGCATTCTGAGCCGTTGAGTCAAACCGTATGGCGGCGGTCGCGCCGCCTGGCCTCATGACTAGCGCGATGACTGAGGCGACAGGGCGCTAGCGGGGAGCCAACCCCAGCAGCGACATGACGCTGGCTTTATCCAGATAGATGGCGGCGAGGAAGAGCAGGCTGCCCAAGAGGCAGACACCGCCAGACAACCCCATCACAATCAGCAGTGTACTTACCTTCTTCATCGTGCGCTCCACGCGTACTCGTTTAGCGGTGCGGCCCCTGCCGCTCCTCCTCTCACATGATCTTCACTGTAGCATAGCGGGAGGGGCCAAATGAATCCTCCGATTAATCTTGCGCGTGGAATGGCGCCGCGCAGCAGCGATTACGCCCTTGGGCCTTCGCCTGATACAGCAGGCTATCCGTCTGCTGGAGAAAGTCGGCCGCCTGGGCGTCACCGGTCAGGGTCGCGCAGCAGACGCCGGCGCTGACGGTGAGGAATGGTACGCTCCCGCCCGGATGCTCGATACTGAGTGCTTGAACACTATTACGTATTCGCTCCGCGCATGCCTGCGCATCGATCAGGGCCGTGGCGGGTAACAGGCAGATGAACTCCTCACCGCCATAACGCGCCACCAGGTCGCCGGGATGGGTCAACGCGCCGCGTAAGGCGGCCGCGACTTGACGTAAGGCATCGTCGCCGCGTAGGTGGCCGTAGCGATCGTTATAGTCTTTGAAGCGGTCGACATCGAATAGGATCAGGCTGAGCGGCGTCTGGTAGCGCTGTACGTGATGCCATTCGTGGCTGAATTGGGTGTCGAAGTAACGCCGGTTATAGACACCGGTTAACCCATCCAGGTAGGCTAGTTGGCGCAGCAGATCCGACTGCATCTTTAGGAGCATATGGGTGTTGACCCGAGCGCGCACGATGTTGTGGTTGATCGGTTTGCTGATGAAGTCGACCGCGCCAGCGCGTAGGCCCGCGGTCTCGCTGTTCTCGTCGATATGGGCGGTGATGAAGATCACCGGAATGTCTTGTGTCTGCGGTGCCGCCTTGAGGCGTTGGCAGACCTCCAATCCATTCATGTCAGGCATCTCAATATCCAATAACACCAGATCGGGATGCTGATTCATACAGATATTGAGCGCCTGCTGGCCGTTAGTGGCCATAAAGACGGTGTGATCATCGGCGAACAGCTGGTAAAGCAGCTGGATGTTGAGCGGTTCGTCATCGACGATTAACAGCCGTGGGCGTTCGCGTCCCGGCAAGTTAAAGGCGCTATAGGGGGTCTGCATAGCCGTCATGCTCCTGTTGGGCGCGATGTGTGTGGGCCAGGTAGTCGCGGCATAGGCCTTGGGCCCGGCTAAAGTCGAGGCGACTGATGGCGGTTTCGAGAGCCGTTAATGTATCGCCCAGTGTATGGCCCTCTGGATGAGCGGCCAGTTGCCGCATCTGCTCTAGCGCCGCCATGTCGCTATTTTCCAGCAGGGTGAGCAGTCGTTGCAGTTGTTCGTCTAGCGGCAGCGACGGCGTGCTCGGCATGGCGGCAGGCTCCTCGCGGTGCAACTCGGCGGCGAGCTGTTGGCTAAAGGTGCGTAGTTGAGTCTCCAGTTGGCGGCAGAACGCCGTGATGTCGGCGACGCACTCTCGGATGGCTGGCGTGATGTTGCCATCTTCGATCTGTCGCAGACGGGATTCGCCGTCACGCGCCCGGGTAAAGAGTGCGTCGTGGCCGAGTTGGGCCGCCAACCCCTTCAGCGAATGCAGCGCGCGGGTGGCGGCCGCGAGATCGGCGTCGGCCATGTGGCGCTCCAGCTGTGCCGGGAAGTCACGTAACTCATCCAGGAACAGGCTTAATAGATGGTGGTAGAGCGCCAAATCCCCCTCTAAGCGTGCCAACGCGCCACTTAGGGCAATGCCATGCTGGCAGGCGAGCTGCTCCAGTGTCGCGGGTAGTGGCGCTGGCATGCTCGGTGCTATCGCCTGTGGCGCCGTGAGCGGTGGGGTGAGCAGATGTTTCTGAATGGTCTGGATCAGCTCACGCAGATTAAAGGGTTTGCCGATATGGTCGTTCATGCCGGCCGCGAGACAGGCTTGGCGATCGGAGACCATGGCGTTGGCCGTCATGGCGATGATCGGTAAGGTGTGGAGCGCGAGATGGCTACGAATATATTGGGTCGCGTTGATACCATCCATCACCGGCATCTGGAGATCCATCAACACCAGATCGAAACCTTGCGGTGTGGCCTTCAGGCGATCGATGGCCTCCTGCCCGTGGGCGGCGAGGGTCACGATGGCGCCCTCATCCTCCAGTAACTCGCGGGCGATCTGTTGGTTATTCTGGTTGTCCTCAACCACCAGGATGCGGACGCCGTTCAACGGTTTGCCGCTGTGCGGCACGGGGGCGGGAGGTGCGATCTGCGTCAGGTTTTGTCGTTCGCGCAATGCACCGGCGACGCTATCCAGCAGCATCAAGGGGGTGACGGGTTTCAGCAGGAAACCGTCGAGAATGCCTTGCTCCTCGCTACTGCGTTGCAGCAGGCATTCGCGGTCGTTGGCGGTGACCATCACCAAGAGCGGCAACTGTTTTTCATGCAGGCGGCTGCGTAGTCGCTGGATGGTTTGCCAGCCATCGAGTCCTGGCATGAGCCAGTCGATAAATAACACATCATAGGGATCGCCCGCCTGTTGTTGCTGGGCAATCAGTGTCAGCGCCTGTTCCCCCTCTGCCGCACAGTCGACTCGCCAACCTAGAGTCAGTGCCATCTGTTGCAGCAGGCTACGTGCGGTGGGATTGTCGTCCACCATCAGTACATGCAGCCCTAACAAAGCCTGACGTCGTTGTTCGTCGTCGCTATGTTGCTCTGCCGCCAGCGGCAGCGTCAGGGTGAAGTGAAACAGGCTACCTTTACCCGGCTCGCTCTCGAGTTCTAGGGTACTCCCCATCATGGCGACAAAGCGTTGGCTGATGGAGAGCCCCAGACCGGTACCGCCGAAGCGGCGGGTGATGGAGGCCTCGGCCTGTGAGAAACCACTAAAGATCAGGCGCTGTTTCTCCGGCGCGATGCCGATACCGGTGTCGCGGACCCCGAAGTGTAGCGTGGCGTTTTGCGCATCCTGTTCGATCAGATGGATGAAGAGTACTACTTCGCCCTGCTCGGTAAACTTGAGGGCGTTGCCGCCGAGATTGATCAGCACCTGTTGCAGGCGCAGGCTGTCGCCGATCAGCCAGCGGGGAAGACGCGGATCGATGTCAAACAGTACTTCGACCGGTTTCTTGTGCGAGTTGCTGGCGAGGATGACGGCGAGATCTTGCAGCAGGGCGCAGAGATTAAAGGGCTCGGCCTCCAGCTCCATCTTGCCGGCTTCGATCTTGGAGTAGTCCAGGATGTCGTTGAGCAGGCGTAATAGCGCCTGGGCCGCCGCCTCACTCTTGGTAGCGTAGTCCGTCTGGCGGTGAGTCAGGCCAGACTTGAGCAGCAGGGCCAGCATGCCCAGGATCGCATTGAGGGGGGTGCGCAGCTCGTGGCTCATGTTTGCCAGGAAGGCCGACTTGGCTTGGTTGGCATTTTCGGCCGCCAGTTTGGCGGCTTGTAGTGTGGCTTCGGCCTGACGCTGACGGGTGATGTCGCGGTTGATACCGACGAGCATCAGGGTATCGCCGACGCCTTGGTATTCGACGACGGCGGCGGATTCGATGATGCGCTCCTGGCCGTTGACGTGAATACGGAATACTTGACGACATACCTGCCCCTGGCCGGCTCGCAGGGTGGCTTGTAGGGTGCGATCGACCTCGGCGACGTCGTCGGGGTGGATCAGCGTGTGCCAGTAACCATACAGCCGGTGGGGGTCTTGCATCGCCGGTGGGATGGCGTAGATCGCGTTCATGGTATCGTCAAAGGTGAGGGTGCCGTCGGCCATGCTCCAGCTCCAGACCCCAAGTTCGGCCACCTCGGTCGCGCGTTGCAGTTGGTTACGCGCGATGCTCAGGTTGATCTGCAGGGTCTTCGCCTGGGTGATGTCGAACTGAATGGCGATATATTTCTCGATCCGCCCCTCGGCATCCTTGAAGGGGGCGATGGTGGTGTCGACCCAATACAGGCGCCCGTCCAAGGTACGATTGCAGATCTCGCCGCGCCAGGCCTCCTCTTGGCGTAAGGTCTCCCACAGCTGGCGCCAGAAGGCCGGTGGATGAATGCCGGAGTTGACGATCGAGGGAGAATTGCCCAGGAGTTCCTCGCGACGATAGCCGGTGATCTGACAGTAGGCGTCGTTGACCTCGATCAGCCGGCGCTGGCGATCGGTGATGGCGATGATACCGTGAACGTTCAGCGTGGTGAGGAGCGCATCGTTGTCGCGCAGGGCGGCTTCAAGGCGATGCTGAGTATTCTTACGTTCGGTGATATCCGATTCGACCGCCATATAGCCGATCAGGGCATGATTGGCGTCGTAACGTGGCTGGATCTCCATCTCGATCCAGTAGTCGATGCCGGTTTTGGTGCGATTCAGCAATTCGCCCTTGAAGGGGAGGCCGTCATTCAGTGCCTGGCGAATGGCGAGTACCGTTTCGGGCTGGGTATTTTCGCATTGCAGCAACTGGCCAGGCGACTTACCCAGTACATCGTCGTGGCGGTAACCGGTGATACGCTCGAAGCCGTCATTGACCCAGGTGATACGCCGTTGAGGATCGGTCAGGATCACCGCGTTAGAGGTGTTACGGGCGACCAGAGCCAGACGTTCCAGATCGGCGGTCATATTGAGCGCGAGGCGTTCGGCGCGGTAACGGCTAAGGATCTGTTGGCGTAACAGGGAGGTGAATAGCACGCTCAACAGGACGCCGAAGGCGAACAATAGCCAAGGCGAGTAGTGGTTGATCGAGGCCTCGAAATGTGAGGTGCTGCTAACGCGTAGCAGCATGGCGCGTCCGGCTAGCGTGATCGGAATGGTGCGGATAAATACGCGCGCACTGACATCCTGCTGACTGTGTGGAATGACGGTATCGGGCTCCAGTAGTTTACTGTTATCAGCGTCGAAGATCAGGTTGTCGCGTTTTAACTCGTGGGTATTGTCATAGAGTTCTATGTCTACCCGCCCGGAAGTGTATTCGGGAATGTTATGCAGTAGTTCGGCGATCACCAGCGGTGAGTAGATGATGCCGAGCAGCGCGGCGCGGCGCTGTTCGGGCGTTTGGAGTAGCGCGCTCTCCATGGTGTAGACCGGTAGATAAAGTAGTGCGCCGGGTTGTCGCTGTTTATCCTGTACCAGATGGATGGGGCCAGTGAGCGAGGGTTGGCCACTGTCGATGGCTTTCTGTAGTGCGGCCCAGCGCACCGGTTCGGAGCGCACATCGAGCCCCTGTGCACCCTGGTTAGGTGAAAGAGGCTGAATATATTTAATCAGGTAAAGGTCTCCGACATTATTGGGTTGTAGCTGGTGTGGCGTAAAACCGGGGCTGTTGTCGTTACGGGTTGCCTGGGTGAAACGTTGTAAATCATCGCGTGGGACGCGTTGGATAAAGCCAATACCACGCACTCCGGGATATTGCCGTGGGAGATCTAACGCACGAATATAGTCGCTGAATTGATTTGCGTTGATCTGATGATAGGTTTCATAGAGCCCCTTGGCGGCGTTTAATCCATAGAGTGGCAGTGTGAAACGGCGTGTGACCTCACCTGCGACACGTTCAACGTTACGGGTGAACTCCGCTTCGGTATTGTCCTTGATCTGGTTGTAGAGCCAGTGTGCGCTGAGCGCGGATAAGAGGATACCCAGGACCAATACCGCCAGGGAGAGACGGTAGGCCGAGGCGGGGGGCTTTACTGCCTGTGCGGTATAGGCTGTCATGGACGATGCGATCCTAATCTCGTTCACCTTTCTCCAAGGCTAGTCCAATTTTACCCATCGTGTGAAACCCATCCCGCCTCGCGTTGGTGAGTTCGATGCGCGCGCTTTTGTTATCCGAATACCAGGAAAGGTGCTTACATCACATGCTTTTTCGCAACATTTAATCTTGCTGTGAAACATCCTGAGCCCAGGAGCGGCGCGGCTTGCGCGAGGATTAGTGTTCAAACTATTTTTGAACAATTAAAAAAAAGTTTGGATTAGGTGTTGATTAACGCCAGAGATGCGCTAATATCACTCACGAAATAGAGATGTAGCTCACACTTTTATGGAGTTTATGATGAAAAACGTTAAATCCTTTATGCATGACTTGAACTCTGTTTTGTTGAAATTGACGGCTCAGACTTACTACTGAGCATAGCGGCACGCACGCGGCCGGTTTGTTGGCTGCGTGCCCGTTTACACCTTGCCTGCCCAACTGCCCAACTGCCCAACTGCCCAACTGCCCAACTGCCCAACTGCCCAACTGCCCAACTGCCCAACTGCCCACCGCCGATCCTGCTCTCCCTCCCGCCCATGCGGCCCTTCAAAGATCCTTGCGTTCAGCGTGAGTACGACAAAAGATGATGGGAGTGTGAGCGCCATCATGTGGCGGGCTGGCGCTTTATGGGCGAAAGGGTAGAGTAAGACAGGATATCCTTGCGAAGGAGTTTCTTATGAAGCTGGTCAGGCAAATCCTGCGTAGCTGCTATGTCAGCTACCTGTTGAGTCTCCTGGCATTGATTGCCTTTGGCCCCAATGATGCGCCGTCACCGATTACGCCGGAGAAGCTGTAAGGCCAGGGGAAGTAAGGTGAGGGCCGGGGTGAGTCGCGTAGAGACGCGTCCCCGCTGTTTTATGGCTCTGAGGCGGTATGAGGAACGATGAGTGATGGGGCGCGGCGTGAGGCGGCGCCCCATCTGTTGTGTATTGCGTTGTACTAGGGCTGTGGCGGTTTTTCGTGCTCGTCGCGGTAGACTTCCCCGCAGAAGAGAACCGCGTTGGGACGACGCTGATGCAGTTTGTCGATCATCTGCTGGCACTCGCGGTGTGTGGGGTATATATCTTCTGTGACGGGCAGAGCATCACAGGCATCATGGCCACATGGGCTGACCAGCAGAACAAATCCGACTAAAACATCGACCATCTATCTATCCCATTCCTCATGCTACCCGCGTAATGTGTCTAGCGTGTTATCGAGTCTATTGCCAGCTTATGGCTAGCTAGCATAGCGGCTTCGTCCGACCTGCTGTTATGTATATGGTGCTTACTATGCAGAAATTCAATCTATTATTGCTGGCAAGGGGAAAATATGTGGCCTAGCTAGCAGCGTCAGCATGGTAAAATCATTGCTCCTATAAGTTATGCTTGCTGTACATCATTATTATGAATTCACCTGCTATCGAACAAAAGATCGCCCAGTCGGCCACTCGGGTGGCAAAAGTCGTTTTTCCCACCACGATTAATCATCACTCCACACTGTTTGGCGGCACCGCCCTGGCCTGGATGGATGAGGTCGCCTTTATTACCGCCACCCGTTTCTGTCGTAAACGCCTGGTGACGGTCTCCACGGAGCGTATTAATTTTCAGCACCCGATCCCTTCGGGATCGATCGTCGAGTTAGTGGGGCGAGTCACTCGCGTAGGCCGTACCAGCCTAACGGTGAGTGTGACCATTTTTCTTGAGGATATGTATCACGAAGGGTGCGAAGAAGTGATCAATGGTCAGTTCAACTTCGTGGCGGTGGATGATGATGGGCGGCCCCAGCCTTTATTCGCGTGATCATCCTGTTAAAACGTTTGCCTGTGGGAAAAATGTTAACTGGCTCGATAAACCAGCGACATAGCGCCCTTTTTGATTTTGGCGGTGCTAACATCGCTAATAGGCAAACATAACAGGAGGTTTATGATGTATAAGACGATTTTGGTTCCTGTCGATCTGGATGAGATGACGTTGACCGAGGCCGCCCTGACCGAGGTGAGAGCGCTAGCGGCGCAGGATGTCGTGCAGATCAGTTTGCTCTATGTGATGCAGGTTCCGGATTGCTCCTTGAGTCGCTTAAATAAAGAGACGCAGCGCTTCGAAGATATCTTGGCGGACGAGTGCCTGGCGAAGATGCAGACGCTCGCCGAGTCGATTCCGTTGACGGAGCCAAGTCGTATTAGCTGTCAGATCCGCAAGGGGTCGATCTACGATGAGGTGCTGAAACAGGCCCAAGAGATCGACGCCGATCTGATCGTGATTGGCTCACGCCGGCCGAGCATGTCCACCTATTTGCTCGGTTCTAACGCGACCAAGATCGTCCGCCATGCGGCGACCAGCGTCTTGGTGGTGCGTTGAGTCGCGCCACGCGGCATCATCAGCCAGACGGCGTGAGCCACATTAGTTGCGCTCACGCCGTTTTCGTTCAGGGATAGGCGGCACCGGGCGGCGATCATCGTGTAGATGGCGTAGCGCGAGGATCGGGTGGCGCCATATCATGCGAGGCCCTGCCCAACGCATGATGCTTTTCATCTCCTCCCGTTTAGCCGGCTGGTAACAATGGATGGGGCATTGTTTACAGGCGGGCTTCTCCTCACCAAAGGGGCAACGGTCTAGGCGATTGCAGGCGTACTGATAGAGTTGCTGGTAGTGTGCCGGATCGGCCAATGCTGCCGGGGCGCTCGATTGATACAGCGCGATCATACGCTGGATGGTGAGTTTCTCTCGTTGTAACCGTTTTCCCATCATTAACCCCTTGTGGGACGCCGCTGGCGCCAGTTGCCGATGGCATGTGATGACCCTATGCGGACCGGGCGGTCAGTACCGTTTAACCAAACTTGTCTATAATAACGGTAGTTACGCTAAATTGTTAAGAGGATAGCGTCTGCGTGAGGTTGTAGTCGCACTGTTGTCACCTATTTTCTCTCGCTTATCTACAGCGATTAAAGAATAGCGTATCGCGTCCGATAGATCCTAAGCGGAGGGAAGCGTCAGCTATCTATACGTTCTTCCTCTGCCGTGCTGGTTCGCCTCACATTTATTTGGTTTGGCGCTATCATGCATCCAGACTAAAGAAAAATCCTATTCTTTAATTGTGTACTTTTTTTAGACTTAATGGTTTCATCCTCGAGCGGATGAAATAGTTGTGGGGATAATAGCCCCAGTTTTCACAGAGATAAAATGGGGAGTGATTGAGTCTGCTGCATGAATTTCACAATGTATCATCCGCTTAAATACGGGGTCATGTGTGTGCTGGCCTGTTGTCTCTTGTTCGGGATCCTTTGTTCGCCGGCGCATGCGCTTAGCGGTGAGCAGCGGGATGACCTACAACAGCAGCGGGAGCGAGACGTCGCCCGCATCGTGACTGGAATGATCAGCTTTACTCGCTGGCGCCCGCCATCGCAGCCGATCCGCCTATGCATCATTCCACCGACACGCTTTGCCCATCAGTTAGTGTCTATGCCGGCGACAGCTCAGCTCAGTGTGCGCGAGGTTGCTTTTGCGCCGCAGACTATTCTGCAGCAGTGCGATGCCGTCTATTACGGTGATGTCACGCCCGAACAGCAACAGTCAGTGATCAGTTTGCTACAGGGGAAAAGTTTGTTAACCATCGCGGAAGATAACCGTGAATGCAGTAAAGGCAGTGCGTTTTGCCTGCAATTGGGGAAACAAAGCGTCAACTTCGAGTTAAATTTGGATACGCTGGCGCGCAGCAACATACAGGTCAACCCCAATGTGCTGCTCTTGGCAAAGAGAAAAGGGTAACAGGGTGAAACGCTTATTTTCCAAGGGAGTCAGCTCACGTCAAACTCGCCCGACATTACGGCGCATGTTTCAGCGTATTCACCTGATGATCATTGCCGTGACGTTATTACTGGCGGGAATACCGCTATCATTATTATCGCTATTCACGCTACGTAGTTATGCAGAACATAATCTGCAATTGGTGGCGATGACCATCAGTTATACCAGTGAGGCGGCGGTGGTATTTAATGATAAACCCGCTGCGTTAGATGCCCTGAATATGATCGCTAAGCGCGAGCAGATCGCCGAGGCGACGATTAGTAATGCACAACATCAAGTCTGGGTTCGTTGGTATTCGCCGACGCCGACCGATGAGCGGGTGAACCGCCTGCTGCGTGGTTGGCTACTACCCAGCGCCGTGAGCGGGCCGATCGAACACAATGGCCAATTGATCGGTTATGTTTCCTTGAAGGCGGATGGCTCGATGCTGATGCATTTCTTGGGCTATTTCCTCTTAGGTATGTTGTGTTGCCTGATCTTGATTGCCTTACTTTCGCTCTATCTCGTGCAGCGGATGCATACCGGTATTGTGGATGAGTTATATGCCATCGCGAAGGTGGCGCGTCAGGTTCGTGAGCGGCGCAGCTATTCGCTGCGCGTACCGCATTCGCAGATCGCGGAGATCGAAGAGTTAAGCCGAGGGTTTAACAGCTTGTTGATCGAAGTGGAGTCACAACATGACTCATTAGTGAATGAGAATGGGGTCTTAAGCTATAAGGCGTTACACGATCCGTTGACCGGTTTGCCGAATCGTACCTGCTTTATGAATATGTTGGAGAGCTTGAATCCGCAACAGGAGCAGATATGCGTGATGTTTCTGGATGGGGATGGTTTTAAGAGTATTAACGACGGCTGGGGTCATGCGGCAGGGGACCACGTATTAATCGAGGTGGCCAGTCGCCTGAGCAAACAGATTCGAAAAACGGATATGGTGGCGCGTTTGGGCGGGGATGAGTTTGCCATTTTATTGCGCAATATCGAGCATACCGACGAAGCTGAGCGCGTTGCCCAGGGGATATTACAGGCGGTACCACAACCGATCACGCTGGCTAATGGGGTACACGTTAGCATGACGTTCAGTATTGGGTTGACCTTTTCTGTGCCTGATAGTCAGCTGAGTGACTTGTTGGAGAGGGCAGATAGCGCCATGTACCAGAGTAAACAGCGGGGCGGTGGTTGGAGTATTGGTTAGCTACTAATAATAAGGAATAGATATGGTCAGAACGAAGCATATTGCCTGGTTGATGGGCGTGCTGATCGGTGGTATGGCGCTGAGTGGTTGTCAGCGAAAAGAGACCTTCTCGGCGCAGCAGGTGGCGGTGTTACAACAACAAGGCTTCATTCAAGGTAATGATGGGTGGAGTTTTGGCATGTCAGAGAAGGTGCTATTCGGTAATAACCAATTTGTTCTACGTCCAGAGAGCCAGGCGCATGTCGCCGAGATTGGCCGAGCGTTATCGAAGGTCGCCATCCTGCATGCTCGTTTGGACGGTTATACCGATAACTATGGGACGGATGCCTATAATCAACAGTTGTCCCTGAAGCGGGCCGATAAGGTCGCGGATGCCCTGGCCAGCGGCGGTATGCCTCGCGCGAACCTCACCACGCGTGGCATGGGCAAACGTGATCCGATTGCCGATAATGCGACACGGCAAGGGCGAGCGGAGAACCGGCGCGTCGCCATTATCATCCAGGCACCTTAATCGCAATTGTCAGCGGCTATCTTAGCGGGGTAGCCGTGCGGTCGACCACCTCTGCGCTTTACAGCAAACGGCAAATCCTCCGGCAACTTTACATTAGTCATACATATACTGAAGCCGACGGGTATAGGCTTTATCTGAAATATGTTGATGAGGAGGTGCTGATGAATAGCAGAAGAGTACACGTAGCCCGTTGTGTCGCGAAATACGCCTTGGCTAGTCATAGCGCTAGCCGTTGGAATATTGCGATGAAGATGCTCAAAGCCTCCCTCATCGGCCTCCAGATGGGACCACGGCGCTGAGGCGGCGTATAGAAAGAGAACATGTCGTTCATTTGCTAGCCGCTTGAGTGAAAAGATGATTTTAGGACTGGACAAGAAACGCCGAGCCGATTAATATCCTCAGCCATTGGAAGGATGGCCGAGTGGTTTAAGGCAACGGTCTTGAAAACCGTCGAGTGTAACAGCTCCCAGAGTTCGAATCTCTGTCCTTCCGCCAAATTTTAACCCCAAGTTATTGATTAACTTGGGGTTTTTTCATTTCTGTATTTTTCAGTATGCCATCCAGTATGCTATCAGTGCTTGGTTTGTATGAGACACGATGGTTTCTCCTCGGACGGTATGGCGTGTTTTCTCCCCCTATCTTGCTGCCATCATCTACAGATAGTGCTTTGCGTCGATGCTATTTTTCTACCAGCTTAAGTTGCCTAAGGTGATGTATGCTGACTGTTTCTGGAACGTAGCGGATCAAGAGATACTACATCGCTGTAGTCCCCGGCACTTTTTCTGTGACGGCTCGCGTGCGCATCAAAACGTGATGCAATATTGGCTCGATTATCCGGTACAGGTTTGCCGTCCAGTGGATGTCGCCTGTGTTCCAGACCGATCAATTGATGAGCACGAGCGCCCGGTCTGAAGTGAAATCCTCACTGGCCATTCTGACCAGCGTATTCACGATAATCTTCTCCTCAAAGTAATACGGGCGGTGGGTGCGATAGCCCCAACTCAGGGATCTGAAGACATTAATGATACTGCGTTCAAATGTTTCTCCTCTGCAATCATAGTAATTTTGTCCCTATGAATGACAAGTTGTGTGTTTCCATTGTTTAAGAATCAGGCGGTAAGCCATTGTTCAATTTTGTCGCGTGAGGGAATACCACCGGAGTGCACGACTTGGCCATCTACCACTACTCCTGGTGTAGAGAGGATACCGAAGCTCATAATCTCGCGGATTTCCTCGATCTTTTCCAGTTCGATGGCGATGCCTTTATCCTCTGCCACGGCAGCGATTAGTTTGGCAACGGCTTTACAGTTGGCACAGCCTGATCCCAGTACTTTAATGTTTTTCATCATGTTATCTCTGGTTTAAGAATAGCGGCTATAACACCGCATTGAAGATATAACCCACCAACAAGATGCCGCTAGCAACCACGGCCACAAAGGTGGCAATCAACTTGGGTTTTAGCACCTTACGTAATATGACCATCTCGGGAAAAGACAAGGCAATGACGGCCATCATAAACGCCAATACAGTTCCCAACGCCGCCCCTTTGGCTAGCAGTGCCTGGACGATGGGGATGATACCGGCGGCGTTGGTATACATGGGTACGCCCATGATCACGGCCAGCGGTACCGACCACCAGGCCTCTTTACCCATAAATGAGGCCATGAAGGATTCCGGCACATAACCGTGAATACCAGCACCGATGGCGATCCCCACCAATATGTAAGGCCACACCTTCCCCACGATCTGCCGCACGGCACTGAAGCCACTCTGTATCCGATCCGCCAGCGTCATCGATTGCAACGGATCATTCGTATGGATGCGGGGCATCTGTTGCACCCATTCCTCAAGCTGCACCTCCATTTTAATCCGACCGATAATCCAACCCGCCACTATGGCGACGCTGAGCCCTAATCCCAGATAGAGCAAAGCAATCTTCCAGCCAAATAGGCCGAACAGTAAAGTCAAGGCGACCTCATTGACCATCGGTGCCGAGATTAGAAACGAGAAGGTGACGCCGAGTGGCACTCCAGCTTGGACAAAGCCGATAAACAGCGGCACCGCCGAGCAAGAGCAAAAGGGGGTAACGATGCCGAGCAGGGCAGCTAATACATTAGCGTCCCCCTCGCCACGTTTAGCCAGTAGGGCACGAGTCCGCTCTGGAGTGAACCAGGAGTTGATCATCCCCATGACGAAGACGATGCCGGTTAGCAGCAACAGTACCTTAGGTGTGTCGTAGAGGAAGAATTGTAAGGCTTCCCCTAGATGACTTGTGGGATCCAGCGGTAGCCAACCGACCAGCAACTCCGAAGTCGGCAGAATCAATTGGTACAATCCCAACCAGATAACAGCACTAAGGAACAAAAATAAGGACGGCCTCCGCTCGGGAAGTTTTTTAATGGAAACAAGCGCTCTCATGATGGTTACCCATAAACAATGTGATTCTGCTTATGAAGACGCATGAGTGCACAAAAGGATGCAAGAAAAGTTGTTGTTCCGGTTAATTACTCCTTGGCATTGCTATTGGTACAACACTCTTCTTGCAGAAAACGAATGATCTCATCCAGTACTTCGTATCGAGAAATGCACAATAATGTTCTACCCTCCCGGTTTTGTCGGATAAGACCAGCGGAAACGAGTGCTGCTATGTGATGGCTTAGAGTAGATCCGGGGATGGCCAGTTGTTGTTGCAACTCACCGACGGCGAGCCCCTCGCTACCAGCCTTCACTAGGTGCTTGTATATGAACAAACGAGTTGGATGCCCCAACTCCTTCAATGCCTTGGCGACTTCATCTAACTGCATATACTCTCCAACGAATCTTGATATTTCGACAATAACAGAAATATATTGCCATGGCACATATTTCGAGTATTCTAGAAATAAGGAAATGAAGGAGATGAAAATGACTGACTGGTTACTTATGGTTCAAAATGCTGCCCAAATGCTACTTGTACTGGCAATAGAATTATCATTGCTATTTTTGTTAATCAGTACGGGAGTCAATTGGTTGCGTTGTAAAGTACCTAACAACAAGATCCAAACGATCATGGGAAGTCGACAGGGTAAAGGCTATCTTATCGCTTCTTTACTCGGTGCTATTACACCGTTTTGCAGTTGCTCCACCATTCCCATGCTCAGAGGAATGCTGCAAGCCAGAGCGGGTTTTGGGCCAACATTGACGTTTCTTTTTGTCTCCCCATTGCTGAATCCGATTATTATCGGCTTAATGTGGGCTACATTTGGCTGGAAAATTACGACCCTGTATTCGCTGATCGCATTGAGTGTTTCCGTAGTAGCGGGTTGGGCCCTAAACAAGCTGGAGTTCAGTCGGTTTGTGATTCCGATGAGGGACAACGCGCAACGCGATGCCATTAGCTGCCCATCAGCATCTCTATCTAAGCCGCAGGAGGCTCAAGAGGTGAGTGGTAACATGAAATTGCAGATCCAGTTGTTCTCGCCAACGACAACCTCTTGCCGTTCCAATTCGGCGATTAAGAGCCCATCACAAAAGAGGATGATCAACACAATCTGTTGCAGTCCCAAGCAGAATTCCGTGAGAAGAACACAGTGGTCATCGTCTGTCTTAAAGAGCTCATTTGCTGAAGCATGGCAACAATTCAAAAAAGTGGCTCCTTATCTCATCATCGGGATTCTTATTGGTTCTATCATTTATGGCTTTGTACCCGCAGAATGGATTTCAAATCATGCTGGCTCAAATAATCCATTTGCTATCATTCTGAGTGCCGTGATTGGCATCCCGCTCTATATCCGAGCCGAAGCAGTTATCCCTCTGGCATCAGTATTACTGGGTAAAGGGATGAGCATCGGTGCCGTTATGGCACTGATTATTGGCAGTGCTGGTGCCAGTATTACCGAAGTAATTTTGCTCAAATCCATGTTCAGAATGCCTATGATTGTCGCGTTCGTATCCATCATATTGGGTATGGCCATCCTCATGGGATATATCGCATTGTTGTTTTTCTAACGAGAGGCGCTGCTACCCATCGTCGGTTGATGAGCGAATGTTCTATCTTATTCAAGAAGACGCCATTGGTTGGCTCAGGATACCGAGTGTTTCCCAAAAGTACGGTTACCGCGTGATTGCTTGTCCGTGAGTCGTTTTGGAGGGGAACCAAGCGCTGTTGTCCACTAACCGAAAAACTATCCAAGGCTTGATCTGTCTTTAGTGGTCATTTCTGTTCTGACATCGGAGCGCGCGGAATGTAGCAGCAGACCTGACCTTGGTCGTCGAGTTGAACAGCGCAGGTGGTGTGGAGCCGGTTTTTCAGGCGGACTCGAGCTCGTAGTAGGCGAGACTTGACGGCAGAGAGGCTTAACCCCTGCTGGTTAGCATACGCTTGCTGAGTCATCCCTTCGATGTCACAGCGGATCAGAATGTCACGATCTGCGCTCTCGAGCTCTGCTAAAACCCGTGGTAGGCAAGCGGTCAGTTGGTCAACCACCGCTTGCTCTGGCTCATCCTGGGGGAGCTCATCGGACAAGGGCAACATCTCACGCCGCTTGCGGTATTCATCAATCAAGTGATGTCGCGCCACTTCAAATAACCAGGCGCGGGGTTGGGCAATGGCGCAGAACGCTGTTCCCTGTTTCATTGCTTTGATAAAGATTTCCTGCAATGCATCATCAACACGATCCGGCTCTCGTAGTTGCTGAAATAACCAACTGCGTAATTCTCTTTTATGCTGTTGCCAGGCCCGCAACAAGCAAGCCGGGATCGGGGCAACTGTTTTCATTATCGAGGAAGCCCCTGTTCGTACCAATGCTTGCTACGATTGACAACCTTCACCACCAACAGCATAACAGGGACTTCAATCAGCACCCCTACGACAGTCGCCAATGCGGCACCGGAGTGGAAGCCAAACAGGCTGATGGCTGTTGCCACTGCTAGCTCGAAAAAGTTGGAAGCGCCAATCAATGCTGACGGACAAGCCACCGAGTGCTTCTCGCCGACCTTGCGATTTAGCCAGTAAGCTAAGCTGGAGTTGAAAAATACCTGGATCAGAATAGGCACCGCCAAGAGGGCGATCACCAACGGTTGCTGGATGATGGCATCACCTTGAAAGGCAAACAGCAGCACCAGAGTCAGCAGCAGAGCCGCGATGGACCAAGGCTGGATGCGATGCATGGTGCTATCGAAGGCGTCTGCTCCTTGGCGCAATAACGCGCGACGAATGAGCTGTGCCATGATCACCGGAATGACGATATAGAGCACTACCGAAGTCAGCAGGGTATCCCAGGGTACCGTGATGCTGGACACCCCTAACAGCAAGCCAACCAAGGGGGCAAAAACAAACACCATGATGAGATCATTCACCGCCACCTGAGATAGGGTGAAGTAGGGATCACCATTGGTCAGTCGACTCCAGACAAACACCATGGCAGTGCAAGGTGCAGCGGCCAGCAGAATGAGGCCAGCAATATAGCTATCGAGCTGCTCTGCAGGCAACCAGTCGGCAAACAACACCCGGATGAACAACCAGCCAAGAAACGCCATGGAGAAAGGCTTCACTAACCAGTTGATGAACAGAGTGACACCGATGCCGCGTACATGCTCCTTGACCTGATGCAACGCTGCGAAGTCGATTTTAAGCAGCATGGGGATGATCATCACCCAGATGAGTATACCGACAGGCAGGTTGACCTGGGCGATCTCCATGGCTCCGATGACCTTGAACAAGCTAGGCATGCCTTGCCCTAAGGCGATACCGATAACGATACACAGCGCAACCCAAGCCGTCAGGTAGCGTTCGAAAAAGCTCATGGGAGCACCTGCCGCCTGTTTAGCGGTGATTTTACTTTGTGCCGACATCATTGTTCTCCTTGTATTGTGATAACGGCGGTTTGCATCAAGCCAATACTGTTTAGCTCCCGTAGGGGGGACAACCGATCCAGTTTGTTCTGAGGCAGGCTCATGAAAATGCGGCTCCAGTTACCGATTTCGTTGTAAATACGGCAGAACTCATGCAATTGCTGCGCTTCACTTCCCTCGGATGTTGCTGGTTCGGCAAAGATGACCAATGACTGATCCGCTCTCACTTCGTACACTCCCGGTGTAGTAGCATTGCGCGGGTTCAAAATTGGGAAGCGGGGGCATCAGGACACTCTCATCAGTTGGCTATCCAGATAGAGGCGACTCAATATCGAGTATTGATCCGACTTGATGTTGATATCTTGACGAGTCACCTTGGCCATGATTGCCGCCTTAACCAGAGTCTTGCATACGCCTAACGCCGGCAGCACGCCTGAGGCGAAGGTATCGGTACGACCTTTACCACCACAATGGAAGGCCGCCTTCTGGCCATGCTGATAGACCTCAACTACAGCGTGAATGGCATCAAGGAATAGCTCATCTTCGGGTTGCCCAGCATGATTACCCAGGGAGATCTGTACCCATTGCAGTTCGGGCTGGCAGGCCGCGCAGCCAGTCGATTCGCACTGTTGGCTATCAGCTGGATATCTTGGGCACTATATCCGGCAATCAGTTCATGATAAGGCTGGGTCATAGATAGATTTCCTTAAGAAATCTGGTCGGCAATGCGGTCCATTTCGACCTTGAGTTTAGCCTTGTCCTGTTGCAGTTCGGCCAGTGGCAGGGCGAAAAATGCCTCGATGCGGTCGCGCAGAATACGGTAGGCGGTCATAAAAGCGGCGTCGATCTCTTCATCGGTGCCGGTGGCATGAGCCGGGTCTTCAACCCCCCAATGGGTCCGCAGTACAGGGCCCAGATAGACTGGACAGGGCTCATTGGCGGCATTGCCACACACGCTAATGACAATATCCGGCACTTGGGACAGATCTTCCCATGACTTGCTGAAGTAGCCATCGGTATTGATGCCCTCACGGGACAATAGCGCCAGTGAGCGCGGATGCACCTGACCGGTGGGGTTACTCCCGGCACTCATGGCCTGCCATCCTTCTGGTGCCAGATGGTTAAATGTAGCTTCACCAAGGATGGAGCGACACGAGTTACCGGTACACAGGAATAGTACGTTCATCAGATTAGTCCTTACAGTCACAAGGAGTTGGTAAGTCAAGCGTGGGCAACAACGCAGGTGAACAACTGGAGGCGCTGCGTAGCGACGCGCATTGTTCCGGATGACCGGAGCAACACTCCTCGGTCAGAAAGGCAATGAGCTCCAACATCAAGGGAATATTGGCTCGATAGCGCTGGAAACGCCCCTCTTGCACCACCGACAGTAGACCCGCATGGGTCATTGCCTTGAGATGAAAGGAGAGGTTGTTAGGCGCAATGGCTAGAGTCGAAGCAATTTTCCCCGCCACCATGCCCTCCAGCCCGGCCTTCACCAGCAAGCGGTAGATATCCAGCCGTACGCCGGAGGCCAGGGATTCAAATACGTGTGTCGCAGTTTCTTTATTCATACTTCAATGATACAAGAGTTATTGAAGTAATCAATCGAAGTTTAACTCGTTTGGGAATACTGACTCGCTTCTAGCTTAAGTCAGGCGTACTGTAACTCACAAAGAAACTACTCTAAAGACGATGCTGTTCCCTTTCGAGGGAGGAGTGAGGAGGCTGATTTTCCTGCGGCGTAGCTCATCGTGACATAACCGGGTATCGTAAGCCCCATCGGCTGCTGCTGACCTGATTTTTCGGTGGATCTGTCGGAATAGGCGTTTAATCACGAGGACAGGCGTGATGGCAAGATCAGAATAGCGCAGAGGTCTCCCCCGTGATGAAGGTATTGCTGACTCATACCAGGCCTGAATCGACTCGTCATCCAGCCAGAAAGTGATGGAACCTCGATGGATAAGGGCTTGTTGTCAGTGCGCCAGTTGGTGATCCTGGACTTCTATTTTGCCACGGGATTGCTTGCGTTATCAGAGGATGCGTGCTCTGATCCTTCAATTCAATAAAAGTTCGATTTATTCAATAAAGCCCTATTGAAATGAATTCCTAATCTATCTCACACTATTAAATAAAATTATATTTATAAAATAAATGCAAATTAGATTTCGTATTATGTGATCTCGAGTGATTTTGCGCGTGTGGCGTGGTGTGAGAGCGCGCGTAAAAAATATGGGGTTTGCTCTTAATGTGGGCGAGTCTTGTCGAAGATGACGAAATTTCCCAAATCATCATTATCTAATTAGCAGATAATGATTAATCGAAATAATCGGAGAGCCGATACTGAGGGAGGCGTAATCTTTACGATTATCCATGTGATGTCGCGAGTTAGGGAAGGGGTAAGATCGCATAGCGATGAGCAGATGGTGAGGACACCGGAGCCTGAATAAGATGCTTGGTTTGCATTCTAGCCGTTCGTTTTAGGTCACATCGTTGTATATTTCTATCTAATTGATATATATTAATATTTTCAGCATGTTAAATATATCTTGATGCATGCATTTTGCTATGGAATTTATAACATCATATCTTACTAATAGAAATAGAAGAAAAAATCACTGAGGGAGATGGAATGGGGAAATGACTCGTTATGGTGATAAAGGGTCAGTCTGGTGCTGATAATGGCTCCTTTAATAATGGTAAATTCGCTTCGTTTTACGCTTTTCCTCTTTCGGCCTCTCATTTTTACTTTATAGCTTTGACAAGCTGATGCACTAGCAGTATTTGTCGATGGCGTTAGTACACGATTGAGATGGGTGAAATATCCCTCAGTAGAGAGCATAAATAAGATAAATAAATACCGTAATGATAAATATATATTATGGCTGATCATCAATCGGTCTCTGGAGGCAAGGGTATGTTATCCCATGAAGCGATTATCGCGGCGGCACAGGAGGTGGATGGCTATGTCAGATCGACGCGTGGCTATCTGCACCAGAATCCCGAGATATCGGGGAGAGAGTTTGCAACCAGCGCCTTTCTCAAGCAAGAGGTGGGGGCGTTAGGCTTGCCTATCGAAGACGTTGAGCATACCGGTTTTATTGCCATCTTATCCTGTGAGCGGCCGGGTAAAACCTTAGCCTTACGCTGTGATATCGATGCGCTGGCGATGGATGAGAGCGAAATGAATCTGGCCGGGAAGAAGCGATACGTTTCACAGCGCGCCGGCGCTTGCCATGCCTGCGGCCATGATAGCCACATGGCGATGTTGCTGGGCGCAATGAAAGTTCTGGTGAAGTATCGGCATACACTGGCTGGCACACTGCTTTTTTGCTTTGAGGAGGGCGAGGAGACGGGCTGCGGCATCGAGAAGATGTTACACGCGCTCTCGCGTAAGGCACCGGATGCGGTCTGGGGGATGCATATCGTCTCTTTTATGCGGTCGGGCACGATCTGTGTCGATCCCGGCCCGAGAATGGCCGGCGCCGCGTTGATCAATATGGATGTGATCGGACGAGGCGGGCATGGTTCGCGTCCCGATCTCTCCATCAATCCGTTATTTGGCGCCGCGAATGTGGTGATGGCGCTCGCTTCGGCCTGGGTTAATCGTATCGATGTGAATGAAACGGTTACCTTAGGGCTGGCAACGATCCATGGCGGAACCGCGGCGAATGTGATACCCGATCGCGTTTCTATTTCAGGGACTATCCGATATTTCAACGTTAGCGAGGGGGAAAGGGCGTTTAACCTGATCAAGACGGTTGCGGCTCATGCTGCGGCGTCGCAAGCCTGTCAAATTGAGTTTGCCGCAGAGATGAAACTGCTGGTGGGTCCGACGATCAACGATGCGCGTTTATCCGCCTTTGCGCAGCGGCAGTTAACAGACATCTTTCCTGACGGTACGCTGGTTCATCAACCTCGTTGGTATGCCTCGGAATCATTCAATCGTTACGCTTCACTCTGCCCAGCCCTCTTTGTCTTTCTCGGTGCGGGTGATGAGGCAGCCGGATCGCAAGCCGAGCATCATAGCAGCCATTTTGACCTGGATGAGCGAGCCTTTTTGAACGGCGTTATCGCGACAGTGAAATTTGCTGACGCTTTTCTCAACGGTTGGGGGAGTGACTGAGTGATGAAACAGGCTGGTGGATTTTTTTAGTTGGATAGAGCAGGTGGGGAATAGGATGCCGCACCCTATGGCCCTTTTTCTCTATATTATCGCGATAGTTTTAGCTCTCTCGCTTATCTTAAGTTCTTTGCAGGTATCTGCCTTACATCCGACCTCCGGTGAGACGATTGCCGTGGTTAATTTAGTCAGCCTGCAGGGGCTGATGCTATTTGCAACGAGCTTCGTGGAGAACTTTCAACGCTTCCCTGTACTGGGTGTGGTGATTATCCTAGGCATTGCCACCGGATTTTGCGATAGGAGCGGTTTTTTCTCTGCGGCGATTAAGATGGGTTTATCCGGTCGGAAAGGGAATATCGCCATCTATGTCATCGCGACGATCGGCGTGCTGAGTAATCAGGCTGGTGATGCTGCCTTCATCCTCATTCCTGCGATCGCGGGAGCCATATTCTATGGGATCCGTAGGCATCCGCTCGCGGGTGTATTTTTAGGATACGCCGCCGTCGGTGGCGGGTTTAGTACCGCCTTGATCCCCGGAGGATGGGATATCATCCTCACGCCGATCTCCATCCAATCTGCAGCCAGTATTCGTCCTGACTTTGACATGCCGCTATTAAATGGCTATTTCTTTCTCTTCGTCTCGGCCCTGTTGGTGATCCTCTCTGCCTCAATCATTACGATAAAAGTAATTGAACCGATGCTTGGCACGTATCATTTCGCCGAGCAGGGTAACGCAGAGATGAGCGTGAGTGAGGAGGAGCGGCGAGGCGTCAGAAAGGCTGGGCGAAATGTATTGATATTTTTAATTATATTAGTCCTTAGTTGTATACCACAGAATAGCTTTCTGCGTAATCCCAATACACATTCGTTGATTTTTGGCGCCCCCTTGATGCAATGTCTACAATTTATCATCATTATTATTTTTTCCATTGCTGACTTGAGCTATGCAATCAGTGTTAAGAAGATAAAAAATATTAGCGATGCTTATACGATGATGTCTGAATCGATCGCCTCGTTGGCGGGGTTTATCGCCTTAGCCGTCGTGATTGGACAGTTTCTCTTCCTCTTCGATAAATCTCATTTGGCGCAGATTTTAGCGATCAAGGGGGGAGGATTCCTGGCCTTTCTTCCCATCCCTAGCCAGATTATCGTGGTGTGTTTTCTGTTACTGACTGCCTTGATCAATCTGTTTATTGGCAGCGGTGGTACGAAATGGTTATTGATGGGGCCTATCTTTATTCCGATGCTGATGCAACTCAACATACATCCGGCATTCACTCAGGCGATATATAGATTAGGTGACTGTTCTACTAACCATCTTACCCCGTTATTTGCCTATTTCGCTATTTTGCTGACGACGGCACAACGCTATGATAAACATACTGGAATGGGGACACTTTTTGCCGCGATGCTGCCGTATTCATTGACCTTTCTTGGCGTGTTTATTCTTCAGGTGATCGTTTGGATGACCTTCGATCTGCCTGTCGGCCCTGGGGGGGTTATCTGGCTCTCTTGAGCCTATCGTGCTGCTTGAGGGCGTAGTGGCCTGAGTATGGTGGAGCAAGGTTGGTATGTGTCCCCGAGTCATGTAGGGAAAGCGACGCATAGGCGGGGTAGTCGCGCTACCCCGAAAGAGATCGTTACTCGATATTTAAACGCTAGTCCGTAGTGCCGATAATCAAAAGGAGTCGCATGACAGGGGGATATTCATGCGCACACTTAAAAATTGACAGTCATGTGGCGCTTATGCTGCCGGATCAACTTGTTTGAAAAATTGAATATCAGGATCTTTTTCTACAATTCCCTTTATCTCGTTGAGTAGTGAGATAAAGTAGGGCATCTTACAGTGTTGATCGAAGGCGATTTGATCGATAAATTGCTCTTGGAATACTAAGACATGAGATTTCATCGCATCCTCATATAAGAAATAGCGGATACAGCCAGGCTCTTGTCTGCTGACCTTGACCATCTTTAACAAAATATCACGCAGAATAGCCTCTTTCCCCTTCTTCGCAGTGAAGGTCGCGGTTAGGTTTATCATCGTTACTCCTTTTTTATATTGCCGTTGTCGCGGCTTAAAGCTTATTGATATCTGCCCGCTCTCTCGATAAACTCAATTTGGTAGCCATCCGGATCGGTGATAAAGAAAAATTTTGCCAATACCTGATCTTGTTGATGGAATACTTTAACCTCACCCGGCATTAATTGCGCAGTCAGTAACGCATTATGCGTGGCGTTGATATCATCAACCGTGACGGCAAGATGCCCATAGCCAGAGCCATGGGAATAGGGTGTGCATCTATCCGCGTTATAGGTTAACTCCAACTCGAAACTGCTCTCCTCATTGGCGAGATAGACGAGAGAAAAAACATCAAAATCACATCGTTGTTTGACTTTGAGTTGTAATGCTTGAGCGTAGAATTTAATTGAACGATCCAAGTCAAACACTCGAATCATTGAGTGTATCATTTTAGCCATAATGGGTTACTCCACTAGTCATCAATGAATATAAGATAAAGTGTTATCGTAGACGTAAGGTAGTAGTTATTTACTACGCGGGGGACTTTATTGGTAGAGGGCAGGGGGGAATAACAGAATAATAGCGTTTGCCGTCACTAATATCGAGGCTATGTGCGCGCGTGAGTGAGTCATATGGGGATGCCAGCGTAGCACGTTAGGTGTATCAACCTTACGCCGCGTTAACTTGATCGACACGATTTTCGAGGTGAATGAGGCATGAACATCTGAGTAGCGAAGAAAAGTTTTTCATATCGATATTATTATCTAAGGCTTCCATATACAGCTTAGAGATAAACTGCCCTAAGGTTTTATTTTGAGAGATCGCGAGGCTTTCCAATATTTGCCAAAATTTATTTTCCAGGCGTATGCTGGTGACGTGGCCACAGATACGCACAGAGCGAGCGCTGCTGGTGTAATTAAAAGGATTTTGTCCAGAAAAAACCGTACACATAAGATATACCCTATCATTAAACACACTCACTATAACATAGCCATCAGTTATCACGTAGTACCCCAATACTACGCCTGACGCCCAGGGTGGCGTGCGGTGAAACGACCACACTAATACTCTGTTTCTTGCTTCTTTTTTCTTATGGTGTGCTGAGTGCTGAGTGCTGAGTGCTGAGTGCTGAGTGCTGAGTGCTGAGTGCTGAGTGCTGGTTTAGTGCTGGGTGGCGCGCCGAGCACGTTGATGCGTATTCACTGTAGCATGCGATTTGAGTGATTCGCTCAATAGCGAACAATGCGTGACGCATACACCTCGTTATCGCCAGTGAGCAGAGTGAGCGGATAAGCGATGGAACGGAGCGATCCATGACGAGGATTGCCGTAATCGACAGGATGCGAAGGCGACCCCCTCTAGCTCAGATGTTTCCGATTTGCTAGCTCCGCGGCTATGTAGATGGCAGGTGAGTGAGTTATTCACTGATAAAATTAGTTCAGACATATAACGTCTCTAATAGGGAAGCGTCACCGATGAGAAGAATGAGCTTGATCGCACTGCTAGCAATATGGGGGAGTGGCGCATTGCTGCCGATGGCGGCCTGTGCTGGGAATGGGCATGGCAACGGAAACGGCCATGGACATGGTGCTCATAATGCAGAGCGCCATGGCGCATGGCGCGATTCAGAGGAGTGGCAACGCGCGGAGAAGTGGGAGAAAGGTAACGCCCGAGGGCGGGAGGAAACCTTCGATTGGCACGACTTTCGTCGCCAGAGTCGGCTACTGGGGATCGCGGGTTATAAGCCCTTACCACCAGGGATCGCCAAGAACCTGGCTAAAGGAAAACCGCTTCCCCCGGGGATCGCCAAACAGGCTCTGCCAGCGAGTCTTGCCCGCTTGTTACCGCGCTATCCGGGACGCGAATGGAACATCGTGGGAAATGATTTGGTCTCGGTGATCACCGGCACGGCCATTGTTGCCGAGATTATTCGTCATGCGTTTGATTGAGGGCAACGGCTCGCTGATGGTCATCAAAGACAAGGGGCCATCACATCTACCCGGAGAGCGATCCCTCGTGGGGACGCGTAGCGTTATATTCTTATATTGAGTTCATGGTGGATATCTGGGGAAAAGGAGATCCACATCACGCGTCCAGATGCGTCATTGGTGAGTGGCATCGATTCCCTGTAAGAGACGAGGTAACGCGTTGCGGACACGATGGAAAGATATCCGCTCATTATTTTTCGACGATATTGGTCCACAGATTATCTTTATCGTCGGTCCATAAATTAAGCAGTAGCGTAAAAAAGTGCTCGGCAGCAGGGGAGAGTACCGACTCCTTGCGGCGAATAATGCCCAGCGTGCGGCGGATAACCGGTTCGACCAGGGGGATACCCATGATCGTGGCATGTGCTGTTTGTGGCATCGCCAGCCCGGGGAGCGCCGAGATACCCAGACCCGCCTCAACCAGACCGAGAGATGTCGATAAATGGCGCACCTCGTAAAACCAGTCCAGTTTCCAGGGCTTATCCGCCAACTTTTGTTCTATCAATAATCGATTGCCACTGGAGGAGCGTACCCCGATCAGCTTGTAGTCGATCAACTCCTGCCATTCGACCAATTGTTTCTTCGCTAACGGATGATCGCGCCGGCAGGCGAGCACAAACGGTTCATTGACCAGTGGGGTAAAGTCAATGGATGAATTTGTGATGTTGTTCATGTTTATCCCAAAGTCAACCTCGTTGCACAAGACAGATTCCATGCAGTCATTTGTACCTTGCTCAAGAATCCGTACTTTAATGTTGGGATACAGCTCATTAAATTTGCCGATCGCCAAGGGTAAAAAATAGAACACGGCGGTTGGGATACAGGACAAGGTAACCATGCCGCGGTGGTAGGCGCTCATGTTGCTAATGTTAAATAGCGTTTCATCGAATTTTTTTATTAGTTCTTTCGCTTCTGGCAGTAGCATCTCTCCTACGTTGGTCAACGTAACATGACGTGTGGTTCTCTCGAAGAGCTGAACATGTAAGTCATCCTCCATCTTTTGTATACGACGCGTTAACGCCGGCTGGGTAATGTTAAGCATCTTGGCGGTGTTGTTAAACGATCCCGACTCTGCCAGCATCACAAATGCCTTCATGCTTGATAAATCATGCTTCATTATCACTCCAAGAAACTAAAGTGCCTGGCTTTGCCATAGCCCATATCACGGGGTTTGAGTAGTGTGGTGGAATACAGAGAGAGTAAATTAATAAAAAAAACTTATCAATCGCCGAGCTAAAGTCATTAGCTCTGCTTTTCTCTTGATGCAACCATAGCGTGAGTCATCCTAAGTAGAGGGCGTGGTTATGAAAAGAATACCTTGCGTTATGATGCGAGGAGGAACGTCACGGGGGGCATTCCTGTTAGCGGAGCATCTGCCGACAGATCCCATACGGCGAGATAACATACTAATAACAATAATGGGGTCTGGTAACGAACTGGAGATAGATGGTATTGGTGGCGGTAATCCACTTACTAGCAAAGTCGCTATTATTAGTCGTTCCGATGACCCTTGTGCGGATGTCGATTATCTCTTTGCCCAGGTATTAGTCCATGAGCGGCGCGTTGATACCACCCCAAATTGCGGAAATATGCTCTCTGCCGTGGGTGCCTTTGCGATTGAACAGAATTTGATTAAGGCTACACAGCCACTCACCCGTGTACGTATTCGCAATGTCAATACGGGCACTTATATTGAGGCCGATGTACAGACGCCCGATGGTGTTGTGCAGTATGACGGTAACGCAAGAATCGATGGCGTGCCGGGTACTGCGGCGCCAGTGGCGTTAACCTTTCTGAATGCCGCGGGAGCAAAAACCGGGAAGCTCTTTCCGACGGATAAACCGATCGACTATTTCGATGGTGTACCAGTAACCTGTATTGATATGGCAATGCCACTGGTCATTATTAAGGCCGCATGTCTGGATAAAACGGGTTATGAATCACCAGCCGAGTTGGATGCCGATAAAGAGTTATTAGCGCGAATCGAATCTATTCGTCTACAAGCGGGTAAGGCCATGGGCTTAGGGGATGTCAGTAATAAGGTGATACCGAAACCTGTGCTGATATCACCGGCACAACGAGGTGGTGCGATTAATGTGCGTTATTTTATGCCGCATGCCTGTCATCGTGCATTAGCGATTACCGGGGCTATTGCCATCTCGACGAGTTGTGTGTTGGGGGAAACGGTGACGCGTCAAGTATCTTCTGCGGTGACTTATGGAAATATTAATATTGAGCATCCCAGCGGCTCACTCGATGTTTATTTGAGTAACTCAGGGCAGGAAATTTCAACATTACGCGCTTCAGTGATTCGCACTGCGCGGAAAATTTTTTCCGGAGAGGTTTATCTTCCCTGATGAGTGATGCGCTTTGGTTGTGATAAGGAGAGCAAAGCAAGGACTGTTAAATCCACAATGCATAAATAAGGATTCACCATGAATAAGAAATCTTTATGGAAGCTAATTTTAATGTTAGCGGTTCCATGTGTTATTGGGATAATTCCCGCCCCGGCAGGATTAAGCACGCTGGCTTGGGTACTGTTTGGTATTTATCTGGCGGCGATTGTCGGATTGGTGCTTAAACCATTCCCGGAACCCGTTGTATTATTAGTGGCACTGGCTGCATCGATGGTGGTAGTAGGAAATTTATCCGCAGGAGCATTTAAAACGACTGCGGTATTGAGTGGCTATACCTCCGGGACTACCTGGTTAGTCTTTTCCGCATTTACCTTAAGTGCGGCTTTTGTTACCACCGGATTAGGTAAACGAATTGCCTACCATCTGATTGGTAAAATCGGTCATACCACACTGGGGTTGGGGTACGTTACCGTCTTCCTCGATTTAGTCCTCGCACCGGCGACACCGTCTAATACCGCCCGTGCCGGTGGTATTGTATTACCGATCATTAATAGTGTGGCGGTAGCCTTGGGCTCCGATCCGGAGAAAAGCCCACGTCGTATTGGCCACTATTTGATGATGTCGATCTATATGGTCACCAAAACCACCAGTTATATGTTTTTTACGGCGATGGCGGGAAATATTCTGGCGCTGAAAATGATTAATGACATTTTGCATCTGCAAATTAGTTGGGGGGGGTGGGCATTGGCTGCCTGTTTACCCGGTCTACTGATGCTGTTGTTGGTGCCGTTGATTATTTATATCTTATATCCACCTGAAATCAAAAAAGTGGATAACAAAGCGATTGCTAAGGCTGGTCTGGCGGAGCTAGGCGCGATAAAGTGCCGCGAAAAAATGTTGCTTGGGGTATTTATCCTAGCATTGTTAGGTTGGATCTTCAGTAAGAGCCTCGGTGTCGATCAATCTACCGTCGCCCTGGTGGTTATGGCGGCCATGCTGTTGTTAGGGATCGTTACCTGGGATGATGTGGTGAAAAACAAGGGGGGATGGAACACATTAATTTGGTACGGCGGCATTATTGGCTTAAGTTCGATGCTCTCCAAGGTTCACTTCTTCGATTGGTTGGCTGAACTCTTTAAAAATAACCTGGCTTTTGGCGATCATGGTAATGTTGCATTTTTTATCATTATCTTTATGAGTATTATTGTTCGCTATTTCTTTGCTTCGGGTAGTGCTTATATTGTTGCAATGCTACCCGTCTTTGCCATGTTGGCGGATGTCTCTGGGGCGCCACTCATGTTAACAGCATTGGCTTTACTCTTCTCCAACTCCTATGGTGGCATGGTGACTCACTACGGTGGTGCAGCGGGCCCCATTATTTTTGGTGTGGGTTATAACGATATTAAGTCATGGTGGTCAGTCGGTGCCGTGCTGACATTGTTAACCTTCTTGGTACATATGACTCTCGGGGTCTGGTGGTGGAATCTGTTGATCGGCTGGAATATGCTGTAATTATTCACGAACGGTTAATCTCTTATCTGAATATATATTTGTATAGATCTGTGTGCTATTGGCACATGGATGGTTGGAGTCGCTGATGATCACGTTATCTGAAAATGGTGTATATCTCGTTAATAATGAAGAGCTGATAACTGAGGAGTGCTATGTCAATGAGAAGGATAAAGATCGTGCTAAGCAAGGAACGATAGCATGGTCTATCCTATCTGCTCATAACACCTCGGGCAATATGGCTAAACTTAGAATAAAATTTGATGCCTTAGCCTCTCATGATATTACTTTTGTTGGTATCATTCAGACTGCCAAGGCCTCGGGTATGGAGCGTTTCCCGTTACCTTATGTATTAACAAATTGCCATAATTCACTCTGTGCTGTTGGGGGGACGATTAATGGTGATGATCATCTCTTTGGCCTATCGGCGGCACAGCGTTATGGGGGAATTTTCGTCCCGCCTCATATTGCAGTGATCCATCAATATATGCGTGAAATGATGGCCGGTGGCGGGAAGATGATCCTAGGATCAGACAGTCATACCCGCTATGGTGCCTTGGGAACCATGGCTGTCGGTGAAGGCGGCGGTGAATTGGTAAAACAACTGCTTAGTGATACCTGGGATATTGACTATCCCGACGTCGTCGCTGTCTACCTGACGGGTAAACCTGCTCCCGGGATAGGGCCACAGGATGTGGCGTTGGCGATTATTGCTGCAGTATTTAAAAATGGCTACGTTAAGAATAAGGTCATGGAATTTGTCGGCCCGGGGATTAGTTCATTATCGATGGATTTCCGTAATAGTGTCGATGTGATGACAACCGAAACAACCTGTTTAAGTTCAGTCTGGCAAACGGATGAGACGGTTGAGCGCTGGCTACGATTGCATGGTCGTGAGCAGGATTATCGCCCATTGCATCCACAGCCATTAGCTTATTACGATGGCTGTATCCACGTTGATTTAAGTGCAATTAAACCGATGATTGCCTTGCCATTTCATCCAAGCAATGTCTACGAGATTGATACACTCAATCAAAATCTGTGTGATATTTTGCGTGAGGTCGAAATTGAGTCTGAGCGTATCGCCCAAGGTAAAGCGAAACTCTCGCTTGTCGATAAGGTGGAAAAAGGACGTCTAAGAATTCAACAGGGGATTATCGCCGGCTGTTCCGGCGGTAGCTACGAAAACATTATTGCGGCCGCGAATGCCCTACGTGGACACGCTTGTGGTAATGATGCATTCTCTCTGGCGGTTTATCCCTCTTCGCAACCGGTACTACTCGATTTAGCGAAAAAGGGTATAGTCGCTGACCTGATTAGTGCTGGGGCAATTATTAGAACGGCATTTTGTGGACCCTGCTTCGGAGCGGGGGATACGCCGATTAACAACGGTTTGAGTATTCGCCATACGACGCGTAATTTTCCAAATCGCGAAGGTTCTAAGCCGGGTAACGGACAGATGTCGGCGGTTGCGCTGATGGATGCTCGCTCCATTGCCGCGACCGCTGCGAATGGTGGATACCTAACCGCAGCGAGCGAACTGGCGTGTTGGGATAACGTGCCGGATTATGTCTTTGATCAAACGCCGTATAAAAATCGTGTGTATCAGGGGTTCGTTAAAGGTGTCACACCGCAAGCGCTGATTTATGGTCCTAATATTAAAGATTGGCCAGAGTTAGGCGCGCTAACCGAGAATATCGTTCTGCAGGTGTGTGCGAAAATTCTCGACGAGGTGACCACCACGGATGAATTAATCCCGTCTGGTGAAACCTCCTCCTATCGCTCGAATCCATTGGGACTGGCGGAGTTTACCCTGTCTCGTCGTGATCCGGGCTATGTGGCGCGTAGCAAGGCGAGTGCCATGCTGGAGGCACAAAGGCAGGCGGGTAACGTTAGTGAACTGAGCATACTCTTTGAGCGTATTCGGCAAATTGCCGGGCAAGAGCATGTCGATCCGTTGCAGACCGAGGTTGGTAGTGTGATCTACGCCATTAAGCCTGGAGATGGCTCCGCGCGTGAGCAAGCGGCTAGCTGCCAACGAGTGATTGGGGGCTTGGCAAATATTGCCCAGGAGTATGCTACTAAACGCTATCGCTCCAATATGATCAATTGGGGAATGTTACCATTACTGATGGCTGACGCACCGACCTTTGAGGTTGGGGATTATATCTATATCCCGGGAATTAAAACGGCACTGGACAATCAAGACTCAGAAATTACTGCTTATGTTATTCATCAAACAGCAGTGATAACAGAAATCGCTCTCTATCTGGAGAGTCTGACCGCAGAGGAGCGTGAAATCATCAAGGCGGGGAGTCTGATTAATTTCAACAAGCAGCGCCATATGTGACATTAATGCTTTGTTTTTTTGCTTTCTGAATCGTGTTTCCCTCTGTCTCCCCCGCTCATGCCGGGGAGACGGGGTTAGCTGTGCCAAGTGGCTAAGTGCCGTTTGCTGAATACCCCGTTAGTCTTATTGCGTATCTGAGAGCCTCCCATTAGGCTATTTTATTTTCTATTTTGATTCTGGGCAGGGTTCACAAAAAACTTAACAAAGTTTTGAACGCCCTTCAGGGCGGCCCGAAGGGTGAGCGAAGCGAATAATCCTCACGTACTGTACGTACGATTTTAATCTTGAATTCAACGGGGTAATTCGGTTTTTATTACGAATAAAGGAGCGTGATTTGGTGGAGGGGATCCACCATATTTAATGCCCATTATCCTCTCAGGGATGTCAGGCCCTACCGGGCAGTTCTGTATGTGACACTTACGATGACTTTATCCAGTGCGCCGTAAAATCCCACCTTTTAGCGCGGGGGAGAAAGTCAATGGCACTGACCTGCGCTATTTGTGCCATTAGGGCAGACTTGGCTGCTGGCCGGTAGAACGCCCCAGTTGGCGTTAAAGGGGCCGGTACAGGCGGTTAAGGTGAGGGTTACCAGTAAGGAGAACACAATTTTCATATTTTCATCCCGGATGTATGAACGTTAGCCTTTTAATTTATCACCATAAGGTTGTGATGACCGCAGTGAGTATGACAAATCGTGCTGTTGAGATCGTTTTTCACATCGATAAATTTTCATGAAAAACGGCGATAGTGCGATCCTAACTAGGATAACCATCATGACAAAATCGAACTGGGCGGCGATTGGTGTGGCATTCTAGAACGGTGAGCTCTCCTTGCGAGCCATCGGCGCTCAATAGTGCGTATCCGAAGTCGTCATTCGACAAATGGCCCAAAAATATGGCTGGATATGCGGGCTGTATTGAGTAAATCAGCGTTAAGCGGTAAGATGGTTCCCACTGGTGCGCTTGTTATACGATCTGGACGCTGTGCGGCATACCTGGCAACGTCATGCGGTTCAACGCGTTGACCATTGCCATCGCTTCTCCCACCTGCGCGTCATCGTCACGCAGGCTCAGATGACCACCTAGCAAGGTTTTGATGTGGAGCATCGTAGCCGTTTCGTCTATCGAACACTGCTAATAACTCACTTTCTTTTTCCAGATGCCATTGCTACCGTTCAGATATGGATCCGCCACCGCGTGGTGACACATGGTATGTATCAGGCCAGTATCGCGTATCACTCCGTGGTGGGATAAATAGCCTGATCTTTTCCCGCTGTAATGCATGATGAACGTCCCGCGTACCATGAATGCCTTTTGCTGAGGCCTCTCTGATTTTTCGGTGGGCCAGGCTAAGTCATCTCGGCAGTGCCTGTGCATGTCGTATCATGGAGCGGTAAATTGCACAGATAATCTCATGCGTCACACTGTCTATTGCCAGGTGAAGCTTGTGCCACACCCAGTGTTTGTCAGCCCATGTTGTCGGACCCGTCATTCGTTTTCGCCCAAGACCTTCAGACTTCTGGAGTCTATCACTCAATGAGCGATTTCACCCCAACAGGACGTTTTAAAGCTGACGTTAACCGGCGTGGCACGCTTACTGATGCCGCGGTAGCCCGGGTAGCGCAGCGGTGGAGCCATTAGCTTAAAAATGGACTCAACGAAGCCTTGCGAAGCCCGGCGCGAAAGATTGAACAGGCGTTTCATCATCAACCGCATGCTGACGGCCATGTCGGTGTAATGAGGCGGTCGACCACGACCTTCAGCGTCAGGCTGTACAGGCTCAGACCATGCAGCAATGGCAGACCCATCAAACCAGATCGTCAGCAAACCGCGTTGCCTGAGCGCCTTGAGGTAGACTGACCCGTTGGTCATTTTAAACGTTAACTTTGCCATGGGCTGCCGATGCTGAAACGACAATAGCGATCAGATCCGCCAGTCACCTAAACGTTCGATTTATTCAACAAGACCGCTTTAATGAAGAAGGCACAGTATGCAGGCATGACGAGGCGATCCGAGCGGTGATAAAAACGGCGCTCGATCACATGGTGCCTAGGGGATGTGCGCCCGGTCGCGTTATTGCGTTAAATAGCGGTGCTACCTTACTAAACTAAATTCGTTAGGAGTTTCTTTATGAGCCATACGTACTACGCCGACCGTTGGCAGCATTATCAAGCCCGCGCCGAACTCGCTTATACTCTCGACTGTTTTGGCGACTATCTGGCCAGGATGCACGGCTATCCATCGGCAGTCGCGGGCTTTGAGGCGATCTACTTGTACTTGTGCAATAAGTATCATTGGTCGATTGCGCAGAGTCGGGTGATGTCTCATGAGGATATTCGTTTAGCGCTGGCCCTGGAGATGGAGGGCTGGTCGCTGCCGCCCGAGGCACGGGTAGAGGCGATACAGGGATAGAGGGGTAGGTCGTTGATATATTGCAAAGGCAAGATGGCGCGTGGCTGGATATTATCACGCGCATATTGTTACGCTTGTCATTATTAATGATGTTGACTCGTTTATTATGCTGGTCTGTCCTGTGCCAGGAGTGGACATTGTCATGAATGACTATGGATAAGATGTCAGCCCGCTTATCTCACCTTACAGCAGTTCAACCAGTTCAAATTCTTCTGCGATCAACTCCATCTCTTCAGAAAAATGACCTTCGCGGGTGAAAAATCGCTGGTGCTCTTTCCGCCAGTATTCAAGACTTAAATCGCCTTCACCCTCTTTGCGGGCAAACGCCTCAGTCACATCACAAAAACGCATTAGTCGCATTGAAACCAGTCTGATCACGCAGACCGGAACATTCTGGCCATCAAGGATAATGTTATATCCCCCGATCCTCGGGGCAGACTCTTCCCGCTGGTAGGAGAAAAAAGATCCGCAGGAGGCCGTTTTGATTCCCCTTTTGATCAGGTCTGCAAGCTCGCTAGCCAGTTCCGGGCTGTCACCCATTTGTCAGGCATCTACGCCTGGATACTTCATTGTTATTTTATCAATCGCAACCATTAAAAGTTCCTCTTAATTGTCGATGAAGAGAAGTGTTATACAGTTTTTTTTATGGGTTGTCCCAATATTACCCGTGATTATTTTCTTCGAATAATGTAGTTAGCTATTCGTTCTAACTTAGAACTTGGCTAAATCAGAGCATCGGATCCTTTGTAGACTTTGGATAAATTTCTCCGGGATCTGGCTGTTTAACGATATATAGGGGCTGTTTCGGTTATATGCATGTTGCCACTGCTCGATATTTCCCTGCATATCGTCCAGGAAGAGATCATCATGCAGATAGTGCTGCTGAGTGGGGCGCACCCAGTAAAAAACTTAATGCGCCCGCTCCTCAGCAGTGTTCCCCGAGGGATATTTTCTGCCCTGAATAAGTCTACTGGCCATTCACTATGCATTGCCTAGCGTAGGTTTCATGTTGCCAACCATGACCTCCGGGCGTACCCAAGTGTCAAACTCCACCTCGGTCAGGTAGTTGAGTGCCAATGCCGCCGCTTTCAATGTGAGTCCCTCTTTGTGCGCTTTCTTGGCAATTTCCGCGGCCTTGTCATAACCGATATGGGTATTCAACGCCGTAACTAACATTAATGATTCATTGAGCAACTGATCGATCCGCTGATGGTTGGGTTCGATACCGACCGCGCAGTGCCGGTTAAAACTGTCTATACCATCGGCCAGCAACCGTACCGACTGCAAGAAGTTATAGATCACCATCGGGCGGTAGACATTGAGTTCAAAATTCCCTGATGCCCCGCCCATATTGATGGCTAAGTCATTTCCCATGACTTGGCAGCAGAGCATGGTCATCGCCTCGCACTGCGTCGGGTTAACTTTACCCGGCATAATCGAACTGCCAGGCTCGTTCTCCGGTATTACGATCTCACCGATCCCACAACGAGGACCCGAAGCTAGCCAGCGGACATCGTTGGCAATTTTCATTAATGACGCCGCTAGGCCTTTTAACGCGCCGTGTGCATGAACCAGCGCATCACAGGCTGCCAGGGCCTCGAATTTATTTGGGGCGGTGACAAAGGGCTCTGAGGTAAGCGCTGTCAGTTCATCGGCGACGCTGCAGGCATATTCAGGATGGGTATTTAACCCGGTGCCGACAGCAGTTCCCCCCAGTGCCAATTCAGATAGATGCGGTAAGGTGGATTCAATATGTTTTAGGCTATGTTCTAGCGCCGCCACCCAGCCGGAGATCTCCTGTCCTAGCGTCAGTGGCGTGGCATCTTGCAAATGGGTTCGGCCTATCTTCACTATATTGGAAAATGCCTGCGATTTTTTTTCTAAGGTTGCTATCAACTGGTTTAGTTGTGGCGTGAGATGACGATGTAACGCCAGTACGGCGGCGATGTGCATTGCGGTGGGGAAGACATCATTCGAACTTTGGCTTTTATTGACATCGTCGTTGGGGTGAACTTTCCGCATCATACCGCGCTCCCCACCCAGCAGTTCGCTGGCCCTGTTCGCTAATACCTCATTTATATTCATATTACTTTGGGTACCGGAGCCCGTTTGCCAGATAACCAGGGGAAACTCATCGGGATGGCGATCGGCGAGAACCTCATCCGCTGCCTGCATAATTGCCACAGCTTTATCCGTATCCAACAGTCCCAAATCCTGATTAACCTTGGCCGCCGCCTTTTTGGTCAGCGCCAAGGCATGGATCAACACCTGCGGCATTTTCTCGGTAGAAATCTGGAAATACTCCAGAGAGCGTTGAGTTTGCGCCCCCCATAGTCTATCAGATGCTACATCTATAACCCCCATCGAGTCTTTTTCACTGCGGTGATCTACCATAATTAATTCCTTAGTTACATTGTGATAAATAACGGGGCATCGTGGTAATCCAACATTTACTCAAAGTATATTGATAGCAGGGGAGAGCGCTAACTTCTCTCTGTAACTTGCGTTGGTTTTTAGATACCTCTGGCATGATCTTCACGAGGGAGTGAATACGTGCATTGCTATTGCTGGTGTGCTATTTATCTTGGAATTAGGTCACGCTCTGTTTTGCTCTCTATCGTTATATAAAACATGAGGGAGTAGACACTCTAAAAATAGAGTGTCCGCCAGCCTAATGATACTGATGGGAGCTGAGTAGGCCTATTTTACCAAGTGCTGTTCTCTCTATTTTCCACGACGCGATAGATAAGAGGTAATATTATCATAGGTAGATAAAGGTCAATGTCAGGTTGGTTATTGCCGCGGCAGCCATAGGGATCGCCGTGCGTTTAACTACCTGGAATGGCGATACGCCCGCGATGCCAGAGATGGCAACTATTGCTGCTGTAATGGGCGATACCGTTCGACCAAAACTGGTCATAATCTGCATCGGCAAAATGAGGGTCACCACATCGATCTTCAAGAAAGCGGCGATTCTTGGCGTGAGTGCCGCGAATGAGAAAAATGCCGCGTTTCCTGACCCCATCAGGAAAGCTGCCAGCGCCAGGATAAAACTCATGACAACGATCATGGTTCCAATGCCTAGGCCAGCGCTTTGCGCTGTAGTAATCAGTTTATCTACGGCACCTATTTTGAGCAGGCCGTTGGCAAATAACTCGCCGGAAACGATCAGCGATACCACTACCACAAATTGTTTACCCATCCCCTCAAAGAAGAGCATGAAGCTATCAAGTACGGCCTTAGCACTACGTAGGCGAAAATATTCAAAGAACAGTGCGATAATGGTGCTGATAATCATTGCAGTAGTAACGTCTAATTTGATTACATTCTGCATTAATGGGCTGAAGCCTATAATTAGGATCAACGGAATGATCGGCAATATGGCATAATAACGTGGTGGGCAGTCGTTATCCTGGTGATCGATCTTATCAATGTGTGCTGGGTTGAATACAAAGCCCTCACGCTTATCCCACCATTTCTGGATAAAAAAGTGAGTAATTGCCACAACAAAGATGATAGGAAGGGACACGGGTAATTGATATTTTATAAAGTATGTCGCTGTGTCCAGATTAGCCGTTTTAGCTGCCATGATGACGTTACCGGAGCCCGGGCCGTGATCAATAAACTGGCAACAACCGATGACGGCTAGGGCAGAGAGTGGACTGACCCCTGCACGGATCAGGATTGGATACATTGTCACCATTAGCAGCATACCCAATCCTGCATGGCTTGGGATAAAGATCACCAAGATCTGGGTTACCAGGAATGAAATAACTAACAGCATATAAGGTGAGCGTACCGATTTTAGTGGTTTTTCAAAAATTGAGAATAACGCTTTACTCGCCCCCACGTGCTCCATATAGCGGGCAAAACCCGCTATCGCCATCAATGTTAAGCCAAGTCCTGCTAATCTTAGGCTAAGAATGTCAGAAAATATCTTAAAGATATCAAAATACTTTAAGTGAGTGCTTTTCTCTGCGGGTAATATTGTACCTAAGTCAAATACTGCCGTTAGGGTAAGTAATAGTATCCCTCCCAGTAAAAGTACTGGTTGGGGTTTGTATCCTTTAGCCAGTAGATACACCACCAGTGTAGTTACTAGTCCTGCTAAAATAAGTTCCAACATGGTTTCCTCCCATCACCATTGGCAACGGTTTAGTCTTTATTGAAATACCCGGAATGCTTGTGCTAGATCGTTAATAAGGTCATTGACATCTTCTAGCCCAATATGTAGACGAACGAATGGGCCGTGCGTACTCCAGTCGGTGGCGCTGCGGGCTCCGTGCACATTGGCCGGTAATACGAGACTCTCAAAGCCCCCCCAAGACGCGCCGATACCAAACAGCGTTAGGCTATTAATAAAATTATCACTATCCGTCGTGTTGTATTGCGTTTTAAATTCAATGGTCAGTAATCCATTACTTCCCATGCAATCACGTTCCCACAACCCATGGCCAGGATGATCTTCCAGTGCGGGGAACCATACTTTTTTGACTTCACGACGTTGCTGTAGCCATTTGGCAACGAGCAGGGCCGACTGGCCATGAACCTCAAGGCGGGGGGCTAGAGTTCTCGCCCCACGTAAGACTAAAGCGGCATCATCAGGGCTACTGCACTGGCCCAATGCCTCCGGCAGAGAGCCAATCTTTTCCCATGCATCTTGATTGGCAACAATGATTCCCATCATGACATCAGAATGGCCGCACAGGTATTTGGTCGCGGCAATGACGGATACATCGGCACCTAGCTTCAGCGGATTATAGAGATACCCAGATCCCCAGGTATTATCCACTGCAACAGGAATTCCCCGTTGATGGGCAATGTGGCAGATAGCAGGCAGATCAAGAATTTCATACAGCAAGGAGCCCGGTGACTCTACGAATATTAGTTGGGTCTCCGGGCGTAGTAGTGACTCAAAATCACTCCCGTCAGTTTTAAAAAAATCATATTGGATATTATTGGGGGCCAAGAAGGCGTTGGCAATTTTCCGGACCGGTTCATAAATCGAATCTGCAAATAGAACGTGTCCCCCGGAACGGGCATAGCCCATGATGGTCATCGCAATTGCCGCTAGTCCCGTAGGGAATAGCCAAGCACGGTATCCGCCCTCCAATTCGGTGACTAATTGCTCCAGAGCAAATGCATTATCCGTACCACGAGCGCCGTAGCTGAGTAACCGTTCGCTTTCTCTACGTTTGCGGACATCGCGCCAGATTTCTAATGAATCGAAAAGAATGGTACTTGCGCGCATTACCGGTGGGTTTACCGGTGTCATGCCCTGATATGTCTTTCGACCACTATGAATTAGTTGTGTTTTACGGTTTCGCGTCATTTTGTCCATGCCTTATAATAAATACATTAATGAAATGATGCATATACACCTATAGAAAGGTGTATGCGCAAAATACTAAACTACTTTTAGTTGGAGACGTGGCATTAGCCGGTTTTATTTGCCTTAATTACGCTAACATAGTCCGAATTGGCTTGAAAATCATTCATCACTAAAAATAGATCCAGTTCTCATCTTGAAATGTTAATTATTCTAAAGGTAACCAAAGTTAAATTAATGAGTTTCAAATATCTTATAAAAAATAGAGGGTTGAAGAAGAGTTGGATAAATAACAGGTATGGGTATGTGCATTTTCATGTTTTAGATAAAAAATATTTAAGAGTCATCAAGGATTATTAATCCTATGTCCGTATCAACAGGGTACGTTTTATTTTAGTATTGGTTGGCAGGTTGTTTGCTCTAGGAAATATTTACATTAGCGTAAGCCTGACCAATGTAATTATATTCCTCTGCTTGGTGGATTCTACTATCAGGAGATTAAATACGATGTCTACCGGTGTTTTTGACTCAGCTTTGCTAAAAAATCTATGGTCTACTGAAGAAATGCGTGAAATCTTCTCTGACAATACTCGGATACAGATGTGGCTGGATTACGAGGCCGCGCTGGCTATTGAGCAGGCTGAGCTAGGCATTATTCCCAGCGAAGCCGCTGATGAGATAGTGGCATGTGCCAACGTAGAATGTTTGGATATGGATTACATTCTGGAACAGGTCAGACTGACCAAACACCCGCTGGTTCCGACTATCCGCGGCCTAGAGCATGCCTGTGCTAAGGGATTTGGTGAGTATGTACATTTCGGTCCGACGACTCAAGATGTGATGGATACCGGGATGATGCTGCAATTTAAAATGGCCCATAACGTTTTTTTACGTGAGCTGAAATCCATTGGCCGTGCATTGCTAACCCTATCGGAAACTCACCGTAATACGCCGATGGCGGGCCGTACTCTGGCCCTGCAGGCCATTCCGATTACCTTTGGCCACAAGAGCGCTATCTGGCTCGCT
This sequence comes from Edwardsiella tarda ATCC 15947 = NBRC 105688, assembly GCF_003113495.2. Taxonomy (NCBI): domain Bacteria; kingdom Pseudomonadati; phylum Pseudomonadota; class Gammaproteobacteria; order Enterobacterales; family Hafniaceae; genus Edwardsiella; species Edwardsiella tarda. The sequence goes on from NZ_CP084506.1 coordinate 1,653,750, forward strand.
GAGATTACCCGCCATTACGAGCGTCTGGTACAGCTGGAGTCGCGTTTCTTTGTTGGAAGTGTGGTTGGCGCGGTGGGGACCAAAGCCTCATTTGGAGAGCAGGCCGATGAGTTGGAGCGGCGCGTTCTGTCACGTTTGGGGCTGAATGTGCCGGAGATCTCTTGGCAGCCGGCCCGTGACCGCTTCTGTGAATATGGCATGGTTCTCGGGATGATCGGTGCGACGCTGGGGAAAATTGCTAATGAAATTCTCTTGCTGGCCCATAATGAGCTGGATGAAGTGGCCGAGCCGTTTGCTAAGGGGCAGATCGGCTCCTCTACAATGCCCCATAAACGTAACCCCGCGACGACCGAGAATGCGGCCTGTGTTAGCAATACACTGAAAGGTAACGTTTCCCTACTTCTCGACCTAATGAAACACCAGCATGAGCGTGATGGCGCCATCTGGAAAATGGAGTGGAAGGTTCTGCCTGAGATTTGCCTGATGTTGTCCATCATCTTGGATAACATGAAATTTACCTTGTCAGGCCTGGTAGTAAATAAAAATAAGATGCGCAGTAATCTCGATCTCCTCGGTGGCTTCATGCTGGCAGAGCGGGTCATGTTTATTCTCTCCGAGAAGGCTGGCAAGCAGACTGCCCATGAGTTGATCTATGAGGCCGCAATGCAGGGGCTGGAAGGGGGGACTACCTTTGCCCACGCCCTGACCGAAAACCCACGAATCATGGCGATACTCAGTCAGTCTGAGCTGAATGCAGCCTTAGATCCCACCACTTATATTGGTAGCGCACCAGAGCAGGTGGATCAGGTTATCGCACAAGTCAACGCGAAGGGATGGTTGAATTAGTCACGGGGGATTGCGGGGGAGGCCTCCCGCATTACTCCAGGGGCGTTATCCCTGCATTGATAATTCTCAGATGACTATTCTGGAAAATATATCCTGATTTGGAATGAATATGATGACCTTAAGCGAACAGATCAGTGAATTTATTACTCGATTTGATCTAGATACTATTCCGGAAGCTGTGATTGTACGGGCGCGTCTCCATTTGTTGGATACGCTGGGGGTTGCCATCGCCGGAACACGTCAGGCGGCCGCGGTTAATGCTCGCTGTGTACTGAGTACCCTGGCGAAGGCCCCAAGCCACTGCCATGTTTGGGCAAGCACGATTACGCTCTCACCGGAGTATGCTGTACTGGCTAATGGCATCGCGGCTCATGTGCTGGATTTTGATGATACCCATACCGACTCGATCACCCATGGCAGCGCCATATTGGTCCCACTGGTGATGGCTCTGAGCGAAGATATGAATCTCAGTGGTAAAGAGATGCTGTCAGCCTATATTATCGGTTGGGAAGTGGCGGCTCGCGTTGGCTTGGCCTCGCAGGGAAGTTTCCATAAGCGGGGCTTCCATACGACCCCCGTCGCCGGTATTTTCGGTGCCGCCAGCGCGGCCTCTCGTCTGTTAGGACTCTCGGGCCAAGAGTGTGCCCATGCTATCGGCCTGGCCGGTAGCCAAGCCTCCGGTGTGGCGGAGTACCTGAGCAACAGTTCTTCCTCCAAGTGTTTTCACGCCGGCTGGGCAGCCCACTCAGCTATCTTGGCCGCGCGCCTTGCCCAGGCGGGCATGACGGGTCCGCTGACCATTTTCGAAGGGCGCTTTGGCCTCTTCATGACCCACGGTCTGCATCATAGCTCCGTGCCGGGCCAGATCGGCAGGGGGTTGGGGCAGCGGTGGGAGTTGTTGAATGTTTCAATCAAGCCTTACCCCTGCTGTCACTTCGCTCATGCCAGCGTCGATTGCGTCCGCATGTTACGCCATGATGGCATTGCTCCCGAAGACATCGTTGAGATCCAGTGTGTCGTGGATCCGGTGGCGGGGGCTCTGATTTGTGAGCCGGCAGAAACTAAAATTACTCCCGGGACCCCTTATGCCGCCAAGTTTAGCCTGCCTTGGTTAGCCGCAACAGGCATGATCGATGACGGACTCAGTCTCCGATCGTTCGACGCGACGGAGCTGGATCGCCCAGAGGTTCTCGCGCTGGCCGAAAAGATCTCGTTCCGTTATTGCGAAGAGGGAGAGATCCCATTCCCGGAATATTTTCCGGGACGCATTATCGTCACGTTAACCGATGGCCGTGAAGTGACTAAGCGCCTCGATATTAACTATGGACATCCGGAAAATCCTATGCTACCTGGCGATGTTGAAAGAAAATTCCGTGATAATGTCAATGGAGTCCTTAAGCCACGGGCAGCGGATCGGATTATTGATTTAGTTAATTCTCTCGACAATAACCCTATTACCGAACTCTCCGAGCAGTTAAGCGATATTATTAATTAAAGTGATGGGGCGCGCTAAGGCTCAAGGCGTAAAGGATTTGGCATCGGAATAACGATGCCAAATGTCATTTTTATTGTATCTCAGCGAGCACTTGATGTAACGCATTAACGGCATCCGCACCAAGTGGTTGCTGCGGTGAAATCGGATCCCCGACGGCAAACCCCTGAATGTTTAATGCCGCCTTGATACAGGCGGCTAGCGCATACTGGGTAAATACCTCATTAATTCGCCATAGCTGTTTTTGCCGTGCCATTGCCTGTTCGATCTGATTAGTCTGAAAAAGATTAAAGAGCTCGACACACTGTTTGGGAATCACACAGGCTGGGCCTGCCATCCAGCCCACGCCCCCTAACTGAAATACCAATAGTGGGATATGTGCCGAGGCGCTAAATATACGTAAGCGTGAACCGAAACGATTAATCATCGTTAGAATACGCCCGGTATTCCCTGAGGCATCCTTAATATATTCAATATTATTTACATAACTAAGCTCATCCAGAACCTCCAATGGGATGTCAGCACCGAGCAGACCGGGGTTGGTATACAGCGTCATTGAGGTTTCACTAAATTTTTCCGCTACATCGGTAAAAAAGTGCATTTGTCCAGCAGGGGAGACTGGAAACATCTTCTGCATGATTAAGACAATGCCATCAACGCCCAGGCGGCTATAGCGCTCTGTCTGTCTCAGGGCCTCATGGGTGGAGAACCCTGCCACACCCGCAATCACAGGGACTCTTCCTGCCGCCTGATCAAGCACAATGCGCACGATATCCTCCCGCTGCTCAAGGGATAGATAGGCAAACTCACCCGTGCTACCGAGGGGACTGAGCCCCTGGACGCCACAGCCGATCAGATACTCAACCAACCTGCGCAGGGGGTGCTCCAATACTCTGCCAGTATGATTATCGACCGGTGAGACCAGATAGGGAAAAATACCAGAAAACTGAGTCAGCATAATGTCTCCTTAGAAATCACAGCATTGACATAAGGCCGCTCAGGTGAAAAATTTTCCTGATACAGAGATTCGAATAAAACTTTAGCAGCCTTGGGTGGGTTATTTCTGCGTATATATAAGTTAAATTTAATATTCGGTAGTTTGGGAAGCCCTTCGCTCTCCCCTAAAATACATAAATCATCGCCAAATAACTCAATAGATCGTGCCATTACCCCAAGTCCGGCTGCAACGGCGGCCCTAGCACCAGATAAGGTGGTCGCGGTATAAGCAATCCGCCAGGTAATACCAAAGCGCTCCAGGTGGTTGATAGCCATGTTACGGTAGGTACTGGGTTCATCCAGCGAGACCAGCGGTAGTGGTGTGTCGGCGTCAAACTTGTAATTGAGGCCACAGAACCATAGCGAAGGTGAAGAACGCAAAATAAACCCTGAATAATCAGTACATTCTGCCGTAGAGATTGCCATATCGATCTCATCGTTTTTGAGCATTTCCATCAGGAAAGGACTACGTTTAACCACGATTTCGATGATTAGTCGCGGATAAGCTTTCGAAAAGCGTGCCAGTAACTCCGGCAGGATTGTGTTGGCCGTATCATCCGGTGAACCGATACGCAGCACGCCATCAACATCGTCGTACATTAATGAAAGGCATGCTTCGTCGTTTAGGTTTAGGATACGGCGGGCATAGCCCAGCATTTTCACGCCATGCTCGGTCAATGATTTGCCTCGACCGCTGCGGACAAAGAGTTCTTTACCGATTAGGGACTCCAGGCGCTGCATTTGTTGACTGATAGCAGATTGCGTACGATGTACTGATTCGGCAGCAGCGGCAAAGCTATTCCCCTCAACGACTGCAATGAAAGTACGTAACAGATCCAATTCTAAATTGGGTATAGGACGTTGTATTTGTATCATAGTTTGACCTTTCATCTTTTCACACTATCCGTGCTAAGCTAAATCAACAATCCGTTTTTTTTGCAGGCTTTGAAGAAATTTTTCCGGCGTCGGGTCAGTTAACGATGGATGGGGGTAGTGTTAGTTATATGCCGGTCGGCATTGCTCAAATTTTTTCTGTGTATCATTTGTATCGGTTGCCGTTAATGCTTGCAGACGACATCCGGTGAACAGATTATCAGCAATGCCGCTCCTGCTCCAGCACAGATATATTGCCAGCGCCTTGGGGGTATGTTGTTGTAGCGTGCTGTTATATGACGTGCAGATGAGCATGAATGGGGTAAATGCGGTAATGAATACGGGTTGCGCTATTTCGCTTATTTGTCAGATAGGAGGGGACCCCATTCCCATACCGAAAGCCGTCCTCTGCCTGCCCCAGCGTCCGATCTCCTGCGGGCCGCGCATAAACCCGTCTCCCCCCAAATTCATGCTCCGCTGGTGCTAATGGGTGACCCAACGCGATTGCGCTACCGTTAGCGTTGACCTTCTGCGGATCAACGCTCAGTGTTTTACCGACGGCCAAGAATCGTGCGGAGAAGAGAAGGCTTCAAGCGGAGCGATATCGGAAAGCGGTGACCTATTGCTTTGCAATACCTTTTTCTTGGCCAGCATGGGGCTCATTCCCATGAATGCAGGCGTGAGTCGGTGTTGGCATAGTGTCTAATCCGCGCCAGCGGTTTTAATCCTACCGCTAGCGGCAGTCTCTTCCATCACCGCTGACGCCGTCGCGCTATCGTAGATTCCCGCGGCATTCCCTGTGGTGATGGTTCCTGTTTTATCAAAAGCCGGCGGAGTGCGATGAGCCCTTCTGCGGAGGTGTCTGCCTTGGGGGATTCGTCACGCGCGACGATACTGGTTTTTTCGGGCAGTGATGCTGAGCGGTATAATCCCAGCCTGGAATACGATGGGGTGGAGGTTACCCGATGGTGTCAGAGGGGCGATGGAACCAGCGCGCTACCACCGGGTACCACCCATGATTCGATAAAGTCTGGGTTGTGAGCATCCTTGGTGCTGAGCAGTAACACGGATTGATTGCTGTTAATAAGAATAACTCTGACGGCATGCCTGGTCACGAAGTGCTCGCCGCGTTGCTCGGGGCCTGACATGTTTCCTCTGCTCCTGTATGAGCCCAAAAAGTCATATTATCAATTAATCTCGATGCTGAGCACTGGACTGCCGTATTTAGCTGGCTTGCCCCTGGGAGATTTAGACGATTAGGTACCTCGAAAATTTTTACCGTGAGTAGAGATAGCTCTGTAACGCTGACCATTAACCTCATGGGGGTAATGGCTACCCATTTCCCTGAATAGCCACCCCTGGCAAATGCCGAGTTTTTATATCTGAAACGATCTAGGGATAACGAGAGGGCGAATAGCACCATAGCCCTCCACCAGTGAACGGCGGCTATCCTGGTGGCGGGGTAATACGCTGGTGGGTGGCGTACTGCTGGCCATTCTGACTACGGCGATCAGGGTGACCATCATCTGGATGGGGTCTGGAAAAAACGGCATGGGGGAGTACGGCGAACGCCCGGCGCTGCGCGTCGATGAACTGCCGGTGATCAAGTCGTTCCTGCGCGGATCGGCTGCACCGAAATCGACCCAGTACAGCGACGATTTCTACCGCATGATGCAGCAGGCCAACCAGGTTTATGGCTCGGTGCAGCGCTGGAAACGGGAACGCCGGCTACAGGACAGCCGTGCGCTACAACGGGAGCAGCGCCACATCTTAGCCAGCCGGCCACGGCTTAACCGGACGCAGCAGCAGGTACGCCAGCTAAACAGCCAGATCCAGATGATACAGCTGCACACCCGCCTCAGCGCCGAGGAGAAACGCCAGCGCATCGACAAGCTACTGGCGCGCCGCAACCACATCGTCCAGCAGGCGGTGAAGCGGATGAATCGGTGGTTTGAGTAGATCTGATTTCATTAAGTCTATCCATTTGATTATTCGTTAAATTCATTCGCTATCGTGTTTTTTTAGCCTCCTGACATAGATCCTTACGCGGATCTTATGTTATCAGATAGATAATTGGTTATTGTTTTTCTAGACTATTTCATAATTCTTCCATATCTCACGGTTCTTCCCTATTAAGCATTATTACAGACAAAACAATAAACCATCTACAACAATATAATTGTTCATTTATTATTCGCTGATGTGTAGGTTTTTAAAGCAATAGCTATTGCCATGATTAGAATCATGTTTTTTATATTTAAAGCCAAGTCTATTTTTTATTATTTTCGTATAATTATATTTGTATGATGTATTTATGATCTGTCTTTGCTGTGGGTCTATACTATTTTTCTTAATCATATCAGACTTTCATTGCACGGTCGTTAATCAGAATGAGATGATATATTAAGAGTGTGTCTTTTTAACAAGTATATGGTTTCATCCCTATCTTGCTGAAGGAGAACGCTGACGCATTAACTAATGCAATAGAGTATTTCCTATCAGGTTGATTGTCGATTGTATTATAGTAAGTGTGTTATTTTATCAGGTAATCTATTGGTTAGAGGATATAATGAGAATAGTTTTTGCTGAAAAAATTGCAGAGTATATAAAAAATTGTTCCCCTGAATATATTGCTGTGGCTTTTGTTGGGGCTGATTGGCGAGAGTTTATTCCTGACTGGAAGAAAATAAAATCAATAGTGGTTTCACCAACGTTGGGATCAAACCCAAAAGCTATACATGAGATTGTAAAAGAATTGGGTTGGGAGAAAGTAGAGTTTCTTGATAATCTTCATGCTAAATTATATCTGGGAGAGAACAGTGCTATCAGTGGTAGTGCAAATTTAACTAAAAATGGTCTGTCTGGAAATATTTTACATGAATTATGTACGGTAACTCATAATCCACAACATCTAAAATCATTCAAGATTTTTTTTGACCATATTAGGTCTAAAGCTAAAGATAGCTATCCTACCGTTGAGCAGAAGAAGCATAAATTGGATGAATTGTTTCAGGTTTGGGGAGCGGCTGTTTCTCAAAAGCTACTTAATGATACTCATCATGCAACTCAATTTAAGGATTTTGAATTACTATCTAATAATCACTTCTATATCAGTTGGTATCAAATTTCCGACTGTGAGTACTCTGCGGAACTTCAGGGTGTTGAGGATTATATAGATGATAACATTCACTTTCTTCCTAGTGATAATATCGAGAAAAACCGTTGGGTGTTAACATGGAAAAAAACGAATGACGGAAAGCCACATAAGCGCGTAGCGCTAAATTGGCTTTATATACATGAGTTATTTGAAAATGGTATCGTGACACCGGGATATGGTTATACTAAAGTAGCTATTCAGCGAAAAGATCTCCAAAAACCGGAGCCACCTTTCGAATTAACTCCGGATGTAGTTAAGGCCTTTAAGGAAGTTGTCGCCTGCGGTGTCAATAGGAATTATTTTGTTCAACCCGATGATGAGTTTTATAATACTAATTATGGGCAAACACAATTGCCTAAACTTATTGATGATATGAAGGAAAAAATCAAAGATATTAATACGAGCAAATGACTTGAATAAGTGGTTTGTGCTTATTGTGATCATTAATAAATAATCATATGGTGATATGATCGTTGTTGATTGTTTTTGACATAGGATGAAGCGACTTGTCATCGTGGATGTTACGTATTTTATTACCAGAGACTATATATGCGACGTAGGGCTGTACATAAACTCTCAGCGATGGTTTAGGCGCGCCAGTCATTTAGCTTGGTTCGAGAGTGGTTTAAAGCCCCGCGGGGCTTTTTTCTCTCACTACTGTTCTGGATTTACCATAACATCTGATCGGCGTACCGCTCATCACTCTGCGTGATGATTTCCCAACCCAGTACGCCAAAAATCATCATTTTCTCCCTCGCTTTTCCTGCCGATGGCACCGTCCGATTTTTCCCCCACTGCATAACCATGCAACCCAATCCGCTGCGCCCGGTTTCGCAATGGATTGCCCGCCTAACCTCCGTTTTAGCCCATTTTCTTTTTAAGCGCAGAGTTCCAGCCACGGCATTGCTGATATTCAGTGAGGATGTTTCCTGAAGTGGTAAGGGCACCATTCGCTTTTTTGGGTGGATCAGCTAAAAGCTGCTCTAATGTCGCCTTCTCTTCTTCAATACGTCGCCAGATCTCCCATCTAGCACTATTCTTCGCTTGCGGCCTGGTGTAACTCGTCATCACATATGCCTCCAGTTGAGTGGGTTATTAACCTTACAATTAATTGTAAGCCTAGGTTGAGTAATTTTTATACTTCCTCCTCGTCCGGTATGTCGATCACATTCCACATGCTCTCCCGTAGATCGAGGTACTTCTCCGTCATCAGCCGGCTCTTGTGGCCGAGCAAGTGCTGGCAGAACTCCGTTCCGTACTGTGCCTGGTACATCCGTGAGGCGAGACTGCGGATCTCGTGGAAGGAGGGGGGATGGGGCGCGTGTACCAGCCCACTCTGATCGAGCAAGCGGGAAAAGCCCTTGCTTAACGTGTCCGGCACTAGCGGGCCGCCCGGTGCGCGGTGGAGGCGCGGGCGGCGGGAGTTGAGCAGGTAGTCGCTCGGCCCTTGAGCCCGGCAACGATCTAGCACCTCGCTCAGACGCAGCGCGTATGGCCCCAACTGAAGATGCAAGCGGGTGGTGATGGCCAGGCGGGCACCGGTCTTGCCCTGGATCAGCCACAGCTTATTCTCCCGGACATCTTGCCAGCGCAAGGTACAGAGATCTTCTCGCCGCTGACCGGTGAGCAGCGCCAGCTCGATGCCACGGGCCAGCCACGGTTTTTTGGCCTCGCCTTGTAATGCCAGACGGTAGACGGCTAACAATGTCTCTTCACTCAGGCGACGACGCTTGACGCGGATGGGAGGCGTGCGGGTCTGGGCCACCGGATTGTGATCGATAAAGCCTGCCGCGACCGCTTCACGAAATAGGGCGTTGAGGAAGGAGCGCATCAGGCTGGCGGCGGTGAGGCGGCCATCGAGTATGTAGGGGTGCAATAAGATGGCGATATCCCGCGTGCTGATCTGCGTCAGATAACGCGGCCCGATCATCGCGTGTACCGTTTTGCTCTGTGAGCGGCGGGCACGCAAGGTATTGGCCGCCACGCCGCGCTGTTCGAGACGTTGGAGGTATTCGGTGATCCATTGGCTGACGGTGGGGATCTCATGCGGATTGGGTAAGGGGCTAGGCGTGATCGCGGCGAGATAGTGATTGGCCTCCCGGGCTTGGCGGATAGCCTCACGCCGGGTGATGTAGCCTAAGGGCAGTTCACTGCCGGTGAGGGGATGGCGCCAGACGAAAAATCCGTGCCGGTTATCCAGGTTATCCGGCAGATTTTGCCTAGCGTCGTTGCCTCGGCTATTTTTCGCCATGTTTCAGTCGCTCCAGCAAGGTGTGGGGGGAGGCCGTCGTGGTTTTGGCGGCTTTCTGTTGCCAGGGGGGCAGGTAGCGGGCATCGCTCTGGATACGGTAGGCGCCGCCGTGGCGGTAGGGTTGCGGATAAATATAGCCGCGCCGGATCCAGCGCCGGACGGTGTCCACACAGGGCGGTTTATCGCCATAGTGCTGCTGCACCCACGTCTGGATAGTGAGGTAGGTTGTCATAGCCGGCTCCGAGAGTCTGGGGGATGCGTTTTAATAAGAGAGAGTCAGCCGCGTGTCTAGGGCAGAGGAAGGGGCTTAGCAAACAGGGCGGGGACGCTTTAACCAACGGTCGCCGACCAGGTGATAGCGGCGGCAAAACGCCCGGTCGAGTTTCCCTTCTGCGGGCAGTTTGATACCGACCGGCAGAGGCGTTCGGCGCGGGGTGAAGTAATCATCCAGATGCAGGGCGCTGGCCGTTAGCGCGCGGTAGAGTTGAGAATAGGCGACGCGCATACTGTCGGCCTGGCAGCAAAATAGCATGTCCTGCTGACCGGACTGTTTTTTGGCTTTAATAAAGAAGGCGAAATATTCAGGCATGGCGAGGCTCTCCTGGCGAAAAGAGGAAGCGGAAAGGGCGGAGCAAAGGGAAAATCAGAGGGATGATGGCCGGAGCACACGGGAGTTATCCGGCCAGCGGTACGGCTGGGAACGCTGGCGCGGTGGTGGTTATTTGCCTGTCTTGATTAGCGTGATATCAGCGAGCGCTTGCCGTATCCACCATACGCTTTGCCTTTCTACCGAATTCTCGGGTATTGCCCAGGCAGCAACTTATTGTTTAAAGATTTTTCGACATACGTCAAAAATATCGCTCCATCGATAAACCTATCGTACAGCCTCCCAGCTAACGGTGACTCCAGCTGGCGCAGGGCGGGATAGATCTGCTCTTTCCAAGCAGCCAGGATCACGCGGTAATGTAACGCCAGACATTGAAGGTTATATGCGTCCTGCTCTTCTTGACTGATGTTTTTGTGTGTCCGCCCAAGATAACCGGCCTGCTCTGGCCGTTGATGCCGTATCTGTGCCTCCATGCGGTTAAACTCGGCGATATACGCCTCTTTAAACGCGGCGGCACGCTTACCGGTGAAGCCCATGACCAGAAAGACGAAACCATCTTTGGTCATCTCGTAGTAGACCACTTGGCGCTCAGCACCACTGCCTATCGATTTATTTTTAACCATCCGCGAAAAGTTGCGGATGGTGAAATCTCTTGAGCAATCAAGGGATTCTACTTTTTGTACGACGTGATGGGCTTGCTTACCAAAATAGGCAGCGACGTCATCGGTAGTTGTCACCGCCCTGCCATCGTGGATCGACACTTTGGGAGGGCGGGTAATGTTTGAGGCGTGAGAGATGGTCATAGCTTGTATCCTTTTCTAGAGGATACCCGAATGGCTCGGGTGGCCGAGTGCTAGAAACTTGTACAAGCGGCAAGCGGGCTTATTCCCATTGCTGGTATTGTATTCGCCCACACTCGGCCATATCCGAAATATGACCATAAAAAATCCGCATGTCTGACAGGTGCGGGTTCCGGCTTGCAGGTGTTTCTAGCACCTGAGCGGACTATACCCCCGGCATCGCGGGTAAAACTAATTCCAATTTATGATACTTTACTTATAAATCATAGGAGTGCAATAAGGATAGTGGCTATCGGCCATCGGTTTCCCGGTATATGAGTAACTCAGGGTGGGCTGGTGCATACTCAGCTGCGGTCTGTGACTCACTGCCATGACGCCCGTTATGACAGTGCAGACCGCAGGTGAGCATGGTTATTTCAATTGCAAATTATATCCTTGGTTATTGTATATTACTTAATAGTTGATTGCGTGGTGTCATTATAATGACAGTCGCCTTGGTGCCAAAAGCGAGCGTTACTGGAATTATAAGCACCTACATTTATGAAAGAAAGTGTGAATATAATACTTATTTAAAATTACATTACAATATCTGAAAGTTCGTGTATCGAAACTATTTATATATAAACTAGTAAGAGCTGGAATATTCAAAAATTGCTTTTAATATTAGTATTTGTATAGTTGGATTGTACTCGCTTATATTCTTTTTCGTAAGGTCTATGCAGCATATCTCTAGTTTTATAGTTAAGCCTGTTAAAAGTCAGGCTTAACTAACAATGAGTGGCTTAATTCAGTCTGAACCTATAGTAAAAATATTGGAGACTATAAGCTACCGGTTACGCAGGTTTATACTTATTCCTGAATGCACTATAACTAGTCCTGTAGGATCTAGTCTATACTCATGAGCATCTTTTTTACTTGTTCGATGTTTAAAATGCGCATAACCATTAGTTCCATTAATACAACCAATCATGGAGCGATCATATAGTTCTTGTAGTAATTTTACAGGTGACAAGTTTACACAATTGTTTTCTATAAATTTAACAGCTTCCGAATAAGTACAGTCATACTTCAAACTAATGTCTTTTAAAGCATCGAAAATATTTTGAATCTGAAATGGGTTATAGAACGACGAAAGTTCGTTACTTAACTCCTTAACAAGTTCAGCTGAATACAACCCTAACAAATTATTAACATCCATTTTATTTAATGGTATCGAGTAGTAACCGGACTCAAGTGGTTTGAAGAAAAGTATCAAATCACGTGGTCGAATTAGTGTGTGGTCGCATACATACTTAAAACTTGTCTTTGGAGAGAAGTCATCATCTATAAGACTTTCCCATGGTGTATTTTTGTTTTTTAACTGTAGGTTTGCTTGGCGGAAAGCATTTGTAATCCGCTTATTTATCATTTTCTTAATGGCTAGATCGTTCTCATCAGACTTTCCAGCATTGTCATCCTCACTCCAAGATAGTCTTGTGGAGCAAGATGAGAAAATTTTAGATATATCAGCTGCTTGTGTGGATAAGAGTCGCTCCACATCATCTCTAATTAGTATTATAACTTTCGCGGATGCATTATTTTTAGCAAACACGGTATTATTTACATGTTTAGATGTTCTGATTAGCTGTATCAGTGTGTCTGTTGAGTTATTATCATTGGCATCAAAATCAATATCTAAATCATCAAAAAACAAAGCGTAAGAATTTTGATTATCCGTATTGAGCTTACTCGTTAAAACCTCTACAACAACTTTTTCCAAATGAGGTATCAATTTGTAGAATGCTGCTCTTGATTCTTTAATTTGTATGTCAGAATTAAACTTCCCTTTGAAAAATCTCTTAAATTGCTCAATGCTGACCTCAAAGGAATGTTTCTTTATTAACTCAACTATTTCACCTGTATTTATGTCAATGTAACCACTATTCTTTTTGAGGAATTCTTGCAGTAATTTGTATCCATTTGCTTGAGCAGCAGCTTCATTCTCAAAAAACATCTTGATGATATTAGTGTAAATTAGCCATTTAAATAAGTGTTCTTTTGTATGCTCCGAGTTATGTTCGTTGCCTAACTGAACGAGCTTTTCCAAACTTAAATTATCTTGGCTAACAAATGAACAAAATAAATTGGCTTGTTCGATTGATGACAAATATGTATATTCTGCAAATGCACTTTTCCCGCAACCTTTGCGTCCAATCAATATAAATTTCTCGTCAGAAAGTTCTTCGTAGAGATTGTGAAGATCTTCATAAACATCTCGCAAATTGACTTTTGACGTTGGCAACGATTCTGCCTCTGCTTCAGGTGCACCAATATAGAGGGCATTTTTTTCCTTGCGTATAAAATTTTTAAATACCATTTTAGTTCCTAATACTCTTTCTTGGATTAACGTAGCCAAATAATGTGTTAGCATTTGGCTTTTCTTTAGATAAATTATTAATGATACTCTAAAAACAAAAAAAATCCATTACTAGAATGTTAAAGGACTAGCCAAAGGATATTAGCGTTTCCGGCAACAATGATGTCCGTTCCTCGCTCTTAGCGGACATCTAAACAGATGGCCTCCAATGTCACCCGTGGTAAACGGTTTACCACGGGTAGACTTGGCTCCCATCCATCCCCTCAATACACGCCGATACTCCCCACCCAATAGAACCCTCACACCGGCAACTCCCTTGCCAACTGCGCCAGGATCTCCCGCTTACCCGGTAGACGGTTGCTTTGGTGGACCTGTTGCCAGGCGCGGCGTTGGGTCTTGGTTTTATGTTGGAGCAAGACATCGATCTTGCTGGCGGGGATGCCGAGTAGGGTGGCGATCTCCCGGCGTGCGCATTGGTGCAGATGCAGCTGGTAAATGGCGCTGACGATGGCGTAGGAGTAGCTGCGGCGCAGACCAATGTTAAAGCGCTGCGGTACTCTGCGCCGCTGTGTGGGTTCGCTCGGCACGGGACGAGGGCAGGGTATCCATCTTGCTCCATTACGGATGGTGGCGCGTTGGCGTAGGCTCATAGGCGTGGGAGCTTGCCCATCCTATGGATGTAAGTGTGGAGTCGGTTAAAGGATCGCCTCTTTCACCGGTGTATGGTGGTGTTGCCGGATTCTTACCCGTGTCCGGCGCACGAACTCCACTTGGAGCATGGAGATCTCCACTGATTAACCAACCCTATGGAGAGTAAAATGGAAAAACATAACCTAATACCACCGTTTGATAGCGTTAATCTTGACTGTCGTATCGCCGCGTTAGAGATTATCTTGAGCTTAATCATTAAAAGCCTCTCTCCAGCTGATCGTACTGCACTTAGTCACTATGCAGATCTTGAACTGGATAGAATAAAACAGGATGTCTCTTTTGAACGATACCCAGATCTTGCGCAGACTATTAAGGACTGCTATTTGTCCGAGACAACGCCGCTGCGCGAGCCCAATATCGAAGATTAACGAGTGAAGGGTGAGAAATCACCCTTTATTAGATGAGGTCTAGTAGTTTCTTTACGGCCTCTTTTACCTCAGCCCGCAAATACTTCTTGATATATACCTCTGCATATCCAGTCTCTGGGCTTTCAGCCACTTTTTCCTCAATCCGACGTAACCCATCAATTAAATTGACGAGTCCAGAGCGTGTTTTAAGGAAGTATGCTTTGGCTTCATCTTTCTCCTTATTCTGAAAATTTTCCCACTCGGCCAGTTGCTCCTGACTCCAGTTTTTATCTGCGGGTCGGCAGAACACATGAGCACTGATGGCGTTTCCACATTCTTTGCAAATATATGCTTTGGTTGTCTGGTTATCCATGGTAGTACCTCTACTTGTAGAGATGGTCACAACATCTTTACCTTGTCTAATTATTGTTGATACATATTGAGCTTTATCGAGTATTCATTCTGCTCTCCTTATGGAGTATCTGGTGATAAAGAGGGGCTCGTTTGAGCAGGGGCATATCCAGCTGCGGTCTGTTATTCACCGTCATGATTAGTACTTATACATCATTAGAGAAATCGTAACGAGTCAAACTAAAGGACTTTTTGTAGTGAAAATAAGCATCAGATTGTACAAAAAATAGTTAATTTATCCTGGATTTTTCAATTTATTGGCTGGGTACTCTTTCAGACTAAGTAATAATCAGCTATCTTTAGACGCGTAGTGCCATATGAAATTGATTGGTTAACATGTTGATTATTGCTGATGTGAATTATTCAATCAATGGTTATATGGCTGAGTGAAAATTATTTTAGAAAGATGCTTGTATTATATGGTGGATTTGCTTTATGAATACTTATATCTTCAGGAAAAATGATGAGATTGGTAAAATGGAAGCTGAGTCAGATTCATTCTTAGACTCTTGTTTCTATGAGACAGATATCTTTCGAGGGATCATGAATTTTGATCCATCAGAAAGAAATCCAGATTTTACAAAAAGGATTATTGTTGGAAGAACTGGCAGTGGAAAGTCAGCTCTTTTAAAAAAAATAATTGATGAAGATACTATTAAAGTTTACGATAAAATAGAAGCTGAGAATACTATTTTTGAGCATGTAAAAAATAATGTTTTTATTTCATCGTTAAATGATAACGGCATTGATTTAAGAGTTTTTTATAAATCATTGTGGCTGCATGCCTTGCTTGTTAAAGTTATTCCCGCATTGCATAGATCTAGCTATCAAAATTTTTTCAACAGGATAAGTTCGTTGATTGGTGGTAAGAGGAAATCATATAATCCAGATTTGGCAAATGAATATATCGAGCAATTTAAAAATGTTTTTTTAATGATAAAGCATTAGTTGAAATAAGTAATAAAATGCAAGATGAGCTATCTGCTAAAATAGGAGTGAAGGGGATATCTCTTGGAGGGAAATTATGTCAGGAAGAAACCCAAAAAGTTCAATCAGAGACATCTAGTTATGTTAGTAGAGAGTTAATCAGGAAACAAAAAGAGTTAATAAAAATACTAAATGAAGAATTCTCTGGAGTAGGGCAGCATCGTATTATAATTAGTATCGATGATCTTGATCGTTCATGGTTAAGCTCTAGTGATATAAGATATGATTTTATAAATGCTCTGCTTGAGGCATTTAGAGAGTTACTTGATATAAAAACAGTGAAGATCTTGATATCTATCAGAACAGATATTCTTATGGGGATTTACAATAAAACATTGAGGCAGGATGAAAAAGATCAATCGTTGATATATGCGATATCATGGAATAAAACAGAGATCAGGGAAATTGTTGATAAAAGAATCAATCATTTAGTTAAGAATAAATATCAAGGTGCTAAAACTGTAACGATAAAGGATATTTTTAACTTTGACGTTGATGGTGTCTCTGCAGATGATTATATCCTTGATAGGACTATGCTAAGACCTAGAGATGCCATTAGCTTTATTAATTATTGTTTTAGAGAGTGTGATGGTAATGTTAGTATAAATAAGGATATTGTGTTGATGGCTGAAGAAAAATATTTTTCTTCGAGAAAAAGAGCATTGATATCAGAGTGGGCAAGTATTTATAAAAATATATCTGATTATATTGATTCACTATCATTAGTGCAAGTGAGTGAGTTTTCTTTATCTTCGATATCTGATATTGATAAAAATAAAGTATTAACTTATATACTTGATAGAGTTTCATCGACTACTGAAGATTATTTACACTCTAAAATAGTAATGAATTTTGATGAGTTAGTTAAAGTGTGGTTTATTATTGGAGTAATAGGAATAAAAAAAACAGACTCATTGATAATATATTCATCATATGATAAGCCAGATCTAGATATAACAGATATGAATAGGATTTTTGTTGTTCATCCTCTATTTAAAAGATGATTTTTCTAGGTTGTGATAATTAGAGCCTGATCGTTTTACCACCTCAGGCGGCAGTGGTATCTTGGCGTTCTCACACACCAAAAAAAGGAAAAATCATGAGACATGTTAAATATTCAGATCTTTATCAAGCACACCTAGATACTATTCATGAGGTAAGAGCTATCCCAAAGATGGGATTAGTCTCCAGAGATGATTTGGATCAGGTAAAAAACAGAGCTGTGCTTCTTACTACCCTTGATGTTGTATTAGCCATACATCGACAAGAGCATGGATCGGCTTTCAACCCTCTCCAAGGTAAAGCCGCTCTTAGTCATTTACTACTTCAGCTCTATAACTGGAGTGGTGATCAAGTTAGGGCGTTGAGTCTTGAAGATATTCTCATTGCCCTTCAAAAAAAACTTGATATCAAAAACCAGCCTCAGTCGTATCGAAACTTCTTAGATGAGATCCACGCGAATACCTTCATTGTCGCCTTTGATGACTTCATCAATGAAGAATGGAACCCTAACCATTCTAAAGAATATTTACTGATGCCTGCTGAGTAAGACGATTAATATTTTCAACGGTAATCTGAAGTTGTTGTTCCAGAAAAATTTTATGGTCTAAAGCGGATCTGAGATCATCAGCCGCTTTAGCTTTTTGTTTCATCCATGCAAAAAGCTCCTCATTTGACATGTTGCCAGCTATTACTTTGGGCTCTTGCTTTTCCATAACTCCCCCTCATCTTCACATCGCTGTTGGTAGTACCACTTGTCATCCATATAGACACTCACAAATGCCTATGTGGATGCGTTAGCACACTTGCCATAACCGTCTTTCCTTTTCACGCCAGAGGTCCCTCTCGGGCTGGGCTAGTCTTCTCACCGACCGGATCGCACCCGGTGATACACCGCTTTTATGCGTTGGGGTCGAGTTATTGCACGGTGTGCTGTTCCGACTTTGCTGATTGTTAAAGAGCGGAGCGTCCGGTAGGGCGCTTTTTGCTGTCTGTTAATCATCCTGCTATCCATTTACCATCCGCAGTAGCCTCGTTGTCATCTGTCAGCTTGTTAGTACCTTTAACAACTCAAAACGTACCTTTAGTTACCTTTGTTGTCAAGTGCGCTCGGTACCTTTGGTTACATTATGGTATGAAAAAAAGCCAGATTAGGATCTGGCCTTTTGCAACTGATTTATTGGATTAGATATTTTGCGTTATCTGGACGACTTTTCCAACAATACGGCAATTTCCGGTTATCTGGATTGGCTTAAAGAGCGGGTTTAACGGCATAAGGTATGTGTAGGGGCTATCCCATACTAATTTTTTTACTGTGGCTTCTGATGAACCATCTAGAACAGCTACAACTATTTTTCCATATAGATCATCGATCTGATCATAATGTGGTTCGACAATGACGATGGAGCCTTCTGGTATTGAGGGGAGTCCGTTGGGGTTGGTCATTGATTCACCTCGAACGACTAAGCCAAAAACCTCATCGGAGACATTGGCCGTTGTCTGTGTCCAAGATATGACGTCGGAATGTTTTGAGCTTGCGTAGGTTTCAGTCCATGTCCCAGCCTGAACTGCAGAAATGATAGGTACGGCAACTGGTGGTTTTAGATATGGGATCACTCGGGTGTCATCTTTTATCTCATCTGGGGATGCGCTACTGCTTCCATAGAGAAGCCACTCAGGCGCTACCTGCAGGGTTGCTGCCAGTTGATGCAGGTTTTCTCCATCAGGTTTAGTTGTTCCATTTTCCCACTTTGTGACAGATACGCGACTGACTCCGAGCCGTTTGGCTAGAGCCTGTTGAGTGATGTTGAGCTGTATCCGTCTGGATCTGATTCTGTCTTTCATTTCTGTTTTCATGTAACCAATGTTACAGGCTTACGATGTAACTATTGTTTGCTATTTGTGGTACCTTTTGTTACCTTCTGGTGTCAGATAACGAGGAGGAGCCATGCGTAAATCAGAGGTGATAGCGCATTTTGGGGGTGTTTCAAAAACAGCCGGAGCCTTAGGCATATCGCACCCAGCGGTATGCCGCTGGAAAGAAATCATCCCTGAAAAACAGGCTTTGAAAGCAGAACGTATCTCCAACGGGGTTCTGAAATATAACCCCGCCATGTATCAAAAATAATACCGAAAGGAATAACGGGCAGTAACTACCGAGAGGGAAAGACGATGGTAGACATCAAGGCAACGATCAAAGAGATGTGCAAGGCATTTCCTGGCGGTCAGAAGGCGATGTCAGAGCAACTTGGCATGACCTATGACGCGTTCCGCAACCACCTGGATCAGAAGTGCGCCAGCCGGTTCTTCACATTGGCAGAGATAGAGCGGATGGAGGATGTCTCCGGGACGTCACTGCTGGCTGAATACCACGCCGCGCGCCGGGGGAAACTGCTGGTTGATATTCCTGTACTGGAGCAGATCGACAACGTGGAGCTGTACGAGCATTCCATGCGGGAGCTGGTTGCCGATGGTGAGCTGGCGAAAGCAAAGGTCGAAGCCGCCGCTGACGGGGTGATTTGTGGTGCCGAGCAGCGGACGTTAATGACGCTGTTCTGGCGGAAGATGCGCCATCACGCGTGTGGGTTCTTTGCCTTCATGGCCCTTAATGGTGCCGCAATTGCTGATGACTTGGCGCACCGGGAATGCCGTCCCAGTGCGCCTGCGCATAATTCGTATGGAGATTAATATGCATGAACATTCTAAGCCCAAACTGCCCCAGTGCGCAATTTCGGTGCCGGATCGCCGATGGCCGTCTGAGCTATGAGCAAATCGTAGCGGGGCGGGGAGCTCCTGGCAACAACCAATCGCGCCGTGGATTGGTAGTCAGCCGTGAGGCGGTGGCTATCGCCTGGGGGACGTTTTACGGGAGGAGGATCATGGCTAAGTATCCGCGAGTCGGCCATCTGTACCAAGACGTGTATGGCCATACTGTGCGCGTGATTGCGACGTGTGCAGAGAGGCAACTGGTTACCTATCAGCGAACTGAACCGGCCTATGGCTGGACGATTAACGCGGCCTTGGTTGTGTTCAACGCCCGTTTCAGGAGGCTAGCATGAGCATTGATCAACGATTAATCGCCCACTGGCGGGTGGGTAGGTACGATCAGATTTTGACATCCGCCGGGTTGTGCTGCTTCAGCCAGTCCTTGAGGGCGGCATCCATGCGTGTTTGCCATCCACGTCCGGTTGAGCGGAATGCGGCGATGACCTCCGGGGAGTACCGGATAGTGGCGGATTGTTTAGTTGGCTTATCGGATGATGGTCTTCCGCGCCGAACACGTTTTTTGCCGTCATACAGGTCTGCACCGGCAAAGAACGCCTCATCCAGCTCTGGCGCATCATCCGGATCAACCCAGGTACTTTTCAAATCTTTTAATTTCTCGCTCATTGGCTTTCCTCATAGAGATAATGCGCCGCACGTTACCGCGTGGCGTCCAGACCATGACAACAATTCTGGCATCCAGTTTCCCTACGGTGATTTTTCTGATCTCCCCATAGTCCTGGCGGCAGTCTTCGGCGGTGAAGTGCATCCCCGCGAAGATTTCACCGGCTCTGGCGAAATCAATGCCGCGTTCCAGCAGCGTTTTCTCCCGCTTGTTCTGGTCGTATTCAATTTTCATACAATTAGTGTAGTTACATTAAATCGGAAGTCAAACGTTGATTCTTTAAATTGCGGGCGCTACACTGCGCTAGCAGCGGCAAAATCCGTTGCCGGGATTGGCGTCCTGGAATTTTCCACAGCGCACGACCGCGCCATTGCGGTTTTTTTGTGTGCGATGCACGGCTACATCCAGATTATGGTGGGCCGGGCAGGGGCATCGAAAGATGCGCCGGTATCTGTGGAAGCCGGTTACGCCAACCCTGTCCGGTTCACCACCAGTCAGATTGGCGTCTGTGGTGGTGATTGCCCAAATCATTCCACAGAGGCTGCCATCATGGCTACGATCCCCGTCCTCGCTCACCCTGAAATCACCGTTATCAACGGCCAGGCCGTTACTTCCTCTCTGGCTATTGCCGACTATTTCCTCAAGCGTCACGATGACGTTCTAAAGAAAATCCGCACTCTCGAATGCTCCCCCGATTTTCGTGCCCGCAATTTTGCGGGGACATCGCTCACAGTCAACCAGCCTAACGGCGGTATACGCAAACTTCCCTGTTATCAAATCACTCGCGATGGTTTCGCGTTCCTGACGATGGGCTTTACCGGCAAGCGGGCGGCCCGGTTCAAAGAAGCCTACATCACCGCCTTTAACCAGATGGAAAGGGCCCTAAACGGTGCGCCAGCGCTACCAGGTCCCGCACACAATGCGCACGCTGTATATCTCTACATGACAGAGATCCACCGGGTGTGGATGGCTCACCTGTACCCCATGCTGGTGGCTTCCCAGTCTCCCTTGGCTCACCGCCTGCATGACTACATCAACGATGGTCTTTTCGCCTCAGCGCTTGTCGATCGTTCGCTGAACAGCAACAAGGAGGTATGCGATGAGTAGCAAATTGCATGGCCTGGTATGGGAAGGGTGTGCCCATGCTGGTCTGATCCTTTCTCGCGTGGCTGTGATGGCACGGTTAGCGGATTACAGCAACGATGAGGGGCTGTCGTGGCCGGCGGTGGAGACTATCCAGCGTCAGATAGGCGCCAAGAGCAAGACCACAGTTTCGGCGGCGATTGATGAGCTGGCGCGTGATGGCTGGCTGACTAAGACTGCCCGTAAGTCTGGTGGGCGTGATCTGAGCAATGTTTACCAGATCAATGTCGATAAGCTGGAGGAGGCGGCAGCGGTGGCCCGCATGGGTAATAAGTCCAAAAAGCGGAGTGAGCGTGTTACCCCCCCAAATATTGCCCCCCCAAC
This sequence comes from Edwardsiella tarda ATCC 15947 = NBRC 105688, assembly GCF_003113495.2. Lineage (NCBI taxonomy): Bacteria > Pseudomonadati > Pseudomonadota > Gammaproteobacteria > Enterobacterales > Hafniaceae > Edwardsiella > Edwardsiella tarda. The sequence goes on from NZ_CP084506.1 coordinate 1,675,438, forward strand.
GGTTGAGGGGTTAACGGTTGACCCCCCAAGTATTGACCCCCCAACGGTTGAGGGGTTAACGGTTGACCCCCCAAATATTGACCCCCCAATCGTTGAGGGGTCAACCATTGGTAAAAATCCCCCTGTTGAGGGGTCAATGGTTGACCCCGATCCGTCAGTTAAAACAGATCCGTCAGTAAAAAGATCTTCTTGTCCGGACGCTGCGCAACCGGACGAGCCTGACAGCGATAGCGATCATGATTTTTTGTCTCGTCATCCAGAGGCGGTGGTGTTCAGTGCCAAGAAACGCCTATGGGGCAGGCAGGAGGATCTGACCTGCGCCGAATGGATATGGGGGCGCATCCTTCGACTGCACGAACAAGCCGCAGAATACGATGGGGAGATGGTCAGGCCCAAGCCCCCCAACTGGATAGCCTGGGCTAACGAGGTGCGCCTGATGTGCGAGCTGGATGGGCGCACTCACCGGCAGATTTGCGAGCTGTTTGGCCGAGTAAACCGTGATCCGTTCTGGTGCCGCAACGTACTGAGCCCGGCGAAGCTGCGTGAGAAATGGGATGAGCTGGTGATCCGCCTGGGGGTACCGGGAGCGGGTGCGCAGGACCGCTCACTGAAAACCCTGCTGGGGGCGGAGTGGAACACGGAACAGGGATGGGAGGACGTGCTATGAAAAGTCTGGTTTCTGCCGTACAGCGTCGGGATGCCGCCGCACTGTCCCGCATGGTTGGTCAGCCCCTTCAGGCGCGGGTGGTGAACGGTAACGCTGAAAAGCTGGTGGATGTGCTGTTCGAAAATCTGCTGCTGCTGTTCCCGGCGTCGCGTAATACGGTGTTTGCCGCGCCGGATGAGGTGGCGGCGATGAAGCGCCAGTGGATCACGGCGTTCGCGGAAGGGGGGATTACGACGCTGGAGCAGGTCAAGGCCGGTGTCAGCATGGCCCGCCAGCACGGTGGGGATTTCTGGCCCTCCTGCGGGCGCTTCATGGAGTGGTGTCGTGAGGGTGTGCGGGGTGCTGGTGGATTGCCCTCTGACGATGAGGTGCTGGCTGAGTTCCACCGTTATGCCCGCGATAAGGCCCGCTTCGCCTCTCCGGAGGCGTTCGACTGGGCACACCCGGTGATGTACTGGGTGGTGCTGGATGTGCGCCAGCGCATGTACCGTTACAACTACACCGAGGCCGAGGTGCTAAGGGCGATCAAGGCGCAGATGAAGCAGTGGGCCAAGGACATGGCGGCTGGAAAAGTGATCCCACAGCCGGTGGTCCGAATTGCCGATTGCCGCAGGCCAAAGACGGCGGCGGAGCTGGCAGGGAATGCGGAGCATTACCAATCGGTCGGGCTGGCTGCGTTAGCCGCGATCCGCCAGAAACTGCGAGAGAGTTCAGGGGAGGGCGCCGTATGACAATTACGCGTGCAGCAATCGCCGATGCACATTGCCGTCAGGCAGAAGCGTTGGCATCTCGCGGGTTGTATCGTCGTGCGCTTACTGAATTGGCCAGGGCCGCGACATACGCCAAAGCGTCACAGATCGACAATATCGTGGCGCGTCGCAACGAGCTATCACGGCATGTACGTGGGAACTGTTATCAGCCTGGTGATCCGCGAATGGACTATGACAACTGTGTGGGGGAGGCCTGTGAGCCTTAAATCAAACAGGGGGGCGGCCGTACAGGCCGTTATCCCACAGCCGGTGATCAAGCTGGTGGCAGATGAGGCACCGGCCGCGGGGTTTATGCTGCGGCCCAAGCTGCTGCGCTGGGAGAGTAGTAAATACACGCGCTGGGTGAAGACACAGCCGTGTTGCGGGTGCGGAAACCCTGCCGATGACCCACATCACATCATCAATTCGGGATTGGGGTTGGGCGGCATAGGAACTAAGACGCATGATTTGTTCGTGTTCCCACTGTGCCGGCGGTGCCATGACGAGTTACATCGTGATGTGGGTGGCTGGGAGCAGAGGAACGGCAGCCAGTTGGTGTTGTTGGTGCAATTTCTGAATAGGGCGTTGGGGATAGGAGCCATAGTGAAGGCGTAATGTGTGGAGCGTGTGGATGCGTGATATTTCGAAAGTATTGGAGTGTTGGGGAGGATGGGCTGCTTCTGATCACGCAGGGGTAGACTATTCTCACATTGCCGCCGGATTCAAAGGACTATTGCCCCAAAAGGGTAAAATGAGGCTGTCATGTACGGATGATGATGGCCTTATCATTGAGGGGTGTCTGGCCCAGTTAAAGAAACGAAAGCCAGATGAGCACTCTCTGCTGGTAGCTCATTACCTCTATGGCATTTCAAAACGGAAGATTGCCAAACATCGGAAGAAATGCGAAAAGCAGATACGTGTAGAAATGTTGCTTGCAGAGGGATTCATTGAGGGGTGTTTGTCTATGTTGGATGTTTGTTTGGAGATGGATTGTGTTGTAGAGAAAAGATTTTTATAGCCCGATTACTCGGGCTTATTTTTAACATCGCGAACATATAAAATCACAGCTGATTTTATATCTCCATCAACATGCTTAGCATTTATGCTTAGATGGACAGGTTTTCTTTCCCACTCGGCTTTTTGTAAAGCCTCTTTGTTTCCTGATTCGTCAAGGAATATATCCTGAACAACACATGTTAGCCGTTGATCTGTATCGACATTTCTTACCTTAACTTTAAAGCATTCTGGATCGGTATTATTTACTTCTTCTATGCGGTAAATACCATCTATCCGCATTTCAGATGAACGCCTACGAGCATTCGTTACTAGTTCTTTAGCCATTGCAGAGTCAATGGTAACGCCATCAATTTGCGCGCTATCAGAACGAACAAATGATTTTACCATCTGTGTCTTAGCGTCGTAAGACATGCGGTCCATATTATCAAGCAAAGGTTTTTTGGCTATTATTTCAGAAACTACTTGTAACCTCTTGGTTTCTTGTTCGCTCATTATTTGCATTGTACGGAGATGCTCTTTGTCTCCATCTTTTGCAATTTCTGCGAGGCGAGTATCTTTACGGTTATCGAGAAACCGTTTAAATACTGTTACTCCGCCCCAGATGATAGCTGCGCCGAGAACAGTAACGATGATCTCAGTTGCGTTCATTTTACCAACAAGTTCCTGTGTAAGTTTGGTTAAAAACCCATCAATGTTAATCTCAACAAGTGAAGAGCCTTGCTCAACTTTTACTTCAATTTCTAAAGCATCAAGCTCATCTTTGGTGAGTTTGCGAACGTCTGGAACACCATACTTAGCTAACGCATATGATTTGTTGATTTGTGATTGCATCTCAACAAACCCTTTCATCACTGAGGGTGTTAGCGATTTGTTGAATTTATCACCAGTTAATCTAATTTTCAGGTTAGGCCAATCTTTGAAAATTAGCTTTTCTGGTAAGTCATAACCATTAAGGTAATTCTCAATCAAATCAAACGCTTGTTGTTCGGACTCAATACGAATATCACCAAGCTCTTCCAAGACAACATCCTCATCTTAAGCTAACTATTGCCGTGGAGGTAGGCAATGATTGCTTTCTACTATGTTTTTAGCTTTGAGATAAGAAATTAATGGAAAAACACAAAAAAATCACTAGTGCGGTCCGCATTTTGCTGTGTAGTGTGTTAAGAGTGGTTACTACGTCACACCGCTTAATTATCGAAAGCAGCCTCCTTGAGGGGGCAGAGTATTGGATGTCACCGTCTGCGATGATGCGGATTACGGGGATGACTGAGGCAAGATGCCAGTTGATACTGACACAACGGGTGATTGCGGGGGATGATGATAATGGCCGCAAATGGTATAGAAGTGCTACGATAACCATCCGTTTGACGCACTCGTCATCGACCGTCGTCAACACTCATCAACGTTCCTCCGTTGTTAGTAGATCTGGTCAACATGAACTAAGCTCATCAGTAGATGTCACAGTACATGAGCTGAAGAAGTGGTGTATAGGGGTAGTTAACATGAAAAAACAAGTAGCTAAATCAGAGGTGAGGTTTGACACTCAGAAGGCGTTTGCTGGTATGGGTGCGGCTGTTGAACTTTTGATGCGTGCTGCCCCAAATGTTCTCGAGCATAAGGTTTCCGGTCCTGAGAAGCAGGGGAAAGCTCGTATGCGTAAAGCCGCAGCATAAAATCCTACCTTTTTTATAAAAGCCTCGCTTGATGCGGGGCTTTTGTATTCTACCGACAACCCTGGCAAATGCCGGGGTTTTTTCTATCCAAATTTCCCCAGCGCGGGGTAATGAGATGGCATATGCACCATAACCCAGGAAGTTGGTTGGAGTGGAAGGAGTTGCTGTGGGGCTGGTGGCAAGGGGAGACCCCGGTAGGCGGCGTATTACTGGCCATTCTGACGGCGGCTGTCCGGGTGACCTACCTGGGCGGCGGCTGGAAGCAAACGGCGTTAGAGGGAGTGTTATGTGGTGCCCTGACGCTGACCGTGGTGGCGACGCTGGACTATTTTAACCTCCCCAAGTCGCTGACCCCGGCGATCGGCGGTGCCATTGGTTTTATCGGTGTGCAGCAGGTACAGCATTTTGCCTTGTATATCTTGCACCGCAAGCTGGGACTACCGACAGACAAGGAGCGGTAATTATGGCACTCACCAAGGATCAAATTTTTGATGCCTTACTGGGGCGTGAAGGGGGTTACGTCGATCACCCTCACGACAAAGGCGGGCCGACCAAGTGGGGGATCACGGAAAAAGTCGCTCGGGCCCACGGCTATACCGGCGATATGCGCAATTTAACGCGGGCGCAGGCGCTGAAAATCTATGAAAGCGACTACTGGTCGGGACCCCGTTTTGACCAGGTGGCGGAGCTCTCTGCGCTGGTGGCTGCCGAACTGTGCGATACCGGCGTCAACATGGGGCCGTCGGTGCCCAGTAAGTGGCTACAGCGCTGGCTGACCGCCTTTAACGATGGCGAACGTTTGTACCCGGATATCAGTGCCGATGGGGTGATTGGGCCACGGACATTGTCGGCGCTGCGTACCTACCTGGATGCCCGAGGAGAAGAGGGTGAGCAGGTGCTGTTACGGGCGCTCAATTGTAGCCAGGGAGATCGTTATCTGGATCTGGCCGAGCAGCGGGTGCAGAACGAGTCGTTTCTGTATGGCTGGGTTAGGGAGCGGGTGACGCTGTCTTAGCACAAACTGAATGTAGGCGATCGGTTGTGAGCCTACTTGGAGAGTTGCCAATGGGTGTGTGATCAAGTGCAGGGGGCATCTTTTGGCGGACTCATCTAAATATGTCGATAAGTCATGTACTAGGTGTTTCATTTTTTATACTTAAATGGTGAGTGATATGAAACAGTTAACTGTTACCATAAAGGGACTTGCTCAATATGATGGTGATGCGGCAGTCGAGGCTGCTGTGAACTTTACGATTTATAATGGTGATACCGTATTGGTATCTGATGGCATTATAGGTAAATCGTTATCTCCATACTCGCGACGCTATGTCGCAGGTGATATTGATGGCGATATTAGGGTTGTGCATGACCGACCCGATCTCCACGGGCTAGAAGTGAGTGCGGCATTGTCATAAGATGACTCCGGGTACCCAAAGGAGATGATCTTATGTTTGTTGAGCCAACTCTTAAGCAAGACCCTGATAATGCAGGTTGTGTATTAGGTTGGGCCGTTCTTTGCCCTAAGCCGTGGCATCTTTTCGGTATGTATGGTTCGAAGGATGAGGCGGATATTAATGCTACACAGCAAGGCGATAAATATGTGGTTAAATATGGATCGCATTGTATAGGCACTGATGATTTTATTTACGTTGAAATAAGTTAGTCGATAATAGACACCGAGCCCTGGTTATATGCTGGGGCTTTGTCGCATCTGTGTATCGCAGCGCATATTACCAAGAACCCTTCAGAATGAGCCTTGAGGAGTCGGCTGGCTGTCGGAGCCTTCTTGGGGCCGTTTTCCTGTGCGAACAAGGTTCATCACTAAAAGGTAAATCCGATGAATAATATTATCGTGGTTACATTACCCCATAGCGAGATGCCGACCATGAGTAGTTTAGAGATGGTCGATTACATTAATGCGGATAGAAATTTAAAAGCTGAAGCACAAGGATTGAAATTCCCTTGTAGGCGTTTCAGTAAAATTCAGCATAAGCATATTCTTGCTAAAACCCCCAAAGTTCTTGGTGAAGGGCACTCAGCCAAATTTTTGGCTGAGTATAAAGACAGCACCGGGCGCGACCTTCCTTGCTATCAGTATCCAAAGCGTGAGGCTTGTCTGATGGCCATGAGCTATAGCTATGAGCTTCAGGCTCAGGTGTTTGACCATATGACAGAGTTGGAGGGAAGTAAGGATATTAATCTGTTGGATTTCTCTGGGTTAACGGACATGACAATTCAACAGATGCAGAGTCGAGTTGCAGCAGCGGAAAGCTTTTCGTTTAAAGAGCATGGGCAGACCGGTAGTGGTCTCATGATTCTACGCAAGAAAGAGAAGCGAGCTATTAAGAAGGCCGAGCTGTTGGTGAAAGATCTGATCCAATTCAAGATATGTGATCTAGGCGATTTCCCTGACGTGAATCTTGTATAAATTCTAGGTAGTTCATTATGTTAAGAAATATCTGGAAGCCACTGGCGCTCATTGCGTTGGTGGCTTTGCTTTTATGGGGACTGTCGTCCTGGCGGTACGCCGCTGGCTATGTTGATGGAAAGGATGAGGCTAATCGAGCGTGGCAGGTTAAATGGTCGCAGCGTGATGCAGGGGAAGCCCAGGCGATTACAGACAACGTGATGCTGACGCTCAACGTCATGAATCAGGTGGTGGAGACTAATCGAGATGCAAAGCACCAGATCGCCTTGGAGTCACAGAGAGCCGCGAGCGACATCAAGGCTGTTATTGCGGGCGATGATTGCGCTCGTCGGCCTGTGCCAGCTGTCGCTGCTCAGCGCCTGCGTCAGTACGCGGACAGTATACGTTCCGGCGCCGGTGCCACCGCTCAGCATTGATTTAACCGCTGATACGCCTGTACCGGCAGTGCCTGACCCACTGACCTGGGAGGCTAGCTTGGATCTCAATATGCATCTGTTATCGGCCCTGTGGCAGTGTAATGCTGACAAAGTAAGTATCCGGCGTATAGTGTTAAAACACTTATCATCTGTAGGGGATAAGTAAAAAATCCCCCCGTATGGAATAATATATTTTAGCCAAGATTGCTAGCTAGAGCTATTTAATTGGTAGTTGTCAAAGTTATCATTCTCCCTATATTTATTAATGGATTATTGACTAAGTAATGATGTTTTTAGAATGTCACCATTTTCATTATTTAACCTTCTGGTGATTTTTTTTGCTTTAATTGAGTACAGCGTATTAATTAGTTCGCTGAGTTTCATGTTGTAATCTTTTACTGTATCTAGCGTAATGATTTCTTCTTTCTTCTCACTATATAGAGCTTCAATATATGCTGAATCATTATTCTGGTTGTCGGTAGTAAATACGATGTTGATCGTGCTGTGTGCAATTATATTTCTATAATTGGCTAATTTGTTGATGCATTGATATGCTTTGAATAGCTCATGATGTAGATCCAGATCCTCATCGCATTTATCAAGCGCGGTGTTTAGATGTTTTATTTTTTCCTTTAATGTTTTGTTTTTTATTTCTTCAAATTCATTAGGTGGAAGTAGTTCTTTGAGTATGTTTTTTGTAAACAACTCAATAGTTCCAAATCTTAATATAAATGTTCCAATGTGTGGTGCCCATATATCAATGTCTGTTATTTCCATTTTGGCTGCCTAAATTAATGGACGATTATAATTCCATCATGCTTGATAATGTTGACTTGAGTTAAGTATATACCATTAATCTACTAAATCACGGAACTACTTAAAATAATGGAAGAAGAATCCAGCGTATTACCTACTGAATAATAATTTATTGAAAAGGTACTCCCAGCGGATGGACTGTCCCACGGGGCGGGGGGCGCGGGAAACGGCGCATTTTTTCGATCCTATAGTCATCATCATCATAGGGTTAACCTACTGATTTTTAATAAGCCGACCGTCAAATGATGTCGGTTTGTCCCTTTACTTATTCCATTCAGGAGAGCATTTACACGAATTTACAATAGGAGGCGCGGTGGATAATGAGCTGAAGAACCTCAAGCTCAACATCAATCAGCTGGCGGCTATCTCTCAGACTCATCGTCAAACCATCGTCTCCCGTCTTCATCACGTTCCGCTAGCACCGGGTAGTCATGCTAAGAACAAGCTGTATTACCTGACCGATGTGATCGCTGAGCTAATCAAAACAACCCCGTCCGTCCCCGCTGAACAGAACCCTAAATTGATGACGCCTCGAGAGCGTAAGGACTGGTATGACTCCGAGAAGTCGCGGGTCTGGCTGGAGAAGGAGCTGCGTAACCTGATCCCGGCTCATGAGGTGATCAGCGTGTATGCCGGCATGGTAAAGGCGGTGGTGCAGATGCTGGAAACCCTGCCGGATCGGTTAGAGCGTGATGCCGCCTTGCCAGCGCTCGCGGTGGCGCAGGCTCAGACGATCATCGATGCGCTGCGTGATGAGTTAGAGCAGCAAACCTATCAATCCTGTAGCGCGCTCTATGAACAAGGGGAGGAGGTTGACGATGGCGATGACGATGATGAGGAGGGGAACTGAACAGGCTTCCGCTCGGCGGATTGGGCAGGATATCTCCGCGCTGTTCCGTCCCCCTCGTCGGATGGCGGTGGCGGAGGCGGTAAAGCGTTATCTCCGCGTTCCGGTAGGCGCTGGCAGCTCGTTGCCGTGGGAGGCAGAGCTGACGCCTTACATGCTGGAGCCAATGAATTGCCTGTCCCTGCGTGAGTTTGACGCGGTGATCTTCGCCGGGCCCTCGCGAACGGGGAAAACGCTGGGGTTACTGGATGGCTGGATTGTTTACGGTATTGTCTGCGATCCGGGCGATATGCTGGTGGTGCAGATGACGGAGGGAAAGGCCCGCGAACACTCTAAGACTCGCTTGGCGCGTATCTTCCACCATAGCCTGGCGGTTAGACGCCGCCTCAGCCCGATACGCAACGACAACAACGTCCACGATAAGATCTTTAGTGACGGCACCTTTCTGAAAATCGGCTGGCCCTCGATCAATATTTTCTCCTCCTCTGACTATAAGCGCGTCGCGCTGACGGATTACGACCGCTATCCGGAGAACATCGATGGCGAAGGGGACAGCTTCGCGTTGGCCTCCAAGCGTACCACCACCTTCATGTCCGCCGGAATGACGCTGGTAGAAAGCTCGCCGGGGCGGGAAGTCATCAACCCGAAATGGCGTCGAACCACGCCACACGAAGCGCCACCGACGACCGGCATCCTGGCGCTCTATAACCGCGGCGATCGACGCCGCTGGTACTGGCCCTGTCCGCACTGCGGCGAGTATTTCCAGCCGGCGATGGAGAACATGACGGGATACCGCGAGCAGGCCGACCTGATGCAGGCTAGCGAGGCCGCGCATCTACAATGTCCATCCTGTGCAGGCGTGATCCTCGCCGAACAGAAACGTCTGCTGAATAACCGGGGTGTCTGGTTGCGTGACGGCGAGCGTATCGACTCCCATGGTCAGCGTAGCGGCACACCACGTCGGTCACGTATCGCCTCTTTCTGGTTGGAGGGGCCAGCGGCCGCGTATCAGAGCTGGCCGCAACTGGTCAACAAGTTATTGAGCGCCGAACAGGAGTATGAAACCACCGGCAGTGAAGAGACGCTGCGTACGGTGATCAACACCGACTGGGGATTGCCGTACCAGTCCCGGCTAGCCCAGGGGGGCCAGAATAGCGAGAGCTTGATGGCGCGCGCCGAAGCGTGGACGAAGCGCACTATCCCGCCCGGTGTCCGTTTCCTGGTGGCGGCCGTCGACGTTCAGGGGGGCAAAAACGCCCGCTTTGTGGTGCAGGTCGTAGGGTATGGCAGCCAGGGCGAACGTTGGATCATCGATCGCTATAACATCCGTCACTCCGCGCGCGCCGATGGACAAGGAGAGAGCCTGCCCGTCAACCCCGCCGCCAACCCCGAGGACTGGCAGCTGCTGCGCAGCGATGTACTGGAGAAAAGCTATCCCCTCGATAGCGAGGGGACGCGACGGTTACCGATCTTGGCGATGGCCGTCGATTCCGGAGGCGAAGACGGCGTCACCGATAACGCCTATGCCTTCTGGCGCGCCTGCCGTCGCGATGGCGTGGGCGGCCAGGTCTATCTGTTTAAGGGGGATGGATTAGCGCGCACTAAGCTGATCAGCAAAACCTATCCCGACAACACCGAACGCAGCGATCGCCGGGCACGAGCTCGAGGCGAGGCCCCGCTGTATCTCTTGCAGACCAATCAACTGAAAGATCGCATCGCTAGCGCACTGGCGCGAGAAACGCCGGGGCCGAACTACGTGCATTTTCCTGATTGGCTCGGCGCATGGTTTTACGAGGAGCTGACCTATGAAGAACGTGGTGCTGATGGCAAATGGCGCAAGCCGGGGAAAGGCGCTAACGAGGCATTCGACCTGTTGTGTTATGCCCATGCGTTGGCACTCCTACGCGGTTATGAGCGCATCAATTGGGCGAGCCCGCCCCGCTGGGCGCGGTTACCGCAGAATGCGCCGGAAACACTCACACCGACGCCACACCCGGCGTCAGCCATAACATCACCACGCCAGAAACCGATCCCATGGGGCGGCCAATCAGGAGGAGGATGGCTATGAGCCAGACACAACGCGCGATCTTACAAGCCCTGTATGACGACTATGTACAGGCTGAACATGCCGTACTCAAGGGGCGGTCGATCACCCTCAACGGCCAATCGATGACGATGGAGAACCTGGCCGAAATCCGCAAGGGGCGGGAACAGCTAGCCCGGCAGTTGCAGGATTTGACGGGACGGCGCCCCCTCTACCGCACGGCGAGGTTTTCATGAACCTACTCGACGAAGTGATAGGGTTTCTCTCGCCAGCCTGGAAGCTATCCCGTTTGAGCGCGCGCTACGCCATTCGCGCCTTCGAAGCCGTCACACCGACGGGAACTCACCGCGCCCGACGAGAAGGGCGCAGTGCCGATCAACTGGTGCAGTTCGCTGGTCGCTCTCTGCGTGAACAGGCCCGCTGGCTCGACAATAACCATGACTTGGTCATCGGCGCCCTGGACAAATTGGAGGAGCGCATCATTGGCGCCCGCGGCATCGTCGTCGAACCGCAACCCCTTACACGAACCGGCGAACTGGACCAACCTTTAGCCGAGCAGATCCGCCAAGCGTGGTCCGAATGGTCGGTCAGCCCAGATGTCAGTGGCCAATACACCCGTCCGGTACTGGAGCGCTTACTGCTCCGCACCTGGCTACGCGATGGTGAGGTCTTCGCACAATTGGTCATGGGGGCGGCGCCCGGCTTGACACCGGTTGCTGGCATTCCCTTCTGGTTGGAGGCGCTAGAGCCTGACTATGTGCCGCTGGACTACAACGAGCCGGCGCAGGGCATTGTGCAGGGGATCCGCTTCAATGCCTGGATGCGGCCACTGGCGTATCGTGTGTTTCTGCATTATCCCCGCGGTGCGGGCGGTCTGACGGCAAGCAAACAGATCGACGCCGCGCGCATGCTACACCTCAAGTTCACCCGACGGCTGCATCAAGTGCGAGGTGTCTCGCTGTTGTCTGGGGTCATCATGCGCCTTTCCGGTCTCAAGGAGTACGAAGACAACGAACTGCTGGCGGCACGCATCGCGGCCTCGCTGGGAATGTATATCCAGCGCGGGGAGGGGATAGACTACGATCCGAGCAGCTATAGCACCGAGATGTCGCGTGACCTTCAGCTGACCCCGGGAATGGTCTTCGATGGCCTCCGCCCCGGAGAGAAGATCGGCCTGATTAAATCCGAGCGTCCCAACCCCAACCTGGAATCGTTTCGCATGGGACAGATGCGGGCGATCGCGGCCGGGAGCCGCAGCAGCTTTTCCTCCATCGCTCGCAACTATGACGGCAGTTACAGCGCCCAGCGCCAAGAGCTGGTGGAGGCCCAAGAGGGCTACACCGTCCTACAAAACACCTTCATCGCGGCGATCAGCCGCCCCTTGTACCGCCGCTGGCTGGCAATGGCGCTGGCCAGTGGGGTGATCCGGCCCGAGCCATACAGTGACCCCGAGACCTTGAATAACGCCGTCTACAGCGGGCCGGTCATGCCGTGGATCGACCCCCAGAAAGAGGCCAATGCCTGGCGCGTGATGATCCGTGGCGGCTCGGCAACGGAAAGCGATTGGGTCGTGCCCGTGGCGGCACCCCCGCCGAAGTGAAACGCCGCCGTAAGGCGGAAGTAGACGAAAACCACAAGCTGGGTTTGGTCTTCGACACCGATCCGGCCAACGACAAAGGAGGCTCCCCCGATGACAGACACGACACGCCATCCACCGAGGAACAGTTGCGCACCCGCCGGCGTTAAGGGCTGGTTCAGTATCTGCGCTACTGCACCCCGGACGGCGGAAATCCGCATCTACGATGAGATCGGCTTGTGGGGTATCTCCGCGCGCCAGTTCGCCGATGGTATCACGGCCTTGGGTGAGGTCGATCGCATCGACCTACATATCCATTCGCCGGGCGGCGATGTCTTTGATGGTATCGCCATTTACAACCTGCTGAGTCACCACCCGGCAAGCAAGACGGTCTACATCGATGGCTTGGCGGCCAGCATGGCCTCGGTGATCGCCATGGTCGGGGATCCCATCATCATGCCGGAAAACGCCATGATGATGCTGCATAAACCTTGGGGGATAGCCGGCGGTGATGCCGATGACATCCGTGATTATGCCGACCTGCTGGACAAGCTAGAGACGGTACTGATCCCCGCCTACATGCAGAAATCTGGCCAGAGTCGCGAGGCGATCGCCGCCCTGTTAGAGCAGGAAACCTGGCTATCGGGTGCGGAGTGTGTCGAACAGGGTTTCGCCGACACCCTCGCCGCACCGCTGCAACGCATGGTCGCTCTTCAATCCCAACGTTTAGAGGAATTCGCGCATATGCCGAAGACAATTCGCAACATGGTAAGTCCGCCGCGCAACAGCGGCGAGATGCCCGCGTCCGCCACCGCGCCGGACGAAGTACAGATCCGCGCCCAAGAGCGCGAGGCGCAGCGCCAGCGCGTCAACGCTATCCGCGAGTTGTTCGCGCTATTTGGTGAGCAACAAACCGAATTGATGATGCTCTGCATTGGTGATGTCGATTGTGGCATCGAGCAGGCGAAAGACCGTCTGTTAGCGGCCCTAGGCCAGAACGCCAGCGCGAGCAATGTCCTGGAGGCTCCGCAGAACCGCCCAGGCGGTCATGTCGGTAACGGCAACATCACGGGCGACGCCATTCGCCAGGCGTTGCTGGTCCGTGCCGGTTTTGAGGAGAGTCAGCGTGATAACCCCTACAACGGCATGACGCTGCGTGAGATGTCGCGTTGCTCGCTGACCGATCGGGGCGTGGGGATAGCGGGGCTCAATCCAATGCAGATGGTCGGGCTCTCTTTTACCCATAGCACCTCTGACTTCGGCAACATCCTGCTCGATGTGGCGCACAAATCCATCTTACAGGGCTGGGAGGAGGCGCCGGAGACCTTCGAACAGTGGACCCGCAAGGGCAGTCTCTCCGACTTCAAGGTTGCGCATCGCGTAGGGTTGGGCGGTTTCCCCTCACTGCGCCAAGTGCGTGAAGGGGCGGAGTTCAAGTATGTCACCTTGGATGATCACCAGGCGACGATCGCCCTGGCGACCTTCGGTGAGCTGTTCAGCGTGACCCGCCAGGCCATCATCAACGACGACTTGCATATGCTGACCGACGTACCGATGAAACTGGGGCGGGCGGCTAAGGCCACCATCGCCGATCTGGTGTATGCCATCCTGCTCAACAACCCGAAACTGTCGGCGGACGGCATCGTCCTGTTTGATAGCGCGAAACACGGCAACATCCTAAGCGGCGCGGCAATGGACGTCGCCAGCCTGGATAAGGCGCGCCAGTTAATGCGCCGGCAAAAGGAGGGGCAGCGTCATCTTAACATCCGTCCCGCCTTCGTCTTGGCCCCGACCGCATTAGAGGCCAGCGCCAACCAAGTGATCCGCTCAGCCAGCGTCAAGGGCGCCGAGGTGAATGCCGGGGTCATTAACCCGATCCAGAACTTCGCCAGCGTCATCGCCGAGCCGCGCCTAGACGATAGCAGCGTTACGACCTACTACCTGGCGGCCGCCAAGGGAAGCGACACCATCGAGGTTGCCTACCTCAACGGTGTGGATGTCCCTTATATCGATCAACAGGAGGGCTTCGAGGTGGATGGCATCACCAGTAAGGTGCGCATCGATGCCGGTGTTTCGCCCATCGATCATCGCGGTCTGGTGCGCTGCGACGCCTAACCGTCCATGAGGAATTTTGAGATATCCGGCCGCAGGCCGGTAGGAGAACCGTATGGCGAACAACTATCTGCAACGGGGCGGTACGATCGACATCGACGCTGGGGAGGCGGCCATTGCCAGCGGCGCGCTGGTAGCGCTGGGGGATATGGTGGTCATCGCACTCGGCCACATCGAGCCTCATCATAGCGGTGTCGGGCTGACCGAAGGCGTCTTCTTGGTGCCAAAACTGGAGTCCGAGGTGATCGAGTCGGGAAAAAAGCTTCATCTGAAGAATGGCGTGGTGCAATTGTCCGCCTCGGGCGCCGTGTATGTCGGTAAAGCCTGGGCGAACGCCGGGGCGGGTACGACGCTGGTGGCGGTGAAGATCAATGCCTAGCCCTTTTACCCAGTTTGCGGCCTCGCTGGATGCGTTGACGCAGGCCCGAATGGGGGAGCAGGTGCAGATCAACGGGCTGCCGTATTGTGCGGTACCCGCCACTAGCCCGGCGCTGTTTGGCGCCGTCGAGGCGGAGCTGACGACACTGATGATTTTCAGTGCCGCCTATCGTCCCCAACGCGATGATGAGGTGGTTTGGCAAGGCGCCGAGTATCGGGTGGCCCGCTACCATCGTCAGAATGGCAAATACGTTATCCAACTGGAGCCGCAATGAAAGGTGAAGACAAACTGCGAGCCATCTTGACGGATCTGGGGGGCAAGGAGTTAGCGCGCGCCAGCGCCCAAGTGGTCAATCGGCTCGCCGCCAAGGCGATCACCCGTAGTTTACGACGGGTGGCGCGTGAAAAACGCCTACCGGTACGGCGCCTGAAACGTCGAGTCAGGTTGACTCAGGCCAAGGCCAACACGGAGTGGCCACAGGCGCGTATCCGCGTATACCGCGGCGATTTTCCTGCGATCAATCTGGGGACGGCACGCATCTTGGGTATTCCTGGGCGGCGGGACAGCGTGCTGCACGTCGGTCATCACTCCCTACCGGGCGCCTTCATCCAGTACCTAAAAACGGGGCGTTGGCAGGTTCTACGCCGCGATGGCCGGGCGCGTATGCCCATCCACGTGGTGAAGATCCCGGTGAAGGAGGCGCTCACGACCGCCTTTCGCGAGGAGACCCAAAGACTATGGCAAGACAACCTACCTCAAGCGTTACAGCAGGCGATGGCGCGCCAACTTCAGTTACTGCTCCGCCGTCAGCGTTGACCCCGCAGGGCGCCATCCGTCACCGCATTCGCCAACGGGTACTCGATCGACTGAAAACGGCGTTGCAAGGCGAGTCTCAGGTCCACTTTTTCGATGGCAGCCCCAGCTTTATCGATGGCGAGGCCGAACTCCCTGCCGTGGCCGTCTACCTCAGCGATCTACAACCGGAGGCGGTCTACTTTGACAGCATTAGCTGGTCAGGCGTGTTACACGTGCAGATTTTCCTGCGGGCGCGTGAGCCGGACGCTGCTTTAGACCGCTGGGCGGAGTGTTACGCGGCGCCACTGCTGGCCGATCCGGCGCTACTGACTCCATTCGACGGAGATCTGGCGCCATTGGCATGCGACTACCAGCGCGATGAGGAGTTGGGTATCTGGGGCGCGATCGATCTGCAATATCAAATCCGTTACACACAGGAGCAGCTATGACAGCGACAACGACCCCGCAGAAGGGCAGTGGTACCACCTTATGGATCTACACCGGCCAAGATATGGCACGCCTCAATGTCATCAACGACGACGACTGGCAGCGATTGGGCAAGGTCAAAGATATCCAACCGGGTGAACTGCAAGCCGAAACGGACGAAGATAACTATATCGATGACGATGATGCCGACTGGAAGCGTAACGCCCAGGGGATTAAATCTGTCAGCGACTCTACCTTCACCCTAGCCTGGTTACCGGGCGATCCCGGCCAGCAGGCGGTGCTGGCGGCCTTCGACGATGGCCGCGTGATGGCTTACCGGCTGAAATATCCGAACGGAGTGATCGACATCTTCTATGGCTTCGTCTCTGCACTCGGCAAGAGCGTAAGCCAGAACGAAACCATCACCCGTATCATTCGTTTCACCCACAGCGGCAAACCGACGTTGGCCGAGGTCGGTTCACTTCCTGAAAACGCAACGTGAATGGAGGGATGATGCAACTGAAGCATGACACGTTTTGCTATGGCGACGAGCAGGTCGTACTGCGAGAGCTGACGGCTTTACAGCATGTGGAATACCTGCGTTATGCGGCGGCACACCCGCCGCCTGATGCGGGTGCGGGCCTCAGCGGTATGGCCTACCTGGCGGAGATGAACAACCTCAACTGTCAGATCAACGCGTTGTTAGTGGCGATGTCGCTGGCGAGTAACGCCCCCACGCAGACGGCAGAGGAGCGGGCCGAAAGCCAGCTGCAACTGATGGCGACTTGGCCCGCCCAATTGTTGGCGGAGGCGGCTCAACGGGTATTGGCGTTGAGTCAACTGTTGGACGAGGGGCCGCCAGAAGAAGCGTCTGAGCGATCCGATGCCGCAAAGCCCTAGCGGCGGAGATGGCGTTCATCCTGCGTCTGGCGCGTGAGTTTCACCGGCCTGACTGGTGCGCCATGTTGGCCGGCATGAGTTGCAGTGAGCTGCGCGACTGGGCGTCGTTCTACCGCGAACATCTCTTCGCCGATACCCAGCTCGATCTGGAGTTCGCCGCCCTGCAATGCACGCTGGTTCGGCTGGTGGATGCCAAGGCCCGGCCCGCACTCACCGACTTTACGCTATTGATGCACGCCACCGCACCGCCGGAGAAAGACGACGCCCAGCTGATGCAGTTGGCGAGTGGCCTTATGGGGAGGGAACGGTATGTCCCAGATCAGCCAACTTGAAGTCCGACTGGATGCGGACACCGCGCAGTTCCAGGAGGGGTTAGCCCGAGCCCGTGCCGAATTGGGACTCATCGGGCAGGCCAGTCGGGAGGCGGCGCAGCAGACCCAGTCGGCATTCGACTCATTATCTCGGGCCGAGCAGATAGCCCTCAACCGTCTGAAGTCAGCCATCGATTCCACGACCCGGGCACTGACACAGCTAGAACGTCAGCAACGCCAGCTTCAAGCACAATTTGCGGCTGGGAACCTGACCCAAGCCGAATATGCCCGTTATATGCAGGTGCTCGACCGTAACCTGCAAGGGGTGATCAGTCGTGAGCGTCTATTGAAAACCGCCTCGACGGGGTGTACCGAGGCGCTACAACGTCAGCAAAAAATGGTGCAGCGCCTCAATATCAGCCACGGCCAATATCAAATGGCGCTCCGTCTGCTACCGATGCAGATGACCGACGTGGTGACCCAGCTCGCCAGCGGCCAGAACCCGTTACTGATCCTGATCCAGCAGGGTGGCCAGGTTCGGGATTCGTTCGGTGGGATCCGTAATACCTTTATTGCTTTGAGCCAGGTGATCTCCCCGCTGAGCCTGTTGCTGGTCGGTCTGGCGGGGGCCGGTGGCGCGTGGGCCTATGCCCTGTATCAGGCCGATCAGGAGCAGCGCCAGTTTCAGCGAGGGCTAATCTTGACTGGCCACTATGCCGGCCTGACGACGTCGCAGCTACAACGTCTAGCTCAGAGCCTGGCAGGTGACGGTGTCACGCGTCACGGCATGGCCGATTCCCTGGCGCAGGTGGTGAGCAGTGGTGCCTTTTCCGATGCACAGGTTGCGCGTGTCGCTCGCGCCGCCGCCCAGATGGCGCAGGCCGTCGGGCAATCGGTCGAGGAGACCATCAGCCAGTTTACGCGGCTGCAGCAGGAACCGCTGAGCGCGGTGCAAGCGCTGGATGAGGCCTTACACTTCCTGAGCGCTGCCACCCTACAGCAGATCGCCACGCTGGAAGATCAAGGGCGGCGCAGTGACGCCGCGCGTCTCGCCATCGATGCCTATGCCTCCGCGCTGAATGAGCGAGCGCATGCAATCCGGGACGACTTAGGCTACCTGGAGGCGGCTTGGCATGCCGTTTCGGACACGGCTGCCGCCGCCTGGGAGTCGATGCTAAACCTGGGGCGTGAGCAGACATTAGAGGCGCGGATTGCGGCGCTAGCGCAGCAGATCCAGGCCGGAGGGCGCCAATTCGGCGCGGTGTTCGTTCCGGCCAATCAGCAAGATCATGCCCAGTTGGCTCGCCTACGGGAAGAGAAGTACCAGCGCGATGTCGCTGCCGCCCGGGATAAGGCTGAACGGCAGGAGCAGGAGCGGCAGAAGCGCCAGTTAGCCGCCAACCGCCATTGGCAGGCGCTCTACGAAAGTGAGGAGCAACAACATCAGCGCCGCCTCGAGGCGATCCGTAACAGCGCCGCCAGCGAAGCAGTTAAGCAGGCGGCATTGGCGGAGGAGCGTCGTCGCTACCAAAGCCGCCAGGATCGTCGCCATGCGCCCCGGGAGGACGAGGGGCAACGTCTGTTAGCTCAGTACCGTCAGCGCCAAGCTCAACTCGATGCCGAGCTGGCGAAGGCACGTCAGGCTAATGGCAGTCAGTTGCTCGATGCCGAACGGCAGCGGCTGCAACTGCAGCAACGCCTCAGCGATATGCAGGGGCGTCAACTGAGCGATAACGACAAGAGCCTGCTGGCCAATCGACAACAGCTGGAGCTTCTCTTGGCGCAAAACATGGCGCGGGAGACGGCCTTGGCGCGCCAACAGGCATTAAATGCCCTGCAACGGAAGGGAGATCAGCTGGCCCAACAAGCCAGCCAAGAGATGGAGAGGGCGCGTTACCAGCAAGAGAGCCTGCTGGCCGGCACACAACTGGGTAATCAGGCGCGTCAGCGTTTACAGCAGGCCTTGGCCCTACGCCAATACTACCAAACACGCCTGGATCAACTGGAGCGGGATAGCCGCGCCAAGGGGACCCAGGAGAGCGACGCCTATCGCCAGGTTACCGCGGCGTTACGGGATAACTTGGCGCAACGTCTGGCGTTGTTAGAGCGCTACCACGCTCAGGTAGATGCACAGGAGAGCAACTGGCAGTTGGGCGCGATCCGGGCGCTGAATAATGTGGCGGAGCAGGGGGAACAGGTGGCGACGCTGACCGAGGGGGTCTTTACCCGGGCCTTCGATGGCATGGGCGACGCGCTGGCGCACTTCGCCCTGACGGGCAAGCTGGAGTTTCGCAGCTTCGCCGCCTCGGTGCTGAGCGATTTGGCCAAGATGGAGCTCCGCATCGCCACCTCCAAAACCTTGGGGTTGCTGTTGAACTTTGGTCGCAGCCTGTTAGGGGGCAGCAATGAGGGATACGGCGCTAATGCTTTTGACAACGGCATGTACAACCATCTTCGTTTCAATGCCCTCGGTGGCGTCTACCGTACCCCCAGTCTCCATCGCTACAGTGGCACGGTAGTCAGTCATCCCACCGTCTTCGCCTTTGCGCAGGGCGCGGGGATCATGGGGGAAGCGGGGGCGGAGGCGATCTTACCGCTGCGCCGAGCCGCGGACGGTAAGCTGGGTGTCGTCGCCAGCGGTGTAGTCCGAGAGAGCAACTTCTCCCCGGTCTACAACATCACGATCAACAACGATGGTCAGCGGGGAGAGATTGGCCCACAGGCCTTGGCCGCCATCTACGAGGTGAGCCGGCGCAGCGTGGCGGACTACTTGGCGACGCAACGGCGTGACGGCGGCTTACTGGGAGAACCCTGATGGAAACCTTTCGCTGGCCAATCCGCCCCGATCTGGTGATCGTGTCGCAGCCGCGGGTCAGCCGAATCCGGTTCGGCGATGGCTACGAACAGCGTCGTCCGGATGGTTTGAATGCCGATCTTAAGATCTACAGCGTGACCTTAGTGGCATCCCTCGCCGAGGGGGCACTGCTGGAGGCGTTCTTCGCCCGTCATGGTGGCGTCGACGCGTTTCGTTGGACACCGCCGTACGGTTACCGTCCGATCAACGTGCTCTGCCGCCAATGGCGGTCGGTTCGTCACGCGCGCAAGATAACCTTTACCGCTGACTTTGAACAGGTGGTCGCATGATACCGTCATCGATGCAACAGGAGGCGAGTCGCCTGAGCCAATCCGCTCGCCTGGATGTGTGGGAGGTCGATCTGACCGCCATCGGTGGCGAACGTCATTTTTTCACCAACCAGCACAATGAAAAGGGGCAGGACATCGTCTGGCAGGGGCGGACGTATATCGCCTATCCCGTTACCGGTAGCGGCTTTACCTTCAATGGTCGCGGGC
Source organism: Edwardsiella tarda ATCC 15947 = NBRC 105688 (assembly GCF_003113495.2). Lineage (NCBI taxonomy): Bacteria > Pseudomonadati > Pseudomonadota > Gammaproteobacteria > Enterobacterales > Hafniaceae > Edwardsiella > Edwardsiella tarda. Next base: position 1,695,948 of record NZ_CP084506.1, read on the forward strand.
CAGCTAACCGTCCCGAGCTGCACCTCTCCAATCTCTTTGGTCTGCTTACCGCTATGGTCGAGGATTACGACGGGCTGGTGGGTGGCAGTGTGATACGCCGTACCCTCTATGCCCGCTTTTTGGATGCGGTGAACTTCTATCAGGGCAATCCCGAGGCTGATCCGGAGCAGGAACAGGTACAACACTACCGGATCGAGCAGGTGGTAAATGTCACGCGAGATAGTGTGCGAGTGGTGTTATCCGCACCGACGGAAAGTGACGGCGCCCTTTGCCCTGGGCGCATCATGCTGGCCGACGTTTGCGCATGGATCTACCGCAGCGAAGAGTGCGGCTACCTGGGGCCCCCCGTGGCGGATGCCCTCGACCGACCCACTCAAGATCCCGCCGCCGACCAATGCAGTAAGACACGCCGTGCCTGTGAGTTACGGCACAACATCGACAGTTATGGCGGCTTTCTCTCCATCAATAAACTGACCCAATAGGTATCGCCATGCTTGATGACGACATTCTGGCGCATGCGGCACGCATGGCGCCGGCGGAGTCCTGCGGCTTTGTGATACGAACGCCAATGGGCGAACGCTACCTACCATGCAAAAACCGCTCACTGGAGCCGAGGCGCTATTTTCGCATGACCCCACAGGATTACCTCCAAGCCAGTGCACGCGGTGAGCTGGTCGCCCTGGTTCATAGCCACCCACATGGCGATCCTTATCTCAGCGCCGCCGATCGGCGGCTTCAGATCGCCAGTGCCTTACCTTGGTGGCTGGTCTGCGAGGGGCGTATCGCCCGTTATCGACCTGTTCCATTACTACTGGGACGCCCCTTCGTGCATGGCCATGCCGACTGTTATGCCTTGCTGCGCGACGCCTATCACCTTGCAGGGATCGCGTTGCCGGCCATGCACTACGACGCTGACTGGTACCAACAGGGCGCCGATCTTTACCTGCAAGAGCTGCCCCGTAACGGGTTTTCCCGTATCCCTCTGGCGGCAGCCCAGGCTGGCGATGTGTTGCTGTGCTGCTTCGGCTGTTCGGTCGCGAACCATGCCGCCATTTACTGTGATGACGGGCAGTTACTGCACCATCTCCCTAACCAACTCAGCAAACGGGAAGGATATAGCGAACGATGGCAACGACAGACTCACTCCCTCTGGCGCCACCACGCCTGGCACGCATCTGCCTTTACGGCGATCTGCAACGATTTGGCCGCCGCCACGCTCTGTTAGCCGCTACGGCAGCGGAGGCGGTTTATGCCTTGGCTAGCCAATTACCGGCGCTACGCCGCCAACTGTTACAGGGATGGTATCAAGTCCGTCTCGCTGGCGAGGACATGACGACCGAGATCTTGGCGCAGCGCCTGCACGAGCCGCTGCCCGATCGGGCGGTGATCCACATCGTCCCACGCCCAGTCGGCGCCAAAAGCGGCTTTATCCAAACTATCCTGGGCGCGGCGTTTGTCGCCTTTGCCGCCTGGAACCCGCTGGGGTGGTCTAGCGCAGTGATCGGCGGCCTTGTCGCCAGCGGCGGCGGACTAGCGCTGAGCGGCGTTGCCATGATGCTGACGCCGATGCCCAAGACACCAAGCCTGCAGCGTGCGGATAACGGCAAACCCAACACCTACTTCTCCAGCCTGGATAACCTGGTCGCCCAAGGGAACCCGGTACCGGTGGTCTACGGCGAGATCATGGTGGGGTCACGGGTCATCTCACAGGAGGTGAGCGTGTGGGATGAGCAAGGCGACGTCATCGTCGTCGGCATGCGCTAACGACAGAGGAATGGCATATGGGTAAGGGCAGGGCTAAACAACATACCCCCTATGAGGCACCGGATAGCCTGAAATCGACGCAGAGGCTCAGCATCATCGATGCGATTAGTGAGGGGCCGATAGAGGGCCCCGTCGCAGGATTAGCCAGCGTTTACCTCAACGATACGCCTGCCATCGATGATGAAGGTAACAGCAACATCAATGGCCTGACGGTGATCTACAACGCCGGTACTCAAGAGCAGGCTGCATTAGAGGGATTCGAGGCATCGGGTGCGGAGACGATCATTGGATCTGAGGTAAAGGCCACCACCCCGATCACGCGTACCATCACGTCAGCCAACATAGACCGTTTACGCCTGACGCTCGGTGTGGTCGCGTTACAGTCGGTCAGCGACGAAGGCGATCGCGATATCAGCAGCGTCACCCTACGGATCCAGCTGCAACGCGACGGCCATTGGCAGGACACCAGTGAGCTGACCCTCCGCGGCAAGACGACCAGCCAGTTTCTGACCTCCGTGGTGCTAGACGATCTACCGCCGCGCCCCTTTGGTGTCCGGGTGGTGCGTGTCACCCCGGATAGCACCAGCGATCAGCTGCAAAACCGTACCCTATGGTCGAGTTATACCGAGATCATCGATATTCGCCAACGCTACCCCAATACGGCCGTTGTAGGGCTATTGGTCAACAGCGAGCAGTTCGGGAGCCAGCAGGTGCGCCGTACCTACTTGGTGCGTGGGCGCATCATTCAGGTTCCGGCCAACTACGATCCGCTCACTCGCCATTATGAGGGGCTCTGGCAGGGCGACTTCAAGGCGGCCTGGAGCAACAACCCCGCCTGGGTTCTGTATGATCTTCTGACCCATCCCCGCTATGGCCTAGGGCGGCGTGTCGGCGCTCTCAGCGTGGATAAATGGGCGCTGTATGCCATCGCCCGCTACTGCGATCAACCTGTACCCGATGGCTACGGCGGTAGCGAACCGCGTATGACGTGCAACGCCAGCCTGAGCGAACAGCGCAAGGCTTACGATGTGATCAACGACCTCTGCTCCATCATGCGGTGTATGCCGGTCTGGAACGGTCAGACGCTTACCTTCGTGCAGGATCGCCCGTCCGACGCGGTCTGGTCTTATAGCAACGCCAATGTGGTTGAGGGGCGTTTCAATTACACCTTCAGCGCATTGAAGGCCCGCCATAGCGCCGCCGAGATCCGCTTCGTCGATCCCGACAACGGTTGGCGTGTTTCGACCGAATATGTGGCGGATGAGGGGATGATTGCCCGCTATGGACTGAACGTCCTCAAATTGGACGCGTTCGGCTGCACCTGTCGAGGCCAGGCGTACCGCATGGGGCTTTGGGCGCTGACCAGTGAAAAACTGGAAACCCAGATGGTGACCTTTAGCTTGGGGATGGAGGGGATCCGCCATCTCCCCGGCGATATCATCGAAATTTGCGATAACGACTATGCTGGCATTGCGCTTGGGGGGCGCTTGCTGGAGGTCGGCGAAGGATGGGTTCGCCTCGACCGCCCGGTTAACGTGGAGACGTTCACGCAGTTGCTGGTGGCGGACCGACAGGGGCGTCAAGTCAGCGTAGCCATTCATGGCCAACCGGCTCCGGATCAGCTACATGTTTCCGCTCTGCCTCCCGGATGCGTCGCGTTCGACTGTTGGAGTCTCCGTCAGGCGTCGTTACGTCCACGCCTGTTCCGCTGCTTGGAGATCGTGGAGAACGGCGATGGCAGCTATGGCGTGACGGCACTGCAACATGTACCGGAGAAGGAATCGATAGTCGATAACGGGGCTCATTTCGATCCCAAGCCGCCCACCATCTACGGCATCGTGCCGCCGGCGGTGCAACATCTGACGGTGGAGATTAGCGAAGCGGGCGGCCAATATCAGGCCTGGGTACGCTGGGATACCCCACGAATGGTTAACGGCATCCGTTTTCTCCTGCAACTGAAGATCCAGGATGGGGAGGTGCAGCGCTTAGTCGGCAACTACACTACAAGCGCCTGCGAATACCGCCTCTACGGGCTGACGTTGGGTCACTACCAGCTCAGTGTGCGTTCGGTCAGTGTCAGTGGGCTACGAGGCGACCCGACCGAGATCCGCTTTGTCATTGCGGCGCCAGAAGCGCCGATCGAGGTGGCCATTACGCCGGGCTATTTTCAGTTCACCGTAACGCCACGCCAGACCCTGTTTAATCCTGAGACACAATTCGAATTCTGGTTCAGCCCCCGGCGTCTGCACGATCTCGATCAGATCGTCACCCAGGCGAGTTATCTGGGGAGTGGGCGCTTTTGGGTGGTCTCCGGCGCGATGATCCGCCCAGGGCAGAATTACTACCTGTACGTTCGTAGTGTTAATGCCGTTGGCAAATCAGCCTTCGTCGAGGCTGTCGGCCAGGCCAGTAACGATGCCGCCGGTTATCTGGACTTCTTTGCCGGACAGATCGGCCGCACACATCTGGCCCAGGCGCTCAGGGAGCAGATCGCGTTAGGGGCTGAAAGCAGCGGTCAAATCGAGGAAATCAACCAAAGCTGGCAGGACTTGCAGGGTAGACTCAACACCCTGTGGGGCGTACGGGTACAGCAGTTACAGGATGGCCGTCACTATATCGCCGGCTTGGGTGTCGGCATCGAGAATGACGCTCAGGGGGAGGTGCAGAGTCAAATCCTGTTGTTGGCCGATCGTTTGGTGATGCTCGACCCGGATAACGGTGCTACGACGCCGCTATTCGTCGTGCAAGAAGGCCAGATGTGGCTGAACGAGCTGCTGCTTAAGCGGCTGATCGCCGCCTCTATTATCTCATCGGGGAATCCTCCTACCTTCGTCCTCACCCCGGAGGGGGCGCTGTTTGCGCGTCAGGCGGATATCAGTGGCCATGTCAATGCCACCAGTGGCCGTCTTAGCCATGTCACCATCGATGAGAGCTGCGAAGTGAAGGAGATCCGCGCCGAAACCATCAAGGGCGATATCGTCAAGGTCATCACGCTGAGGCTGGGCACGCCGTTGCAGATCAGTGCCGCCCCCTTCGATCGCCTACTGTTTGCCATGCCGGTCGCAGCCCACGGTACGACCTCGACCAATACCACCAGCTCAGGGAAGGATGGGCGGGATATCAGCAGTACTAGCTACTCTGGGACACGGATAGGTATCAACATCAATGGCCGAGAGGTGGTGGTCGCTAACCAACTTGGCTCAGGGGTCGATGTGGGGACAGCTATCGAGCCCATCCCTGCCGCAACGAATATTACGCTGGAGTTGTGGGTTGAAAAGGGAAATAGCAACCATATGCGGCGTTATACCGATGACCAGACTATCTCAATGACGCTCAACTGCCTGCTGTACAAGGCCTAAATTGCGACGATGTACACGAGGGATACCATGACGGTGACGATTTCCGGCAATCTAAAGGATGGGACGGGTCAACCGATCGCCCATGCTGAACTGACGCTACTGGCTACACACACTACCCAGGAGGTGCTGGCGCATACGCATGCCACGGTGATCACCTCCGCTCAGGGAGCCTACTCTATGGCGGTACTCCCGGGGCGCTATGACATCACCCTCTCAGTCGAAAACTATCCACCGCAAAAAGTCGGGACCATCAATGTGAGCGAGGACGCCAAGGAGGGTTCGTTAAATGATTTTTTGGTGATGCTGACGGAGGAAGATCTTCGCCCGCACGTGGTCCGCCGCTTTGAGGAGATGGTCTCGCAGGTCAGCGCACAGCAACGCAGCATCCTTGACCAGCAGCGGCACACAGCGCAGATCCATAGCCAAGTGGAGAGTACCGCCGAGCAGATCGAGCAACAGGCACAGCAGGTGGCCACCTTGGCGCGTACGGCTCAGACCAGCCAACAACAGGCTGAGCGTGCGCAAGGAACGGCTACGCGCGGTGCGCAAACGGCGCAACGAAGTCAACGCGCGGCGGTTGCCGCCGAAAATGCCGCCGCGCAGAGTGCTCAGTCGGCAGCGCGTAGCCAGCAGGAGGCCTTAGCCGCGAAAACGGCGACAGAGCAGCTCCTCCAGCAGACACAGCTCAGTGCGCAGGATGCTGAGGTGAGTCAACGGGCGGCGCTCTCCTCTGCCGAGGACGCACGGCACAGCGCTCAGGCCGCCGCACAGGCGGCGGAGCAGGCGGCCAGCCAGACGGTGACGCAGCTAACCGAGGCGGTCAGGGATGAGCGGGAACAGGTGGCAGATCTACACCGTCAGGTGGAGGAGGCCGCTGAGCGGGGCGAGCAACAGGCACAGCAGGCCACGGCGCAAGCCGATGCGGCGCACGCCAGCCAACAAGCGGCCAGTGCGGCAGCGAGTGCCGCCGAACAATCCGCACATCAAGCGCAGGGTAGCCAGCAGGAGGCAGCCACCTCGGCGGCGCAGTCTCAGCGCAGTGCGCAAACGGCGCAGTCTAGCCAGCGGAGCATGGCGGTTGCTGCGGATCACATCGTCAAAAGCGCTCAGACTCTGCACAGTGACCAGCAGCATCTCAACAACTTGAGAAAGGATGTCGAATATTGGCAGGATAGAGCCAGGTGTTGGGCGGATGACGCTAAAACGTACGCCGGCCGTGCCGCAGGGAGTGAATTTGACGCGAGATCCTCTTTGTTAGGGACAAGAGATCTCCGCGAAAACATCTTAGAGATTGCAGCGGAGATAGACGAGAGTGTGCGGCAGGCAGAGGCTGCCGCGTCACAGGCAGCCGAACGGGCCGCTAGCGAGGCGGCGACCCTGGCAGCAGAGCGCGCCGCCGCACAAGCCAGTGAGCAGGCTGCGGCCCAGTTGACGCAGATTTTCAGCGATGACCTTGCGCAAACGCAACAGCATCAACAGGCGGCTGCCGCCTCAGAGGCTGCGGCACAGCGTGCAGTGAAGAGCGCTGAGGAAATACTAGAGCAGGAACACGCGCGGACAAATGCTGTGTTACAGCAGGCGAACGAGGCCGCTGAAAATGCAGAGCAGTATGCGCATCAGGCTGAAATATCGCTAGAGGGAGCACGCGAAGCGGCTGAAAATGCGCAAGATTCAGCCTTACTTGCCCAGTCTGCCAAACAAGATACTGCCCAGTATGTCGCGGAGGTACAGGCGCATACGCGTCAGGTGGTCTTATCGGCGCAACAAGTTAAGGATGACACCGATACCAGTGTGCAGCTGGCAGAGGAAGTGGCTCAATTAGCGCAGACCACCCGATCTCTGGTGGTGAAAGGCCAGGAGCACGTTGAACGCATCGAGCGAGAGCTTCAGCTAAATGAGGATAAGGCACCGCTAGCGAGTCCGGCTTTTACCGGGCATCCCACGGCGCCGACGCCGGATAAGTCGGCTGCCGGACAAGAGATTGCGACCGCGGCCTTTGTGTTGGCGCAGATAGCGCAGTTGATTAACGCTTCTCCGACGGCGCTGGATACCTTACAGGAGCTGGCCGCAGCGCTCGGTAACGATCCCAATTTTTCGTCAACGGTGATGACGATGATTGGCCAGAAGCTGGATAAGGCGCAAAACGGGGCTGATATTCCGGATAAGGCCCGTTTTCTGGAGAATATTGGTATCGTTGAGGCGACGACCTCGCGCAAAGGCATCGTGCAGTTGAGCGACAGCGTCAACAGCTTCAGTTCCACCCAGGCAGCCACCCCATGGGCGGTAACGCGGGCGTATGACGCAGCCACCCGTGCCGCTAGTACCAACCAGGCCGGACGGGTGCAGCTCAACGACAGTATCAGCAGCACCAGCACCACCCAGGCAGCGACGGCCAATGCGGTGAAGCTCGCCTATGACGAGGCCACCCGTGCCGCTAGTACCAACCAGGCCGGACGGGTTCGGCTTAACGACAGTATCAGCAGCACCAGCACCACCCAGGCAGCGACGGCCAATGCGGTGAAGCTCGCCTATGACGAGGCCACCCGTGCCGCTAGTACCAACCAGGCCGGACGGGTTCGGCTTAACGACAGTATCAGCAGCACCAGCACCACCCAGGCAGCAACGCCCAACTCGGTGAAGCTCGCCTATGACAGAGCCTCTGAAGCTCTCCCTGTAGGCACACCCTGTCCCTGGCCCAGCCTCAACATCCCATCAGGTTGGATCAAGTGCGCAGGGCAATCATTTTCAACATCGTCATATCCCGATCTGGCCAGGGCATATCCCAATGGCAGATTGCCTGATTTGCGTGGGGAATTTATCCGGGGATATGACGATGGTCGGGGTGTTGACAGTGGGCGCAGTATATTAACAGCACAAGGCGATGCAATTCGAAATATCACAGGTACTGTGACGGGCATATCTGAAACATTCAGCTATTCCGGCTCGGGCTCGGGGGTATTTCAACGGACATCGTCAGGTCCCGGTGCGGATGGTACACCGAGATCTGTTGACTGGTCGAATGCGGGAACGTTGGATTTTGATGTATCACGAGTCGTACCAACGGCGAATGAGAACCGTCCGCGTAACGTCGCCTTTCTCTATATCGTGAGGGCTGCATAATATGGAATATCAACTTACACCATCTCAGGCTGAATTCAACAAAAAGCGGTTAGCTAAAACAGCTGGCTGGGTGCTGCTATACCATGCCAATGAAACTACTCGCGAATACTGCGGCGCCAGCTATGACTATGTGATGGAAGGGGTCGGTATCCCCGCCTATAGCTATCTGGATGCCCCAACTCAACCGAAAGCTGGGCTCGCCTTGGTTCGCTCGCCGGATGACCAGCGCTGGGAAGAGGTAGCCGACCACCGAGGCGAGGTGGTCTGGGACACCGAGAGCCGCCAACCCAGCACGATTCAGGTATTGGGTGAGATCCCTCCGCGCTTTACTACGCAGGCCCCCACATCCCCCTTTGATGTTTGGGCGGGAGAGTCGTGGGTAAAGGATAAGCAGGCCGAGCAACGCGTGCGGTTAGAGCAGGATCAACAGCACAAGGCACACCTGTTGGAGCTGGCTTCGCAGCGTATTCAGTTATTGACGGACAAACTCGAACTGGATGAGACACAAGATAGCACTGCGCTAAGCCAACGCCTGAATGACTGGCGAAGATACCGGTTACAAGTGGATGACATCATCCCGACGGGAGAGGCAATCATCTGGCCAGCGCCGCCTGAATAAGGGGACGAGGCGCGGCTGCTTGTACCATAACTCACACAACCGCCAGCAGGTGCGGACCTTCGGTAGCTCGCCTCCAGTATCTCTAACGCGCTTGCTCTGCCATGAAATCGCCCCCCACAGCAACACATATAACCTTAGATCATGCCCCCTGTCGTAACCGACAACAGGGGGTAATGCTCGACAACACACGACAACACACGACAACGCGTTGGAGTAGCTCATATCGAGGGGAGAGGTAGTTTCATCTGGTTACAAATAAACCGCTGCTCAGGGGGGAGAAAGGAGGGCTACGCAGCGTCTTCTTCTGCCCATCATGCCCAGGAGGCGGTTGACGGGCTGTGTAGCTGAGGGGCGATATTCGGCCAAATGGACTATTATCACTTAATGGAATTTTTCAGAATATTCCTGCGTGTTCAAGATATTAGCCGGAAGGTGGCTAGTGTAGGATAGGGAGGAAGTGGGGATGCGCAGGCGATCGAAAAATCTGCAACTGATTGATTTTGAAGTGGATAAAAAAAGACCTGACACGATTCCTGTATCAGGTCTAGGGGAATGGCTCTTGTGGAGAGCCGTGCGCTAAAAGTTGGCATTATGCAGGCATGGATCGCCTTGCCTATTAATCGTAGTGCATCTGTGGCGTTTTGCCAGTGAGGCCCAGTCGGATGAGTTGGGGGAGGTAGCACGTCGGGTTAGGGGATCGACGATATCGGGAGGGTCGATGGCCGTCGGAGCCGATGGTGCCGTGGGGTCGTTTCGACAAAGTCGGTGAGATAAAGTCCCTAGAGTGAGGGCGGTTAATGGCGCTTTGCTATAATCGTCTAGGATCACGCAGAGGGGGTTGTTGTGTGGAATGTTCGCCACTGTTTCATCATACACATGCCATAAGTGGGGTAAGACTGGGGGCGATATGAGTCAGGAAAGGGTAAAAAAAGTTATTGCTAAAAAATTACTCATTGCGTTTGTCTCTGGATTCGGTGTATTCGTTATCTTGATGCTTTGCTTGCTTATTTTTTCGATTAAGGCGCTGTATAAAGACACAAATCTCAAGGTCGATTTCGCCCGCCAACATATCGATGGTATCCTGGGTCATGCCAAAACGGCGGCGCAATCGACCAGTCATTTGTTGGGACGCACTTGCTCCGAGTCGGTGATGAATGCGTTGATTCATCAAGTGACCTTAACGCCGAATGTCCGCTCCCTCGAGTTATTCTCAAAGGCGGGAGGTTACTGTACCTCATTGTATAAAGAGGTGTCGGGAGTCGAGCGTAAAAAAATAGAACAGGTCAATGGCCTCTATCTCTTGGCCGGGGATGCGGCGACCCCTTCGCTACCGGTGTTATTCTATAGCTATAAGACGGCGCAAGGCACGGTACTAGTGGGGGTGGATGGCTATTTCATCGCTAATACGCTACGTGTGATCAATACCTTTCCTCGCGTCTACTTTGGGGTGAGTGGTGAGATTTTATCGGCTGAGGGGCGAGTGACCCCTAAGCTTTCGCGGATGCCGCAGGGCTATCATGTTATCACCTCTGATTACGGCTACACGATAATTTATATTATTACCAAGCGCACCATATTAACCAACCTGATAGATAACTACTTGCTGGGGATATATTTAAGCCTACTGCTTGGGCTATTCGCCATGCTAGCGGTATTTCTACGTTTGAATCGACCCTTATCGATTACCGAGTTAATTCGTAACGGTATTAAAAATAACGAGTTTGTCCCTTATATTCAGCCGATCGTTGATCTGAAAACCAACAGCGTCACCGGCGGTGAAATTTTAATCCGCTGGCTCCGTCCAGGGATCGGCATGATTCCGCCGAATCAATTTATCCCGGCGGCAGAGGACTCTGGATTGATCGTGCCGATGACTCGGCAGTTGATCTTGGATACGCGGGAGGCATTACGTGGCAGAGTGTCGAAGCGGATACATATCGGTTTTAATATTAGCCAGAAATATCTTCAGCATCGGAGCATCGTCGCAGACTGTGACCATTTCTTACAGGCATTCGATACGCGCCAGTTAGAACTCACGCTAGAGTTGGTTGAACGCGATGAGATTGCCTCGAAGAGTGAGGTCAAGGAGAACTTCGAGCGCTTGAAGGGGTTGGGCGTGACCTTTGCCCTCGACGACTTCGGTACCGGTTATTCGACCTATTCTTATCTGCAAAAATTTCATGTCGATTATATTAAGATCGATAAGAGTTTTATTCAGATGATCGGCCTGGATGAAATCTCCAGCCATATTGTGAACAACGTTATCGAGTTGGCGGGGAGTCTACATTTAAAGATTATCGCCGAGGGGGTCGAGACGGAGCAGCAAGAAGCCTATCTGAAGGCGCACGATGTGCTGTACTTGCAGGGGTATCGTTATAGCCAGCCGATTCCCTTACAGGCGTTTATCCGGCGTTATCTCTAATCGGTACAGAGCGCAGTGTGTGGCTTGCCGTGTCCATTATCGCGGGTGGGGGGAGATTCCCAGCCATGACGACTGGCGCAGATGGCGTGTGATATCCACAAGTCGAGACATGATGATGAGGGTTAACGTGAGTAATGCAACGATGACGGTGAGCCGGGGTTTATTTGTCGGCGTATTGTGGGCGCTATCGTCACTGACACAGGTGCATGCCGCCGATAAGACGGCGTTGCATTCACCGCAAGCGGGGGTTCTGTGTGATAGCTATATTTGCGCCGATGCGCAGGGTGTTTCGCGCACCTTGACGGAGCGTTATTTGGGGGCGCGTGTCGCGCAGCGGGTGTTCTCGCAGGGTGACTTCGACCGGACGGCGTTCACCTTCGCGAACGGTATTTTTTGCGATACTCACGAGCGTCTGTGCCGCGAAGATCGTTATTACGGTAGCGATGGCAAACACAGTGGAGCGATCTCAGCCCACTATACGGCGTTATTATTTCCGCCTGCCTCGGAGTCGCCACAGATCAAGGGGCCCGCAGGTGATGCTAACGACGCTACGCCAGGCATAGCAGGAAAGTGACGCGCAGGCCCTATCTTGGGTCCGGCGTCACTCGCCGTGCGTCATGAATTGCATATCCGGCGAGGCGCTAAGAGGTGTCTCTCGGCGCCGTGCGTCATCGCCCTTCGTTAGCCGCCGGTGATGGCGGCGGCAGGAACCTCATAGCGTTCGTGGCCGCAGCGAATAAGAAACAGATCATCCTGCTGCTGCCAGGTAAAGGTCATATCGCCATCGGCCTGGCTGAGATCGGCATTCAGCGGCTTGCCGTGCGCAAAGAACAGCGTGCGTTGGCGCTGGTCGGGCAAGGTAAGCGTCAGGGTGGCATCACCGTTAGCTTGACGCGTGACGCTGAACGGGCATTGCCCCATCGGCTGACCACTGTGCTGGGCGCAGGGTAGCGTGCCGCTGGCGTTGTGCTGCGACGTGGGGCGACTGGCCGAGGTGCCCTGGATACGGATCGTCAGCGTGAAAGGATGGGCTGTCGAGGAGTCTTTGGCGGCCCCCATCTGGTAAAGGCGCACCGTATATTGCCCCTTGGTCGGTAAGCTCCCCTGGTAGTGATCACCCTCGATCGAACCATTGAATAGTGCTTCGCCGTGATTACCTGGGGCTAACAGGTTGAAATAGGTGGAGCTTTTCCCATTGAGCGTCACACTCATCTGCTGTCCTTGCGCGGCGACTAAGGTGTAGTCGAGGGTGTCATTCCCCTGGATACTGCCATGGAGGGTTGTTCCTGATTGCCCTTTGGGAAACTGTACCGTATGACGGATGATGCCGTCGTCCGCCGCCGCATAGGCGGGAGCGAGGGTGGCGCAGCTCAGGAGTGCCAGCGCGATACATGAGTAGCGTTTCATGGTGGACCTCTTGGTGGCGAAAGAATAGCGTAGGCCAGAGTCTGTAAGGATAGTATCGCGAGTGGTGAATACGCGAATCATCACGGATGATTATTGTTACCCATTGTGAATGGATCGTGGCGGCGGAGTATGGAGCGCAACGCGGAGTCGAGGGTGGGCCCACGCGTTGAGCGTGGGCCGACGCTGGGCTACCCTTGACGGCAGCGAATGATGTGGGGGACGCCGCTTGGACGCGGTTGCAAGCGCGTAGGCGTCGTCACCTGCTTCGCACTCCCCCCACAACCACAGGCGTGGCCGGCGTGGTGCGGTTTACGCGGGGGGCGCGCCTGGCTCGCATCGGTCAGTTGGGCGAGGTTACACTCCTCCAGGCAATAGTCCGCCTGCCATTCACCGCCGTGCGCCAGGCGGATCTCGATCCCCAGCGCGAGCAGGCGTTGGGCCATGTGCTGGCCGACATTACGCACCACCAGGCGGCGGATCTGCCCTTGGCGCAGTAGCGCCAGTAGCTGTTTCTTTCCTGAACATTGTTCGCTGGCGGCAGGATTCGCGTAGCGAGCGACTTCCTCCCCGTTGGCGTTGAAAAAGGCCAGTTGTGGCGCACGGGCCAGGTGGCCGGCGATGCGTGCGCCGTGCATCGGTATTGCGGTTAACATCGTGAACCTTCCTTATGACTCATCAATCATCAGTGCCTTGCCATTACTGAGGCAGTCCAACAGCTTAAAGCGTGCCCGTTTGAGGATGTTAGCCAGCGTCTGGCGCGATACCCCCATCTCGGCGGCGGCCTGTTGCTGTTGCAATCCCTCACGGTCGACCAGACGCAGGGCCTCAAACTCGTCGCGCGCCAGCATCACCTGTTCGAGTTGCGGCAAGGGAATGCCGTTGGGCTTGAAGCAACGGTGCTGCGGATGACTACAGATGCGGCGTGGGATCTTGGGTCTGGGCATGGCGGCTCCTAAATGGCATATGCAATATATACACCTCGTAAATGGCATATGCAATATTGATTGTTGGGTTAACGTTCGCGATGGTCATCATCGTCGTGCGCTGTCTGTAGCGTGTCGCGTTGGCTGAGGAAGGCGAGCAGCGAGGCGCTTTCCAGCTTGCGGCTGATGTTGGCGCGATGCACCTCCACCGTACGCAGCGAAACATGTAGCCGTTCGGCGACGGCCTGATTCTTTAATCCTTGGCAGAGTAGATCGAAGGTCTGCCGTTCACGTGCCGTTAGCCGGGCAAGGCGTTGACGATGTTGTTGCTCACACAGGCGTTGGCGCGAGACGAGCCAGGCGGCCTCGATGGCGGCCAATAGGCTACGGCTTTCCACCGGTTTCTCCAGGAAGTGGCAGGCGCCGCGTTGCAGCGCCTCGACGGCCTGTGGCACATCGCCGTGCCCGGTGAGGAAGATCACGCCCAGCACGCTCTCGCGTGCCAATAGGGCTTGGTGAACTTGCATCCCAGAGAGCCCAGGCATACGGAGATCCAGGATGACGCAGCCGGGCTGACTGGCGTCCACCGCGGCCAGGAAACGTTCGCCATCGGTGAAGGCGTTCACCGTCATACCATATCCTTCCAGGATAAATCCGAGCGAGTCGCGCACCGATGCGTCGTCATCGACGATATGGATCGAGATCGGGATGGTCATGTCACCTCCTTGCTGGGGTAGGGAAGGGTCAGCGTCGCCTGGCAGCCGCCCTCGGGACGGTTTTCTAGCGTCAGGGTGCCCGCGAGCGCCTCGGTGACTTGTTGGCAGATGGAGAGGCCGAGGCCGAGTCCGTCGGGCTTGGTGGTAAAGAAGGCCTGTTGCACGCACTGGCTCTCTTGGGGCAGGCCGGGACCATTGTCGGCGATGATGACTTGGTAGGCGTCTGCCAGGTAGTGCTGGCTCAGGGTGATGTGGCGCGGTTCAGGTTGGCTCGCCAGCGCCTCGATGGCGTTTTTTAACAGATTAAGTAGCAGTTGCTGTAGGCCGATGGCGTCGTAGCGGTCGTAACGTGGAACGCCGTCTAAACGGCGCGTCAAGACGATGGCGTGGCGGCGGAACTCATACGCGAGCAGCGCCAGGGTATCGTCCATCACGTTATGTGGCGCCAGCTCGACGTCCGGTTGTGGGGCGCGGCGGATCAGGCGGCGTAGCCGCTTGACGATGGCATCGGCCCGTGTGACCTGTTGACTGATGTGTCCCAAGGCGGGGATTAGGGTGGTGACCTCGACCTGGCGGTGCGCGCGATGTAGGCAGCCGTCGGCATAATTTTTGATCGCCTCCAGCGGTTGATTGAGCTCATGAGCCAGGCTGGTGCCCAATTCACCGACGATGGCGACGCGTTGCGCATGCTCCAGCGCCAGGCGTTTGCGATTCAGATCGGCCTCGGCATCAAGCAGGCGACGCTGGGTGCGTTGAAAACGCCACTCCAGCCACAGGTGATACAGCGTCAACAGTAGCAGCATACCTAATGCGCCCCAGAGCCAGGCTTGGTTTTCTTGCAGCCAGCGTAGGACTTGTAGGGTCAGGCTGACCGGGAGCGTCTCCTCCAACTGGCGGTAGAACTGTTCGATGCTGTAGCTACTCTCCGGCGCGCTCCAACCGAGCGAAGAGGCGGCGCGGGCCGCCGGATGCGTTTCCGGTAATGCCAACAGGGCGGCGGCCACCTGTTTGGCCAGCGCCGCGCTGGCGCGGTCGGTTCGGGCGAAGGACCAGTTGGGATAGAGCTGCGTCGAGCTTTGGCACTGGAAGTCGGCCGGGGCGATATTGTCGATCACCCGAAAGTCCTGGGCGTCGATCAGCCCCTCGCTGGCCATGGTTTCCAACTGACAGACCGGGACGATGACCGCGTCGGTTTCCCCATCGCGCAGGCGATAGATCAAGGCATCCAGCGGAAAGCCGGCAAAGCGAGTTTGAGCGAAGAAGTGGCGGTAGTCGTAGCCCTCGCGCGCCAGACGATACAGCAGCGTCTGGTATCCACCGAACGCTTGGGGGGCGACGGCGCTGATGCGCTTGCCGCGCAGATCGGCCAGATGGTGCAGCGTGCTCGCGCGCCGCACGATTAACGCAGATCCGATGACGTTGTTATTCCCTGGGCGTAGCGGGCTCTTGAGGGTCGCCAGCCAGGAGAGCGGCGCATGACGCCCCAGCGTGACGGCTTGCCCGGGGTTGGTGATGACAAAGTCGAGTCGGCGTTGGCGCACGGCACTATCTAAGGCGCTGATATCGTAGGGTTGCAGCTGAAAATGATAGGCCGGCAAGCGTTGATTGAGCCAACCGATCAGCGGTTGCCATTGGCTGTTCGCCATCTGGGTGCCACGCGTCGCCAGTACGCCGATGGTGACCGGTTGCGGCGAGGGCGGTGTCGCCCGAGCGGGCGCCAGGCAAACGAGGAGCGATAACAGCCAGCAGAGGCGTAACAGCACATTCATCGGAGATCGGATTCGTATTTTTGCGAGATGGTTAATTTTGATATAGGTCAGCAATCGATCGCTATTGTGGTTTTCCACAATAGGAAGGCCTTTTCTCTCCTGCACATAATAAATCACGCCAATCAATAAGCGAATCAAGAAAGGCGGATCTGTGATGTTACAGACAGCGCCATCGACGTGGGAGGAGAGTGATGCGGGAGCAGGATAACGAACAACAGCAACGGCGCCGACTGTTGCTGGGTATCGGCAGCCTAAGCGCCGGCCTGGCGCTATTGCCCTGGCAGGCGCAGGGCACGGCGTCAAGCCAGGAGGCGGGGGCGCGGCAAGGGCGCCAGACTCCGCGCTGGGCGATGCTGATCGATTTGCGTAAGTGTGTCGGCTGCCAGGCCTGCACGGTGGCCTGTTGTATGGAGAACCTGCCGCCCATCGGTCAGTTTCGTACCACGGTCAAGCAGTATGAGGTGAGTGGCGCCGCCGCCCATGGGGTCAGCCAAATGTTTACCTTGCCGCGCCTGTGTAATCACTGCGAGGCGCCGCCCTGCATACCGGTCTGCCCGGTACAGGCCACCTATCAACGTGAAGACGGCATCGTCATGGTCGATAACACGCGTTGTGTCGGTTGCGCCTATTGCGTGCAGGCTTGTCCCTACGATGCCCGCTTTATTAACCACGAGACCCTGACGGCAGATAAATGCACCTTCTGCGCCCATCGTCTGGAGGCCGGGTTATTACCCGCCTGTGTCGATTCTTGTGTCGGCGGGGCACGCATCATCGGCGATCTGCACGATCCGCAGAGTACGCTCAGCCGTTTATTGGCTGCCCACTCGGGCGAAATTTATCAACTGAAGCCGGAGCAACACACCGAGCCGCGCGTGTTCTATCTGGGGTTGGACTCGGCCTTCGTCAGCCAGGTCAGTGGTCAGCCCGCGCTGTATGGCGATGAGGAGCAACACCCATGATTAGTGAGATCTTGGTTACGCCCCAGGCGGTAGCCTGGTTGCCCTGGGCGGTACAGTACTTCTTCTACATCGGGAGTGCCTATGGCGCGGCGTTGTTGTTGTGGTTAGCCTTGCGTGGTGGCGATCGTTACAGTGTCACGCTCGTACATAGTCTGGCGCTGGTGTTGCTGATCTCGGCCATTGTCGGCCCGTTGGCGCTCACCGCCGATCTGCATCAGCCGGGACGGGCCTGGCATTTCTTCGCTCACTTGACCCCCGGCTCTTGGATGTCACGTGGCGCGTTGTTGCTGCCGATATTTTCGGCGCTGGCGGTCGTGACGGCCTGGCTCTGTCTGCGTCCCGCGCTCTTAACGACGACGGTGCGCGGTGCGCGCTTCTGGCGGCGCTTGGCGTTGGGCCAGTGGCAGATCTCACCGACCGCGTTGCGTCGCTGTACCCTGCTGACATTACTCTCCGGGGCCAGCATCGCGTTGTATACCGGTAGCGAGGTGTGGGTCTTGGCCGCGCGTCCGCTGTGGCATCAGTGGATGCTGCCGTGGCTGTGGCTGTGTAGCGCGCCGCTGGCCAGCGTGGGGTTAGGGCTGCTGATCGCCGGTTTGTTGGGACAGCGCCTGACGGCGGGGGATGGGCGTCTGCTACGGCTGACCTTGTGGATCAGTGCCCTGAGTAGCCTGATCCTGCTCGCGCTGTGGCTCTACTGGCCGCCGGCGTCGGTGACCCAAGTCGGTCGCCACTTTATGCGCTTCCAGGCCTGGCCCACGCTGAGTTTACTGGCGATGACCCTGTTGGCGGCGACGTGGCTATTACGCTTACGCTGGCTGCTGGCGATCCTGACCCTGGCGTCGGCGGCGGCCTTGCGCTGGTTGACGCTGATCGATGTGCAGCGGGTGGCGCGTTATGACGCCGGGATTTATCCCTACAGCGTCCCCGCCGGCAGTGAAGGTTGGCTCGGTATCGCCGCGATGGCAGGACTGTGGATCTGTTTGGCGGCGCTATTGACGGAATTGATTGAGACGCGCAGTGACGCGGCGGAGCGATAACATGGACAAACGTAGACGACAGCTATTGAAACTCGGCTTGGCCGCTGGTGGGGGCGCGGTATTCGCGGCAGGCTACGCCGCGACGGCGCGTCATATGGCGCGCGAGGTCACGCAAGGGACGGCGGGCGAACCGACGCGCAGTGCCCAGTTTGGCAATGCATTGCAACCGGAGATGCGCATCGATGCCGACGGCCGTTTGCAGGTCAATCCTCAGCAGCGCCTCGCCAATGGGATGTGCTTTGGTTGCTGGACCCTGTGCGGGATACGTATGCGCATCGACAATCGCAGTGAGCGTATCCTGCGCATCGCCGGTAACCCGTATCATCCGCTCTCTCAGCAGCAACAATTGCCCTATGCGACGCCGCTGGCGGAGGCCTGGCGCTCGTTGGCGGGCGAGGCGGGACTGGCGGGCCGTTCGACCGCTTGCGCGCGCGGTAACGCCATGTTGGAGATCCGCGAGAGCCCCTACCGCATCACACAACCGATGAAGCGTGTCGGCAAGCGCGGTGAGGGGCGGTGGCAGACGATTAGTTACGAACAGCTATTGCATGAGATCTGTGAGGGCGGCGATCTGTTCGGCGAAGGGCCGGTCGAGGGACTGCGCGCGCTGCGCGATCTACAGACGCCGTTAGATCCGGCGCACCCTGAGTTCGGTCCGCGTGCCAACCAGTTGCTGGTGACCAACGCCGGCGACGAGGGACGCGATCACATCATCAAGCGTTTCGCCATGAACAGTTTCGGCTCGCGTAACTTTGGTCATCATGGGTCGTATTGTGGCTACGCGTTTCGCGCGGGCTCCGGCGCGCTGATGCAGGATCTGGAAAAGAACGCGCACATGAAACCGGATCTGGAGGCGGTTGAGTTCGTGCTGTATATCGGTACCTCGCCGGCCCAATCCGGTAACCCCTTTAAACGCCAGGCGCGCCAGTTGGCGGCGGTGCGTAGTCAACCCGGATTCAGCTATGTGGTGGTTGCGCCGTCACAGCCGTTGAGTACCAGCCTGGCGGCGGGCGCCAACAACCGCTGGATACCGATCCGTCCAGGGAGCGATGCGGCGCTGGCGTTGGCGATGATCCGCTGGATCATTGAGCAGCAGCGTTATAACGCCGACTACCTCAGCCAACCGAGCGAGGCGGCGATGCAGCAGGCCGGTCAGGCGCACTGGTGTAACGCCACTCATTTGGTGATCTGTCAGCCGGGTCATCCACGCGAAGGGCAGTTCCTGACGCGGGCCGATCTGGCGGAGACGCCGAGTGATGCGCTGTCCACTGGGGCGTTGGTGTTGGCCGCCGCCGATGGGGCGTTGGCGGATGCTGACATCGCCGCCCCCGCTCGTCTGTGGGTGGATAGTGAGCTGACGGGGGCGCAGGGGCCGATCCGGGTCAAGAGTGCCTTGACCTGCCTGCGCGACGAGGCGCAGAAGCTGACGTTGGCGCAATACAGCGCGATCTGTGGCGTCCCCGAGGCGGAGATCGTCGCCTTGGCGCGGCAGTTGACGTCCCACGGCACCCGCGCGGCGGTCGATACGCACGGGGGCACCATGCATGCCAACGGTTTCTATACCGCCTATGCCATCCTGATGTTGAATGTGATGATCGGGAATATCAATCTGAAAGGGGGGATGATGGCCAAGCCGCCGGCTTATCCCGCCTTCGGCAAGGGGCCGTGCTATAACTTCGACGCCTTTCCGGGGAAGGTGAAACCTCGCGGCCTGATGTTATCACGCAGCAAGGCGTCGTATGAGCAAAGCCGTGAGTACCAAGAGAAGGTGGCGGCGGGGCAGTCCCCCTATCCGGCGCGTGCGCCCTGGTATCCGCTCTCCTCACCGTTGTTGACGGAGCAGTTGAGTGCGGCCTTGGCAGGATACCCCTACCGCTTGAAGGCGTGGATCAATCACCTGGCGAACCCATTGTATGGCGTACCGGGACTGCGAGCCCTGTTGGAGTCGCGCCTGCGCGATCCGGCGCAGTTGCCGCTGATCGTGGCGGTGGATGCCTTCCTTAACGAGACGACCGCCTTGGCCGACTACCTGGTGCCGGATACGGTGACCTATGAGAGCTGGGGGATCGCCGGGATTTGGCAAGGCGTGCCGACGCGTGCCGCCACGGCTCGCTGGCCGGCGGTAACGCCGCTGAGTGCGAAGACGGCGGATGGCCGCCCACTCTGTTTGGAGAATTTTTTGATCGATGTGGCGAAGCGCCTCTCCTTGCCCGGTTTCGGCCCGCGGGCGCAACAGAATGCGCAGGGGGAGTGGCTGGCGATCGACAGTGGTGATCAGTACTACTTGCGTGCCGTCGCTAACTTGGCCTTTGTGGAGACGGCGGTCGCGCCGGCGACGGCGGAGGATATGGCGCTGAGTGGGGTCGATCGTCTGTTGCCGACGTTGCAGGCGACGCTGCCGGCGCAGGAGATCGGGCCGGTCGCCAGCGTACTGGCGCGTGGTGGCCGTTTCGAAGACGCCGATCGCCGCTACCAGGGCGAGTGGATGACGCATCGTTATCGTCGCCCGTTCGCGGTGTGGAATGCGCAACTGGCGGCGGCGCGTAATAGCATGACCGGGGAACGGTATTGCGGCTGTCCGACCTGGATGGCACCGCGTCTGGCCGACGGTACGCCGTTGCGTGAGCGCTGGCCGCAGGATCAGTGGCCGTTCGAGCTGACCAGCTACAAGTCCAACATTCACAGTGCGCTATCGGCGCTATCGCCGCGCCTGTGTAGCGTGAAGCGTGATAACCCGCTCTACCTCCATCCGCAGGATGGCGCTCGCTGGGGGATCGCCAACGGTGATTGGGTCGAGGTGACGACGCCCGGCGGAACGCTACGCGCGCGCGCCATGTTGCTGGAGAGCGCGATGCCGGGGGTGATCGCCATCGAGCATGGCTATGGGCATTGGGAGCTGGGCGCCCGATCGCACATCATCGACGGGGTGGCGCAACCCGAACCCGCCGCGCGTCTGGCGGGGGTTAGCCTGAACCAACTGGGCCTGGTCGATCCGACACGCCAGAGTCCGGGGGTGGTGCTCGATTGGGTGGTCGGTGCCGCCGCGCGTCAGGGGTTGCCGGCGCGCATTCGCCGAGTGACGGCCTAAGCGCGCCCCGCCATCATTAGGCGGGGCGTGGCCCTCAGCGTAGCGGGATGGCGGTGCCCCAATCTTGCCAACCGCTTGGCGGTACATCGTGGAGCAAGAAGTGCGTCCCCGCCGCCGCCGAGGGCGCTAACGGTGTGCTGGGCGGGGTGGCGAAGGCGATGCCGCCTCGGATGAACTGTTGGAAGGCCCCGCTTTTCACTACTCCGCCTGTCAGGCCAAACGCCAGGCTGTAGCCGGAGGCTTGCCAGAAGACGCTATTGCTACGCACCAGGCGTTGGTATTCACGCCCGATGCGTAGCGCCACCTGCACGCGATCGCCCAGGCTGCCGAGCGTCAAGCCGGTGACGGTGCCCACCTCGATCCCGCGGTATAGGACCGGCGTACCAACCTGCAATGCGCCGGCATCCGGCGTATCCACCACGATCTGGATCCCATCGAGATAACGTGCGTCGCTCAGGGTGGCCTCTTGTAGCGTGAAGTGACGCGTCGCCTTGCCAGCGCCCGGTTCCAGGTTGATATAGGGCTGTAGCAGCGCTTCCAGATTGTTGACGCCCGCCGCCGAGATGCGTGGCGTGACCAGCGAGAAGCGCGTGCCGCTGCGGGCGAAGGCGTCGACATACTCGGGATAAAGCACCGCCTGCGCCAGGACTTGGCGGCGATCGGCGCTTAGGCCGAGGGAGGCCAACTGGCCGATGTCGAGGCCGAGATAGCGGATCGGCATGCCGGGCGCCAGACGGGCGCCGTCATAGGTGGAGAGGGTGATATGCCCGCCGACGGCGCGGGCGGCGCTCTCGTTAGCATAGAGCGGACGCGGCGCGCCACGCGCAGCCTGTACCCCGCTCAGGTTATCGAGACTGATGGCCCCTTTCAGGGCGCGCGCTAGGGGCGCGGCCTGCACCGTCAACCCCGCCCCGTTGAGCTGGACCTTGGCGCCGCCCTCGGCCCAGAAGACGCTCTCGTTGCCCACCAGGTGGCGATAGGCGGGTTGAATATACAGGGCGATCTCGAAGCCGTCGCGCCGCGGCGTGATGGTGGCGATTTCGCCGATACGGAACTTGCGGTAGAGCACCGGCGAACCGGGCTGAACGTCGGGCAGCGTCGCGGCTTGCAGGGTGAGGGTGGTGGGCGGTTGATCGCCACGGATGCCGTCCCGGGCCGCCTCGGCGTCGCGGTATAACGGGTAGTGGCTGCGTACGGCACCCTGCGTCCCGGGTAGAATAGTGACGCCGCCCTCTAGCCACTCTTGAGGGGCGGCACCGGTCAGCGCCACGCCATCGAGTCCGACGCGCACGGCGAGGCGACTGTTGACCACGAAGCGGCTGTCGCCGTGGATGGCGGTGCGGTAAGGGGCGGCGATGAGGGCCGTGAAGCGCACGCCGTCATCCTGCAACTCGCGTCCGCTGATTTGACCGACACGGATGCCCTTTAGGCGCACCGGTTGGCCGACCTCGATACCATAGCTTTGATCGGCGTCGAGCGTCAGCTGCAGGGCACCCGCCTCCTGAGTTAAGGCTTGATCTGCGGGCAGTACCTGAAAGTTTCGGCGCGCAGCACCGCTACCGGGGTGTAACTCGAGTACGCTGCCGCTCACCAGTTGACTCAGATTGAGTTGGTTGAGGTTGAGGCGTGGCGCGCTGAGGGTGATACGGCTCTCGTCGCGTAACAGATCGACGATACTGGGATCGACGGCCAGCGTCCCATCGACATGGCCATCCGCCGTCAGGGTGAGCGTTGTGAGCAACCCGACCTGAATCCCTTGATACATCAAGGGGGTACGCTTAGCTTGCAGCCCCTCGCCGCTCGGCAGCGTCAGATGAACCGTGACGCCGCGCTGGCTACTGGCGAGATCGGGATAGAGGGTGAAGCGGCTGCCAGCCTGTGCCGCTGGCGTCTGCGGCGGGGAGTCGAAGGCGATGGCGCCGTTGACCAGGGCCGTTAGCCCATCGACCTGCAGCGAGATGCCCGACAGACTGACGTCGCCACGAATGCCGGAGACATTCCAGAAGCGACTGTTCTCCTTGACCAAGGAGGCGAAGCGCGGCTCGATGAGCACGTCGATGCGCACCCCCTGTTGCTGCTCGGCGATGGCATAGTTGTAGACTCGCCCGACGGGGATCTTCCGATAATAGAGGGGGGAGCCAATACTGAGGGAGCCGAGATCGGCGGCATTCAGGTGTAATAGCAGCTCGTCGCCGCTCGGTTGTCGGGTCGGTGGCTCCGCCAGGGCGGTGAAGTGTTTCTGTGGGGCGCCATCGCCCGGTAACATGGCGATGTAGTTGCCGCCGACTAACGCATCCAGCCCAGAGACGCCTGCCAGCGAGACTTGGGGATTGACCAGCCAGAACTGGGTTCCCTGGCGCAGGGTATGTTGCATACTGCGCTGGATGTTGAGTGTGACCTCGATGGCGCGCAGGTCGGGGGTGACGCTGACCTTGCTCACCGTGCCGACCTCGACGCCCTGGAAGCGTACCGGCGTGCGCCCGGCCACTAAACCGGGGGCGGTGTGGAAGCTGACCACCACCGTCTCGCCGCGCGCCTGTAGGGCGCTGTAGCCCATCCAGCCGGCGATCAGCAGGGCGACGAAGGGCAGCAGCCAGAAAGGGGATAGGCGGCGCTTATGGCGGATCAGGGCATTATTCTGCGTATTCGCGCGCGTTGGCGTCGTTGGTTGCATAGGCGTCCCATATCAGTCGACTGTCCAGCCACTCCACGGCCAGAATGGTAAGAAAGACCGCCGCGCCGAAGTAGAGCGCCGCGGGTCCCATGGTAAACGAGAGCAACTGATCACGATCGATCAGCGACATCATCAGTGCGATGACGAACAGATCCAGCATCGACCAGCGGCCGATCCAGGTGACTAGCCGCAGTAGGCGCATGCGAACCACCAGGTGGTGAACCTGACGAAACTGAATCCCTAATAATAGGAATAACAATACCGCCACCTTGACGAAGGGAACGACGATACTGGCGATAAACACGATGGCGGCGATCGGCAGGTTGCCACTCTGTGCCAGGCTAGCGACGCCGGAGAGGATGGTGTCCTCGATGCGTGTGCCATTGACGTAGAGGATGGAGATCGGCAACAGGTTGGCGGGCAGTAGCATCACCATGGCGGCCAGCAGGGCGGCCCAGCTTTTTTGCAGGCTATGGGGGCGGCGTAGATGCAGCGGATGGTGGCAGCGTTGGCAACATCCCTGGGCATTGGGCGGCGCGCTGTGTTGGCAGACGTCACAGAGCAGCAGGGCCTCATCGGGCGCGTGGCAGTGTGGCTGGGGATAGCAGCGGCGCCACAGTTGTTCCATGTTGAGGTGGATCAGCATCAGCAATAACAGCAGGGTGGCGACGATGTAGGCCAGGAGCGCCGGGCCGGGGGCGATGGCGGCGTACTCGCGCACCTTAATGCAGGCGACGGCCAGCCCCACCAGATAGATATCGAGCATGATCCACGCGCGCACCCGAGTGAGTAATCGTAACAGGGGACGTCGGTTATAGCGCCAGCGCTGGCCGAGATGCAGGGCCAGCAGGGTTAGCGGAAGCAGGAGCGGGGTGATCACGACGCACCAGGCGACCATGGCGGCCGTCAGCCGATCCCCCTGGCTCGCCATCTGAACGATACCTTGCCACAGACTACTCTGGACGCCGACACCTAATAATCGAATCTGTAATAGCGGTTCGAACAGCGCCAAAGGCAGCAGGATCAGGAGGGTGAGGGAGAGGGCGCTGAGGCGGGTCAATGACCAGTCTCGTCCCTCATACAGTCGCGCCTGACAGCGTGGGCAGAAGGCCGACTGGTCGGCGGCGACGGGGGGGAGATGGCACAGCGCATCGCATTGCGGGCAGCGTAGCCGCCGCGGCGTTGCCGTTGTGGGGTGTTGCCTGAGGGCATTCATTGCCCGGACGCCGACGCGATATGGGGATGGCGGAGAAATGAGCAGCGCATCTATCGTCCCTTGGTTGACCGAGAAGCTGGTATACAACTGTGACGCGAACCGTAAATAAATATACATTGTGTTACCGCTTAAGACGAAGCCATTCGGCTTTTCGCTTGTGTGTTGTCGCATTTAATGCTTACTTTATGCAAGGTTCGCCGCGCTATTTAATCATTCCCCGGTAGTGATAGAGAGGATCATGAGTAAACACACGTTTTATGCCGAGCTAACCCGCGATCTCAGCGCGCTGTGCAGCGGCGAATTTAACACCATCGCGACCTTGTCCAACGTCAGTGCGTTATTGTTCGAGCGTCTACCGGCGGTGAATTGGGCCGGTTTTTATTTTGTGGATGGGCAGACATTGGTATTGGGGCCGTTCCAAGGCAAGCTGGCCTGTGTCCGTATCCCCCTCGGGCGCGGAGTCTGCGGTCATGCCTGCGCCAGCAGCCAGGTGGTGCGTGTCGGCGATGTGCATGCCTTCGACGGTCATATCGCCTGTGATGCAGCGAGCAACGCGGAAATCGTGCTGCCGTTAGTGGTCGCCGGACGTACGATCGGGGTGCTCGATCTCGACAGCACACAGTTTGAGCGCTTCGACGACGAGGATGAAACGGGGCTGAAAGCCGTGGTGGAGGCGCTCTGCCAGCACCTGGCGCACTGCGACTGGGCAAAATTTGTGACTTTTGCGTAAGGTTGTGGTGCGGATGGCATGGCATTTGGCGGTAGCCTCATTATAATGACGCCTGTTCATGCCATCGCTGGTTGGCAAACCCGTTGTAATCAGGAAATTTCATGGAAAATCAACCAAAGTTGAACAGTAGTAAAGAAGTCATCGCCTTTTTGGCTCAACGTTTCCCTCAGTGCTTTAGTGCCGAGGGTGAAGCCCGCCCGCTGAAGATCGGTATCTTTCAGGACCTGGTCGCGCGTATGCAGGGGGAAGAAAACGGCCTGAGCAAGACTCAGCTACGTTCAGCACTCCGTCTTTACACATCCAGCTGGCGCTATCTGCACGGGGTAAAACTGGGTGCAGAGCGTGTCGATCTGGATGGCAACGCCTGTGGCGTGCTGGATGAGCAGCATGTCGAACATGCGCGCCAGCAGCTGGAAGAGGCTAAGGCTCGCGTCCAGGCTCAGCGTGAAGCGCGTAAGCGTGAAGCCGCCGAGAATGGCGAGAAGCGCGAACCGCGCCGTCCTCGTCCGGCCGGTAAGAAGCCGGCTATGCGCCGCGACGCCGAGCAGGGTAATAAAGAGCCGCGTAAACCGCGCAGCGCCAAGAGCGCGCAAGAGCGTAAGCCGCGCGTGGCTCACGAGGCCGCAGAACAGCGCGCCACGCCAGTAACGTCGTTGGAGCAGCTGCATCTGGGGCAAACCGTGAAGGTGAGCGCCGGGAAAAATGCCATGGAGGCATCCGTACTCGAAATCACCAAAGACGGTGTCCGCGTCCAGCTGTCCAACGGTCTGGCAATGATTGTACGCACAGAACACTTGCAGTTCTGATACGGAGGCCAACCCAGGCATGAACAATTTTTTCCGGGTATCGGCAATCGCGCTCTCGCTGGTTGCGGGTACCGTTTTTGCAGCGGACGAGGCGGTCAATGACGCCGTCCATCTGCCCCAGTTGCATCAAGAGCCTCAGCATGCAACGGTCAGCGAGCGGGTCACCGCTCGCTTTACCCGCTCTCATTATCGCCAGTTTGATCTCAACGCAGACTTCTCGAAGAAGATCTTTAATCGCTACCTCAACATGTTGGACTACAACCACAACGTGTTTTTGGTCTCGGATATCGCGCGTTTTCGCGACGATGAAGGCAAACTGGGCGATCAACTGCGTAGCGGCCAATTGGATACGGCCTATGCGCTGTTTAACCTGTCGCAACAGCGCCGCCTGGAGCGTTATGAATACGCCCTGAGCCTGTTGAAGAAGCCGATGAGCTTCGATGGCAGCGACACCATCGATATCGATCGTAGTAAGGCAGCGTGGCCGACCAGCGTGGCCGAGCTGGATAAACTCTGGTACGCCAAGGTGAAGTATGACGCGCTGAATCTGAAGTTGGCGGGGAAAGATTGGCCGGAGATCCAGAAGATCCTGACCAAACGCTACCAGTTCGCCATCAAGCGTCTGACCCAGAGCAACAGCGAGGATGTCTTCCAGCTGTTTATGAATGCCTTCGCGCGCGAGATCGATCCGCATACCAGCTATCTGTCACCGCGGAATACCGAGCAGTTTAACACCGACATGAGCCTGTCGTTGGAAGGCATCGGTGCGGTATTGCAGCAGACGGAAGATGATTACACCCAGATTAACTCGATGGTGGCCGGGGGACCGGCGGCTAAGAGCAAGGTCTTGAAGGTCGGCGATCGCATCGTGGCGGTCGGCCAGCCTGGGAAGCCAATGGTCGACGTGATCGGTTGGCGCCTGGATGACGTGGTGGCCCTGATCAAGGGGCCGAAGGGCAGCAAGGTTCGCCTGGAGATCCTGCCCGCCGGTAAAGGCACCAAGACCCGTATCGTCACCCTGACGCGTGAACGTATTCGCCTGGAAGATCGGGCGGTGAAGATGAGCGTGAAGACGGTCGACGGCCATAAGATTGGGGTGTTGGACATTCCTGGCTTCTACGTCGGCCTGACGGACGATGTGAAGGTGCAACTGCAGAAGTTGGAGAAACAGCACGTTAGCGCCATCGTCATCGATCTGCGTGGCAATGGCGGCGGTGCCCTGACCGAAGCGGTCTCCCTCTCTGGGCTGTTCATCCCGAGCGGGCCGGTGGTGCAGGTGCGCGATAACATCGGCAAGGTGCGTGAGGATGCCGACAACGACGGCGTGGTGTACTACAAGGGGCCACTGGTGGTGTTGGTTGACCGCTTCAGCGCCTCCGCCTCGGAGATCTTCGCCGCTGCGATGCAGGATTATGATCGGGCGTTGATCGTGGGCGAGCCGACCTTTGGCAAGGGCACGGTGCAGCAGTATCGCTCGCTGAACCGTATCTACGATCAGATGCTGCGTCCGGAGTGGCCGGAGCTGGGATCGGTGCAATACACCATCCAGAAGTTCTACCGTATCAACGGTGGCAGTACTCAGCGTAAGGGCGTCACCCCGGATATCGTGATGCCGACCGGCGTTGACCCGGCGGATACCGGTGAGAGCTTCGAAGACAATGCCTTGCCGTGGGATAGCATTCGTGCCGCCGAGTATACCAAGGCCGGGGATGTGCAACGTTTCGACCCGCAACTGTTGGTGTTGCACGATGCACGCATCGCCAAGGATCCCGAGTTCCAGTATATCGAACAGGATATTGCGCACTACAAGGCGTTGAAGGCCCGACGTAACATCGTCTCGCTTAACTACGCACAGCGTGAGAAAGAGAATAAAGAGGACGATGCCGTTCGGCTCCAGCGCATCAATGCGCGTCTGAAGCTGGCGGGTAAGAAGCCGATCAGCTCGCTGGATGATATTCCGAAGGATTATCAGGAGCCGGATCCCTACCTGAACGAGACGGTGAAGATCGCCGAAGACTTGGCCCAGTTGGAGCAGCAGAACGCGAAGGCGTCCCAGGGGTAAGCGACGGCATCCATGATGTCATCTACCGAAAGCGCGGCCAAGGCCGCGCTTTTTTATGCCGGCATTAACATCCCCACCGATGGAGGAGGACAGCAACCGTTTTGGGCTGTGCTTATTGTCTTGGACGTTAACGCGCTCAGAACAGGCAAAGACGTTGTGTGAGGCCCCTATGGGGCGTTATCAATACCACCTGTATAGTCGGTGTTTTTTTACCTCTTGAGTCCTTCCTGCGAGGTGAGGGGGCCGTCATCGCGCTAGCGTGTCGGGCGGTTAGCGGGGCGCACCCTCGCTCTCTTCTGCGTTGATAGGCTCGGCGATCGCCTGCACAGCCATTCCCGCCTGGTTATGCGTCCCAGAGCGCTTACGCAGCATCGCGAGAAGGCCTCACGTCTGGCCGATGGCCGGATGACGCGCACGCGCTCTCCACCCCCGTTGTCCTCCCTGCATGGGGAGGAGCACAGCCGCTGCGGCGACTGGCACACTGTGACGCATCCCTGTCATAGGAGCCGACGATGAAATATCCCTTCCTCTGTGCATTACTGATCCCGGGGGCGGTGTGGGCCGATTGGCACGCCCCCGATTTCCCGCTGTTTACCTCTTCCGCGGAGGGGGTGTTCAGCGCCGAGCACACCCTGGAGAAGGGGCATGCCGCGCTACGCCTCTATCAGGGCGATCGTTGCTGGCAACCCGCCGAGGCCATCCGCCTGAATCAGACGCTTTCGTTGGCACCCTGCCAGGGGGAGGCGCTGGACTGGCATCGTTATCGCGCCGGGCTGTATCAGGCGCGCATCGATACGCGCTCCGGCACACCGACGCTGACACTTTCGGTACACCCCCAGGCGACGACGAAACTCGCCGTGCGCCGTTGTCCGCGTTGGAATGGCGATGCGCTGACGGTGCCCGTCGCGGGTGCCTTTGCCGATGGGACGTCGGTCCGGGATTTCTACAGCGGCCAGATCGTGCCTGTCAAGCAAGGGACGGTCACCTTGCAGCCGGCGGCGGGTAGCAACGGCCTGCTATTGCTCGAGTCCGCCGAGACGCGTGGGCCGGCGGCATTCGACTGGCACAATGCGACGGTCTATTTCGTGCTCGTCGACCGTTTCGCCAACGGTGATCCGAGTAACGATAATAGCTATGGTCGCCATCGGGATGGCCTGCAGGAGATTGGCACCTTTCATGGCGGCGACTTGCGGGGGTTGACCGCGAAGCTAGACTATCTCCAGCGCCTGGGGGTCAATGCATTATGGATCAGCTCCCCGCTGGAGCAGATCCATGGCTGGGTCGGTGGTGGTACGAAAGGGGACTTTCCGCACTATGCCTATCACGGCTATTACCCCCTGGATTCTGGTGGATGGGGCGCACCAACGCGGTATCCGGGTCTTGTTCGATGTGGTGATGAACCATACCGGCTACGCCACCCTGGCCGATATGCAGCAGTATCAGTTTGGCGCGCTCTATCTTAAGGGGGCGGCGCTACAGCAGACCTTGGGTCAGCACTGGGGGGATTGGCGCCCAGGCGCGGGGCAGAATTGGCATAGCTTTAACGATTACATCGATTTCGGTGATAGTGCCGCCTGGGAACGGTGGTGGGGCAAGGGCTGGGTACGTAGCGATATCGGCGACTACGACGCTCCCGGCTTCACGGATTTTACCCTGTCGCTCTCCTTCCTGCCCGATGTCAAGACCGAGTCGACGCAGGCGGTTGGGTTACCGAATTTCTACCGCAATAAGGCTGATACGCGTGCCGTGGCCATTCCCGGCTATACCCCGCGTGACTACTTGACGCATTGGCTCAGTCAATGGGTCCGTGAATATGGCATCGATGGTTTCCGGGTCGACACGGCAAAGCATGTCGAGCCGGCGGCGTGGCAGCAGTTGAAAAACCAGGCCAGCGCCGCGTTGGCGGCGTGGAAACAGGCCCATCCGCAACAGGCGCTGGACGATGCGCCTTTCTGGATGACCGGTGAGGCCTGGGGGCATGGCGTGATGCGCAGCGATTACTACCGTCACGGCTTCGATGCGATGATCAACTTCGACTACCAGGAGCAGGCTGAGCAGGCGGCGGACTGCCTGTCCAACATCGATCCGCTGTGGCAGCAGATGGCGCAGAAGTTACAGGCGTTCAACGTGCTCAGCTACCTGTCGTCGCATGATACCCGTCTCTTTCGCGGCGCGGGCAGTCGGGCCGCCGAGTTGTTACTGTTGACGCCGGGGGCGGTACAAATCTTCTACGGTGATGAGAGCGAGCGTCCGTTAGGGCCGAGTGGCTCGGATCCGTTGCAGGGTACCCGCTCAGACATGAACTGGGCGGACCTCGATGGCAAAGCGGCGGTGACGCTCGCGCACTGGCAGAAGCTTGGCCAATTTCGGGCCCGTCATCCGGCTATCGGCAAGGGGCGCCAGATCGCCGTGCCATGGCCGCAGGGCTATGCGTTTATCCGCGATGATGGGCGAGATCGCGTGATGGTGGTCTGGGCCGGGAAACGGGAGTAGATCCCGCCAATTTGTTACAAAACTTTCCCGATGTTGCCCGCCGACTTGGCGGGCAACTAGTTGATTTCTTCGGATGGTGTGTAAAACTTAACCTGTTAAGGTGGCGAAAATGTAAAGTTTTGTTTCTTTGCCGTCTTATCGAGCCATAACCCTTGAAACCCGCGTAGATGGCCTTACCATCTGATCATCGCATAGGGCGAGATGTTTGAGAGGATTGACAACGATATGATGCGTATTGCTTTGTTCCTGTTGACTAACCTGGCAGTGATGCTGGTGTTCGGTCTGGTACTGAGCCTGACCGGCATTCAGTCCAGCAGCGTGCAGGGACTGATGATCATGGCGCTGCTGTTTGGCTTTGGCGGCTCTATTGTCTCGCTGCTAATGTCTAAATGGATGGCGCTGCGCTCCGTCGGGGGCGAGGTGATTGAACAGCCGCGTAACGAAACCGAACGCTGGCTGATGGAGACGGTGCGCCGTCAGGCCCAACAGGCGGGCATCGGCATGCCGCAGGTGGCCATCTATCATGCGCCGGATATCAACGCCTTCGCGACCGGCGCGCGGCGCGATGCATCCTTGGTCGCGGTGAGTACCGGTCTGCTACAGAGCATGAGCCGTGACGAGGCCGAGGCGGTGTTGGCCCATGAGATCAGCCACGTGGCGAATGGGGACATGGTGACCATGACCCTGGTGCAGGGGGTGGTGAACACCTTCGTTATCTTCATCTCGCGTCTGATCGCTCAGGTGGCGGCGGGGTTCCTCTCCGGCAACCGTGATGAAGGGGAAGGTGAGAGCAGTGGCAACCCGATGATCTACTTCGCGGTCTCGATGGTACTGGAGCTGGTGTTCGGTATTCTGGCAAGCATCATCACCATGTGGTTCTCGCGTTATCGCGAGTTCCGCGCCGATGCCGGCTCGGCCAATCTGGTTGGGCGTGAGAAGATGATCGCGGCGTTGCAACGCCTGAAGACCAGCTACGAGCCGCAGGAAGCGGGCAGCATGATGGCGTTTTGCATCAACGGGCGCGGCAGCCGTTCCTTTGGTGAGCTGTTCCTGTCGCATCCGCCATTGGATAAGCGTATCGAGGCGTTGCGCAGCGGCCAGTATCTGAAGTAATGCGCACGCGTGTCCCGCTTCGGCGTGACGTGACGAGCTAAGGCAAAAGTACCGCTCACCGCATGGGGGCGGTATTTTTTTGCGTGCAAGGTCAGGTCGCGTGTGGGGTGAGATGCCATCCGTGAGTGGCGCCCCTAAAGGTGCGTCATCGGGGCAGACGTTTACCGGATGGGCTGCAGTGCACTGGTCGGATGAAGTATCGCTAGGCGGGAGGCGCTAGCGTGAGTGTGAGCGACTCCTCGGCGGGGGGCGCTAACGTGAGCGGGGGGCTTAGGGAGGCGATGGGGATGACTTCGCCGCGCTATGGCCCGACGCCAGTGGTCGCGACGTCGGGCCCGGGGCGCGCCAAGATGGCGCGTAGGGCGGGGTTAACTCAGGGTCATCAGGTTGGCGTTGCCGCCGGCCGCCGCGGTATTGATACTCACGGCACGTTCATGAAGCAGTAGTTCCAGCCGCAGTTGGGTTTCACCGTGGGCCCAGCCTTGCAGCGAGACGATGGCGCCACTCCGGGCGGCAATCTGCCCGTTGAGGGTACGCAGTTGATCGCTGTCGCCATGGTAGATCGCCGCGTCGAATGGCTGTGCCATCAGCGTGTCCGGTGCGCTGAGTGTGATGCGTGCTGCAACCGTCGGCGGGAGATCCCGCAGTAGCGCGCTATGCAGCGGCGTGTCTGGCCAGATGACCTGACAGCCGACCGCCATCACCGCCGCCAGTTGGATCAGCGCGTCGCCCTCGTTGCTGGCCATACATAACACACGTTCGCGTGGGACGAAGATCAGGGTGTTGTGTTCACCGGTCGGTCCGCTCAGCAGGCGAGGGGCGGTCAGACATTGATCGGCGTAGCGCTGACAAAGGATCTGCAGCGCCGGGCGATCGGCCGCCCAGTCGCTCAGGGCTTGCAACGGCGACGCTACCTCGGCTCGGTCGTCGTCCGGTTGAGCCGTGGTAGGAGCGGCAGCGCAGGCCAACACGTTTTCTGGGCTGCGGGCCAGGAGGCGGTAGAGATATAGCGGTCCCCCCGCCTTGGGGCCGGTACCGGATAAGCCCTCGCCGCCGAAGGGTTGCACACCGACGACGGCGCCGACGATGTTACGGTTGACGTAGATATTGCCGACATGGGCATTGCTGCTGACGTGGGCAATGGTCTCGTCGATACGCGAATGCACCCCGAGGGTCAGACCATAGCCCGAGGCGTTGATCTGAGCCAGCAAGGCATCCAACTGCTCGCGGCGGTAGCGCACCACGTGCAGTACCGGGCCGAAGATCTCCTGCTGCAATGCATCGAGGCTATCCAATTCGATCAGCGTGGGGGGCACGAAGGTACCCCGGGCACGAGGTGGGGCATCGTCAGGTGAGTTATATGCCGCCTGGAATACCGGAAACCCCTTAGCCTGCATGGCATGAATATGTTGTTCGATACCGGCCTGCGCCTCGGCGTCGATCAGCGGGCCGATGTCGCAGCTCAAGCGCTCCGGGTTGCCCAGGCGGTATTCGGCCATGGCGCCGCGCAGCATGGTCAGGGTAGGGTCGGCGATCTCCTCTTGCAGGCAGAGAATGCGTAGGGCGGAGCAACGTTGTCCGGCGCTGTCGAATGCAGAGGTGACAACGTCACTTACGACCTGTTCGGTGAGCGCCGATGAGTCGACGATCATCGCGTTGATACCGCCGGTTTCGGCGATGAGTGGTATTGGCCGCCCCTGAGCATCGAGGCGATCGGCGATGGCGCGTTGTAATAGTTTGGCCACCGCCGTCGACCCGGTAAACATGACGCCGCGCACCCGCGGATCGTTGACCAATTGGCTGCCCACGGTTTCACCGCGTCCCGGAAGGAGTTGCACCACGCCCGCCGGAACGCCAGCCTGACGTAGGATGGCGATGGCCTGGGCGGCGATCAGCGGTGTCTGTTCGGCGGGCTTGGCCAGCACGCTGTTGCCAGCGGCCAAGGCGGCGGCGATCTGACCGCTAAAGATGGCCAGTGGAAAGTTCCACGGGCTGATACAGACGACGCATCCCAAGGGGCGATGGGTCTGGTTATCGAAGTTGGCGCGGATGTGTGCGGCGTAGTAGTGGAGGAAGTCGACGGCCTCACGGACCTCGGCGATGGCGTTGGCGAAGGTCTTGCCCGCCTCACGGATCAGGATCCCCATCAGCGTCGGCATCTGGCGTTCCATCAGGGTGGCGGCTCGCTCCAGGATAGCGGCCCGCGCCTGTGGCGGTGTGGCACTCCAGATAGGGGTATGACGCTGTGCATTCGCTAAGGCCTGCTCAACCTCCTGCTCACTGGCATCACGGGTATAGCCGACGATGTCGCTCGGATCGGCGGGATTCGGCAGGGGGCGTAGCTCGCCTTCGCTGCAAGGTTGTTCCAACAGGGGCAGCGCCACGAGTCGCTGATGGGCCGTGTTCAATAGGGCGCAGGAGAGCGACGCGAGACGCTGCTCATTGCTCAGATCCAGTCCCGCGGCGTTAACCCTTTCCGGCGCATACAGATCGCGGGGCAACGGGATCTTCGGATGGGGAAGCCCGGGACGCCCCTCTTGCGTCGTCAGGGCATCCACGGCGGCGACCGGATCGGCAACTAATTCCTCTAATGGCAAGCTGGCATCGGCGATGCGGTTGACGAAGGAGGTGTTGGCGCCATTCTCCAGCAGGCGGCGCACCAGGTAGGCCAATAGTGTCTCATGGGTACCGACGGGGGCGTAGATGCGGCAGGGGCGATTGAGCTTGCCATCGGCGACTTTGCCGACCACTTGCTGGTATAACGGCTCGCCCATACCGTGCAGACACTGGAATTCATATTGCCCGGGGTAGTAGTTCTGACCGGCCAGTTGGTAGATGGCGGCCAGGGTGTGGGCATTGTGGGTGGCGAACTGCGGGTAGATCAGATTGGGTACGCTCAAGAGTTTCTTGGCGCAGGCCAGGTAGGAGACGTCGGTATAGACCTTACGGGTGTAAACCGGGTAGCCCTCCAGCCCGTCGACCTGGGCGCGCTTGATCTCGCTGTCCCAGTAGGCCCCCTTCACCAGGCGGATCATCAGGCGGTGTTGGCTACGCGTGGCGAGATCGATCAGGTAGTCGATCACCCAGGGACAACGCTTCTGATAGGCCTGGATCACAAAGCCGATTCCGTTCCAGCCTGCTAACTCGGGCTCATGGCACAAGCGCTCCAACAGATCGAGGGAGAGCTCCAGACGGTCGGCCTCCTCGGCATCGATGTTGATCGCGATGTCATATTGGCGTGCCAGTAGGGTGAGCGACTTGAGGGTGGGGTAGAGCTCGCTCATCACGCGCTCATACTGGGCACGGCAGTAGCGTGGGTGTAGGGCGGAGAGTTTGATCGAGATCCCCGGCCCCTCATAGATGCCCCGCCCATTAGCGGCCTTGCCGATGGCATGGATCGCCTGTTGATAGGCGAGGAGGTAGGCCTGTGCATCGGCGTGGGTCAGCGCCGCTTCACCCAGCATGTCGTAGGAGTAGCTAAAGCCTTTGGCTTCTAAGCGTTCTGCGTTCGCCAAGGCCTCGGCGATGGTTTCACCGGTGACAAACTGCTCACCCATCAGGCGCATCGCCATGTCGACGCCCTTGCGGATCAGCGGCTCGCCGCTCTTGCCGATGATACGACTCAGGGCGTGGGCGAGATGGGTCTCGTTATGCGTGGCGACCAACTTGCCGGTAAACAGGAGCCCCCAGGTGGCGGCATTGACGAAGAGTGAGGGGCTACGGCCGAGGTGGGCCTGCCAGTTCCCGCCGCTGATCTTGTCGCGGATCAACGCATCACGCGTCGCCTTATCGGGGATGCGCAACAGCGCCTCGGCCAGGCACATCAACGCAACGCCCTCCTGTGAGGAGAGCGAGAACTCTTGCAGCAGGCTCTGTACCATACCCGCCCGTCCGCCAATGTTCTTCTGGTTACGCAGTTGCTGCGCGAGGCGGTAGGCCAGTTGATAGGCCCGCTCGGCGAGCGGGGCCGCTAGCCGGGCTTGTTCGAGCAGCATCGGTACGGCATCGGTTTCTGCACGGCGGTAGGCGGCGGTGATGTTGGCTCGTAACACCGACTGCGGCAGGATCTGTTCGGCGAAGCTCAGGAAAGGCTGATACGCCTCCGGCGATGACGTCGCCGTCTCGCCTGACGAGAGGGGCTCGAGGCCGGTGGTCGGGAGCTCCGCTGGTAGCTCACCCTGCTCCAGACGATCCAAATAGCTGAAGATGGCCTGCTTGATCAGCCAGTGCGGCGTACGGTCAATCTGCTTGGCCGCCGCCTTGATACGTTCGCGGGCGGCGTCATCGAGCTTGACTCCCATGGTTGTCGTTGCCATCTCATTCACTCCTTTTCGCTCAGTCTGTCGCGTTCATCATATACGGGAAGCCAACCGCAGGGGTGGGTGCCTCGCGTCAGTGTTCGCGGGATAGGCCGCCGTTAACGCTGGATAGCGAGGATCGTGGCCATCATTCGGCGCGGATGGTTTATTGCGCCAATTTGTTTCGCGAAAATATCTATTATGTTGCAACTTTGTGCAACCTTGTTAAGTGCGACCTGGCTTGCAAGTTTGAAAATGAAATTTCCCATGGCAATAATGTCATTATAGAAAATGTGGATAATAAGTTGCGCCGATTTTCCGTGCGCACAATCCCAAAATAAAAAAGTGCAACCGAGATAAATGTGATCTGGTACGGCTTGTGCTCACTTTTCTCTCTGCGTCGAAGGGATTCTGTGTAAATGATGTGTTAAGCGATGGTTATTGCCTATACCTCGCGGCGTGGGGCGGCGACGCGTAAGATTGCGCAGGCTAGACTCCGACGGTGGCATCCAGGACTGGCCTCGAGTGCCAGACGATAGTTTCAGGAGTACGTTAATGGCTATGAGCACACCCATGTTGGTGACATTTTGTATCTACATCTTGGGCATGATCCTGATCGGCTTTTTGGCATGGCGATCGACGAAGAACTTCGATGACTACATTCTCGGTGGGCGTAGCCTCGGCCCCTTCGTCACTGCGCTATCGGCTGGCGCCTCAGATATGAGCGGGTGGTTGCTGATGGGACTGCCCGGCGCGGTATTCATCGCCGGCATCTCGGAGAGCTGGATCGCCATCGGCCTGACGCTCGGGGCATGGTTGAACTGGCGGCTGGTGGCCGGGCGCCTGCGGGTACATACCGAGGCGAATAATAATGCGTTGACACTGCCGGATTACTTTACCGCCCGTTTCGCCGACAACAGTCGTCTGTTGCGTATCATCTCCGCCCTGGTGATCCTGCTCTTTTTCACCATCTACTGCGCCTCCGGGATCGTGGCCGGTGCGCGTCTGTTTGAGAGCACCTTCGGCATGAGTTACCAGACGGCGCTATGGGCCGGCGCGGCGGCGACCATCATCTATACCTTCATCGGTGGTTTCCTGGCGGTCAGTTGGACCGACACGGTGCAGGCGAGTCTGATGATCTTTGCCCTGATCCTGACACCGGTGATGGTGGTCATCGCCGTTGGCGGTTTCGATGAGTCCCTGGCGGTGATCCAACAGAAAAGCATCGAGAACGTCGATATGTTGAAGGGGTTGAATCTGGTCGCCATCCTCTCGTTGCTCGGTTGGGGGCTGGGCTACTTTGGTCAGCCCCATATCCTGGCGCGCTTTATGGCCGCCGACTCACACTATAGTCTGGTCAATGCGCGTCGCATTAGCATGACCTGGATGATCCTCTGCCT
This sequence comes from Edwardsiella tarda ATCC 15947 = NBRC 105688, assembly GCF_003113495.2. NCBI lineage: Bacteria > Pseudomonadati > Pseudomonadota > Gammaproteobacteria > Enterobacterales > Hafniaceae > Edwardsiella > Edwardsiella tarda. The sequence continues at coordinate 1,733,926 of NZ_CP084506.1, forward strand.
ACTCGGTGCGGTCGCCGTCGGTTTCTTCGGCATCGCCTACTTCAATAACCATCCTGAGCTGGCTGGCGCGGTGGAGGGCAACGCCGAACGGGTCTTCATTGCGTTGGCTCAGTTGCTGTTTAACCCGTGGATCGCCGGTGTTCTGCTCTCGGCCATCCTGGCGGCGGTGATGTCGACCTTAAGCTGTCAGCTGTTGGTATGCTCCAGCGCGATTACCGAGGATCTGTATAAGGCCTTTCTGCGTAAGCAGGCCGGACAGCAGGAGCTGGTATGGGTCGGGCGGGCGATGGTGCTGGTGGTGGCGCTGGTCGCTATCGCGCTGGCGGCTAACCCGGAAAACCGGGTGCTGGGGTTGGTGAGTTATGCCTGGGCCGGTTTTGGGGCGGCCTTCGGGCCGGTGGTGATCTGTTCGGTGCTCTGGTCGCGCATGACGCGAAACGGCGCACTGGCCGGGATGATTATCGGTGCCCTCACGGTGATCGTCTGGAAGCAGTACGCCTGGTTGGGACTGTATGAGATTATCCCCGGCTTCTTCTTTGCGGGCGTGGGGATCGTGCTGGTTAGCCTGTTGGATCGCGCGCCGTCGGCGGCGGTACAGCGGCGTTTCGCCGAGGCCGACGCCTACTACCGCTCGGCGGAACCCCCTGCGTTACGCCCGGAGTGGGAGTAACGTCCCCCTCAGCGCCCGGTCGATACCGGGTGCTGAGGTCGACGCGAGGGCGCGTGAGGGAAGCGCGCCCTCGCGCTTACTCGCGACTGCGCAGTGCTTCGGCATCATGCAGTTTCTGATGGTGCTGAATGATCTGCTGATGTGCGCTGGCGCTGCCGTTATCCATCGCCTGATGGGCGATCATCGCGCGTTGATGCGCATCTAGGGCGTTGATGTCATCCCCGGTCGCGGGCGCTGTCGCCGTTGGCACGGAGGAGAGGCGTTGATGCGCCGCCGCTTGGGCGTTATCCACCTGTTGATGGATATCCACTGTGCCGTTGGCCCAGCTGGCGCCGCTGATGCTTAGCATGAAGAGGGTGGTGTAGATCACGAGTTTCATCGGTATGGCTCCAGGTCAGTCAGGTTAGCCTATGATGCCCACGGCATCGTTCAGGCGAACAAAGGGGGAAGGCGGCGGGAAGCCGCCCCGTCATTCGGTGGGGTGGCCCGTGTTTAAGTGGGCTCACTCCCTGCCGATGGGGGCCAGTATAACGAAGCGATCCGCAGCCGCGCGTGACGGGAGCGTGACGAGACTGTCATCTATCATCATATTGATTTATCACTATTATTCACCTCGTTTGTCGGGTGGGTGAACGTGGACGAGGTCGAGGACGGCGAAGCATCGAGCCTGCGCGTCGGTATCGGTGGTGTGTGAGCGTTTGTCGCGCGAGGGCGCGAAGCGTGTGGATCGTGCGGCACGAGTCGTTGAGTCTCCGCTGGCGTTGCCCTGAGGCGCGCTGCGCCAGAGGGCAACGCGTGCCTCAAGGGGCCGGTAGTTGAGGCAGAGATTACGCCTTGCCGTGTTCGGCGCGTGCGAGGGAAAAGTGAAAGCGGGTGGCCTCGCTATCGGAGCTGACCCAGACTTGGCCTTGATGTGCCGTGATGATCGACTTGACGATGGCTAGGCCGATGCCGCTTCCTTCCCCCTTACGCTGGCGTGCGGGATCGACGCGATAGAAGCGGTCAAACAGCCGGGGCAGATGCTGCGCCGCGATCGGCGTGCCGGGGTTAGCGACGCAGAGTTGTACCCTGTCCTTTGTCTCGCTGAGTCGTACATGTATGCATTGGCCTGCCGGCGTATGGCGGATGGCGTTAGACAACAGATTGCTGATGACCCGTCGCACCATCAAGGGATCGCCCCAGGCGGCTGCGGCCTGGCCGTCGAAGCGCAGGGTTACCCGGCACTCCTCTGCCCAGGCTTCGAAGAAGTCGAAGACCTTCAGGGTCTCCTCGCGGAGATCGAACGGAAGGCAGTTTAGGCCGAGGCGTTGATTGTCCGCTTGCGCCAGAAAGAGCATGTCATTCACCATCTTCGCCATACGCTGGTACTCTTCGAGATTCGAATAGATGACCTCCTCCAACTCGTGTTGGGTACGCGCCTGGCTTAACACGATCTCGCTTTGGGTGATCAGGTTGGTGATGGGGGTACGCATCTCATGGGCAATGTCGGCAGAGAAGTTTGCCTGGCGGGTAAAAACATCCTCGATGCGGGCGAGCATCTGGTTGAAGGAGAGGACGAGTTGTTGCAGCTCGATCGGCACCGCGCCCGGTTCGAGGCGGGTATCGAGGTTCTTTGCGGTGATGCTCTTGATCGTGCCGCTGAGTTGGCGTAGCGGTTGGTGTCCGTTGTACACGGCGAGCAGCACGATGAAAATGATCAGCAGGCTGATAAAGGCCGCGCAGATCATCAGATCCCGCTTTAGCTGGTCGAGATAGTGCAGGTGTACGTTGATCGAGAGGGCAATCAACAGGGTGTAGGGGGCCTGTGGATCGCCCGCCGGGTAGACGGTGCTGGCGATCAGACGGTACGCCTCGGGGTGCGCCGCATCGTGCGGGGACGCGTGCCGGGTATTCGACCAGCGGAAGACTTGGCCGCTTTGTAGGTAATGCGGCAAGGCGGGTAATTGCCAGACGGCGTTGAGGTGGGCGGCGGAGTCTGAGCGGTAGAGGAAGCGCTGGTCATCGGCGCGGATCGCGACGCTGATGTTCTGATAGCCAGCCAGTACGCGGTTCAGCATCTCCTGGCGAGGGACGTCGGGACGGGGTGGCTCTTGCAAGACGCGCAGGATGCTGCTGCGCACCTGTTGGAGCGTGCCGTTATCCAGCTCGGCGAAGTGACGCTCGACGGAGTAGATCATGATCCAGGTGAACACGGCGAAGGCGAGACTGGTTGCCAGGGAGATGGTCAGGGTCAGGCGTGCCGCCAGCGAGATGGGGCGTCGTAGGGGGTTACGGCTCATCGGGCACCTCAAGCATGTAGCCTACACCGCGCACCGTCTGGATCAGCTTAGGCTCGAAGTCGAGATCGATTTTGGCGCGCAGGCGCTTGACGGCCACATCGATGGCATTGGTATCGCTGTCGAAGTTCATGTCCCAGACCTGGGAGGCGATCAACGAGCGGGGCAGAACCTCCCCCTGATGGCGGATGAAAAACTCCAGCAGGGTGAACTCCTTACCGGTCAGGGTGAGACGCTTGCCGCTACGTGTCACCTTCCGCGAGAGGAGATCGAGGGTGAGATCGGCCACCTGAAACTGACGCTCCGGTATGTGGCTGTTGCCGCGACGCAACAGGGTTCTCACCCGAGCCAGGAGTTCGGCGAAGGCAAAGGGCTTGACCAGATAATCGTCGGCCCCGAGTTCTAATCCCTTCACCCGTTGCTCGATGGTACCCAGGGCGCTGAGCAGTAGGATCGGCACCCCTTGGTTGGCGTTGCGCAGCATGCGCACCACATCCCAGCCATTGACGTCGGGCAGCAGGATGTCGAGGATGATCAGATCATAGCCAGCAGTCATCGCCAAATGATATCCCGTCAAACCGTTGTCGGTGAGATCGACGACAAATCCCGCCTCGGTTAACCCTTTACTCAGGTATTTCCCGGTTTTTACCTCATCTTCGACGATCAGTATCTTCACCCTATGCTCCGTTATCTCGTGACGTCTCGGCCATTGTAGGGCGCACGCGAGTGAGATCAATCGATGAACGGGAAAATGACAGCTTTGTCATTTTCCCGTCACCGGACAAAGCGTATGGGTTTGTTAAGGTTGCCCACATCCTTTGGCGGCCTGATGGGGCCCCTTCATCGACGTGTTTGGGCTATCAGCGTTATGGTTAAGATAAAGCAATTAGGCGTCAGTATGGTATTGGCCCTGACGGGGTGCGTCTCCCTCGCGCCAGAGTATCAGCGCCCGCCATCCCCGGTAGCGGCACGGTTCTCCTCGTCGCAGGCGGCCAGTGTCGAGGCGCCATCGCACTACCAGGATCACGGCTGGCGCCAATTCTTTCACGAGACGCAGGTTCAGCGGCTGATCGAGCAGGCATTGCGCAACAATCGTGACCTGCGCCAGGCGGTGCTCAATGTGCGTCTGGCGCGTACGCAACTGGCGTTGCAGCAGGCGGAGCGTTATCCCCAACTCGATGCCAGCGCGCAGGCCAACTACCGAGATCCGTTTGCGGGGGGCGCGAGTAGCCGGGAGTATCAACTGGGCGGGGCGTTGGGGTTTGAGCTGGATCTGTTCGGTCGGTTGCAGTCGATGAGCGAGCAGGAGCGGCAGAATTTTCTCGCGAGCCAGCAGGCGCAACGCGCGGTGCAGATCCTGGTGGTCGCCAACGTCGCCCAGGCCTATTTTACTCAGCAACTGGCTTATGCTCAGTTGCGTATCGCCGAAGAGACGTTGCAAAACTATCGTCAGTCCTACTCCCTGATCGAACAACAGGTGCGGGCGGGCAGTAACAACCTGCTGGCGTTGGAGCAGGCTCGCGGACAGATCGAGAGTACTCAGGCGACGCTGGCACGGCGCGAGGGGGAGCTGGCACAGGCCAACCATGCCATCCAACGCCTGGTCGGTGTGTATGGCGATCTGCCCGGCGATCAGGAGGGCTTAGCGCGCGGCGTTGAGCCGCTGGCGCTGCCGGTGCCGCTGCCGTCGACGATCCTGTTGCAACGCCCCGACATTATGGAGGCGGAGCATCTGCTGCAAGCGGCGGATGCCAATATCGGCGCGGCGCGCGCCGCCTTCTTTCCCTCGATCTCGCTGAGTGGTGGTGTGAACAGCAGTGGCTCTGATTTAGCCGGGCTATTTAGTGCCGCCGGGGGGATGTGGAGCTTCGTGCCCAAGGTAACCCTGCCGATCTTTAATGGCGGGCGCAATCGCGCCAATCTGCAACTCGCCGAATTACGTCAGCAACAATCCATCGTGAACTATGAAAACAAGATCCAGGCAGCGTTTAAGGAGGTGGATGATGCCCTCTCGACACGCGATAGCCTCGCCGATCAACTCATGGCGCAACAACGTTACCTCGACGCCCTCCAGGCTACCTTGCAGCGCGCCCGTGGCTTATATGCGCATGGCGCGCTGAGTTATCTCGAGGTGTTGGATGCCGAGCGCGCGTTATTTACGACGCGACAGACGCTGCTCGATCTGCGCTATGCACAACAAGCGAATGAAATAACCCTTTTCGCCGCGTTAGGCGGTGGCTGGCAGGCATAACGCCTGCCCTTAATCCAATGGAGTGAACCTTATGAAAACGGCAATCAACCTGGCTTTATGCACGCTATTCATCATGGCGGGTAGCGTCCCGGCGCTGGCGGCGGAGCGTGCTCATCAACACGCTCAGCCGGCGGCCAGTGATCAGGCGCAAGCCCCACAGATCACGACGCGTGGAGAGGTGAAAGCGATCGATCTGGCGGCGAAGAAGATCACCCTCAGCCACCCGGCGATCCCCGAGCTAGCGTGGCCAGCGATGACGATGCGCTTTACCTTCAGCGAGGCGAGCCAAGTGGCGGGGATAAAACCGGGCGATCAGGTGACGTTCTCGTTCGTTCAGCAAGGCACGACCGCCCGGCTGGTCACGATTCACCCCCTCTGATCGGGTGATCTCTCCGATGAAATTTATGCCGGTTATTTCTTAAGCCATCACCGGCTGCTCGACTCTACGTCCGTCGTGAATGACCGGCTAGCGAATGGGGATTGTCATGCCCGCTCTACACATAAAATATGCCACAGCGCTTGCCTGTGGCTTAATTCTGGGAGGGCTGATCAGCGTCGGCCTGTATGCTTATCTGACGCCGTCAGCCTCGACGGCCTCGGCTCCCGCCGAACGCCGCGTCCTGTTTTGGTATGATCCGATGAAACCCGATGTCAAATTCGACCAGCCGGGTCCATCCCCCTTTATGGACATGGATCTGGTGCCGAAATACGCCGATGAGGGGGCGGAACAGGATCAGGCGGCAGGGATACGCATCGATCCCGCCCAACAACAGAACCTGGGCTTAAAGACGGTCACGGTACGCCAAGGGCGATTACGCGACAGCATCACCTTGCCCGCGACCATCGGCTTTAACGAATACCAATATGTGATCGTGCAGGCGCGCGCGGAGGGCTTTGTCGAAAAGGTCTATCCGTTGACCAACGGCGATCGGATCACGCGGGGCACGCCACTGGTCGACATGACTATTCCCGCCTGGGTTGAGGCACAGAGCGAATATCTACTCCTCACTCAGGGTGCGAGCCAAGAGGCGCAGCGCCAGGGGGTACTGGAGCGCCTGCGTCTAAGCGGGATGCCGGAGGCAGACATCCAGCGTCTGCGTACCACGCGTCGCATCCAGACCCGTTTCACCCTGCGTGCACCGATCGACGGGGTGATCACCGCCTTCGATCTGCGCGCCGGAATGAACTTCTCCAAGGATAAGGTGGTCGCCCAGATCCAGGGCATCGATCCGGTCTGGGTCACTGCCGCACTGCCTGAGACGATGGCGGCGCAGTTGAATGCGGACAGCCGCTTCGAGCTGACGGTGCCCGCCTATCCTCAGCAGCGCTTTTCGCTACTCGACTGGCGCACGCTGCCCCGCGCCGATGCGACGACACGCACCCTACAGATCCGTCTCTCGCTGGCGAATCCCGACGGTCGGCTGAGACCCGGGATGAACGCCACGCTACGCCTCGAGACGCAGAGCCCGCCGATGTTATTGATCCCCGCCCAGGCGATCGTCGATAACGGCGCCGAGCAGCATGTGATCACCGTGACGCCGGAGGGGCGCTTCCTGCCGAAGCGCGTCACGGTGGCGCAAGAGGCGCAGCAGCAGGCAGCCATCGCCGCCGGGTTGACGGAGGGCGAGTCGGTGGTGACCAATGGCCTGTTCCTGATCGACTCGGAGGCTAGCATTAGCGGCGCGTTGGCGCGTATGCGCCAGGCGAATGAAGGGGAGGCGCCATCGTCATCTGCCCGTACGGGTTCGTCTACGGCGTCTCACGAGCAGGGAGGAGTGGGTCATGATTGAATGGATCATTCGCCGCTCGGTGGCCAACCGTTTCCTGGTGATGATGGGAGTGCTGTTCCTTAGCCTCTGGGGCGCGTGGACCATCGCCAACACGCCGGTGGATGCGTTACCCGACCTCTCCGATGTGCAAGTGATTATCAAGACCAGCTACCCCGGGCAGGCACCACAGTTGGTGGAGGATCAGGTGACCTATCCGCTGACCACCACCATGTTGTCGGTGCCGGGGGCCAAGACGGTGCGCGGTTTCTCCCAGTTCGGCACCTCCTATGTCTATGTCATCTTCGCCGATGGCACCGACCTCTATTGGGCGCGTTCGCGGGTGCTGGAGTATTTGAATCAGGTACAGGGTAAGCTCCCGGCGGGGGTGAGCGCGGAGATCGGACCCGATGCCACCGGCGTCGGTTGGATTTTCGAGTATGCGCTGCTGGATAGGAGCGGACGGCACGATCTGGCCGAGCTACGCTCACTCCAGGATTGGTTTCTAAAGTATGAGTTGAAGACTATTCCTAACGTCTCGGAGGTGGCCTCGGTCGGCGGGGTGGTGAAACAGTATCAGATCCAGGTCGACCCGTTGAAGCTGACACAGTATGGCATCAGCCTGGCGGCGGTGAAGCAGGCCGTCGGGGCATCCAATCAGGAGGCGGGCGGCGCGTCGCTGGAGCTGGGCGAGGCGGAGTATATGGTACGCGCCAACGGCTATCTGCGCACCCTCGACGACTTTAACCACATCGTTCTGAAGAGCGACCAGCAGGGCGTGCCGATCACCCTGCACGATGTCGCTCGCGTCCAGATTGGGCCGGAGATGCGTCGGGGGATCGCCGAGCTGGATGGCGAGGGTGAGGTGGCCGGGGGCGTGGTGATCCTGCGTTCGGGCGAGAACGCGCGCCAGGTGATCAGTGCGGTGAAGGCGAAGCTCGCCACGCTACAAAGCAGCCTACCACCCGGCGTGGAGGTGGTGACGACCTATGACCGCAGCCAACTGATCGATCGGGCGATCGACAACCTGAGCCTCAAACTGCTGGAGGAGTTTATCGTGGTGGCGCTGGTCTGCGCCCTGTTCCTCTGGCATGTGCGTTCGGCGCTGGTGGCCATCGTCTCCTTGCCGCTGGGGCTGTGCATCGCCTTTATCATCATGCGCTATCAGGGGATTAACGCCAACATCATGTCATTGGGCGGCATCGCCATCGCGGTAGGGGCGATGGTCGATGCGGCGATCGTGATGATCGAGAACGCCCATAAACGCCTGGAGGAGTGGGCGCATCGTCATCCCGACAGCCCTATCGACAACGCGACGCGCTGGCGGGTGATCACGGATGCGGCGGTCGAGGTGGGGCCGGCCTTGTTCATCAGCCTGCTGATCATCACGCTCTCATTTATCCCCATCTTTACCCTCGAGGGGCAGGAGGGGCGGCTGTTCGGTCCATTAGCGTTCACCAAGACCTACGCCATGGCCGGGGCGGCGGCGTTGGCTATCGTCGTGATCCCCATCCTGATGGGGTTCTGGATCCGTGGCAACATCCCACCAGAGAGTCGTAATCCACTGAATCGCTTTCTGATCAGGATCTATCATCCACTGTTACTCGCCGTGCTGCGTTGGCCGCGACTCACCCTGCTGGTGGCGGCGTTGTCCATCGTGACGGTGATCTGGCCGTTGCAGCGTATCGGCGGCGAGTTTCTGCCGACCATCAACGAAGGCGATCTGTTGTACATGCCCTCGACGCTACCGGGGATCTCGCCCGCCCTGGCGGCGCAACTGTTGCAGACCACGGACAAACTGATCAAGCAGGTGCCAGAGGTGGCCAGTGTCTTTGGTAAGAGCGGCAAGGCGGAGACGGCGACTGACTCGGCGCCGTTGGAGATGATCGAGACCACCATTCAGTTGAAACCGCAGGATCAGTGGCGTCCAGGGATGACGATGGACAAGATCATCGCCGAACTTGACGCCACGGTACGTCTGCCGGGGTTGGCGAACCTGTGGGTTCCGCCGATCCGCAACCGCATCGACATGCTCTCGACCGGGATCAAGAGTCCGATCGGCATCAAGGTATCGGGTACCGTGCTGGGCGACATCGACGTCACGGCCCAGCGTATCGAGGCGGTGGCGAAGGGGGTACCCGGCGTGGTCTCGGCGCTGGCGGAGCGCCTGGAGGGGGGGCGTTACCTCGACATTCAGATCCAGCGCCAGAAGGCGGCGCGCTACGGCATGACGGTCGCCGATGTGCAGCTATTCGTCTCCTCCGCCATCGGCGGGGCGATGGTCGGAGAGACCGTCGAGGGGGTGGCGCGTTATCCCATCACGCTACGTTACCCTCAGGCCTGGCGAGAGTCGCCCGAGGCGCTACGCCAATTACCGATCCTGACGCCGTTACAGCAGCAGATCACCCTGGGCGACGTGGCGGAGGTGCGCGTGGCCTCTGGGCCTTCGATGCTGAAGACCGAGAATGCGCGTCCGGCCAGCTGGATCTACATTGATGCGCGTGGCCGCGATATGGTGTCGGTGGTTGAGGATCTGAAGACGGCGATCCGGCAGCAGGTCACCCTGGCACCGGGCACCAGCGTCAGCTTCTCCGGCCAATTCGAACTGCTGGAGCATGCCAATCGCAAGCTGATGCTGATGGTGCCGATGACGCTGGTGATCATCTTCATCCTGCTCTATCTGGCTTTCCGGCGGGTCGAAGAGGCACTGCTGATCCTGATGAGCCTGCCCTTCGCCCTGGTAGGGGGCATCTGGTTCCTCTACTGGCAGGGCTTTCATCTGTCGGTCGCCACCGGTACCGGCTTCATCGCCCTGGCCGGTGTGGCCGCCGAGTTTGGCGTGGTGATGTTGATGTATTTACGCCAGGCTATCGAGCAAGATCCGGCGTTATGCCAGCGTGAACGTTTTACCCCGGCGGCGTTGGATGAGGCGTTGTATCATGGTGCGGTGCTGCGGGTACGCCCCAAGGCGATGACCGTGGCGGTGATCATCGCCGGTCTGCTGCCGATCCTGTGGGGAAGCGGCGCCGGCTCGGAGGTGATGAGCCGTATCGCTGCGCCGATGATCGGTGGGATGATCACCGCGCCGCTGCTATCGCTGTTTATCATCCCGGCGGCCTATAAGCTGATCTGGTTGCATCGTCAACGCCGCGCTCTGCATCGGGTGACTCGCTAAACGCAGGAGAGCGGGCGGCCCATCCTGGGTGTGCCGCCCGTCTGGCCCCTGATGCCCTTTAGCGCGCGACCCGTATCCCCCCGGCGATCCCTTGTGGGGAGAACAGAACCTGCCAGAGTTGGATATCGCGGGCACGGAACGCACCGGCGCAGGCGCACAGATAGTAGTTGAACATACGGAAGAAGCGTTCGGAGTAGCGTTCTTGTAGCGTCGGCCAGGCGGCGAGGAAGCGTTGTTGCCAAGCCATCAGGGTGCGGTCGTAGTCGGCACCGATGTTATGCCAATCCTCCATCACGAAGTACGGTTCGCTGGCCTGGGCGATATGGCGCTGCGAGGGGAGGCATCCGTTGGGGAAAATATACTTATTGATCCAGGGATCGACATCCGGCGTGGTGTGGTTCGCGCCGATGGTATGCAGCAGAAAGAGCCCATCATCCTTAAGATTGCGCCGAGCGACGGCGAAATAGGTGGCGTAGTTCTTTGGACCAACGTGTTCGAACATGCCGACGGAGACGATCCGATCGTAGCGCGCGTTCAGATCGCGGTAGTCTTGCAACAGGATGCGCACATCCAACCCGTGGCAGCGTTCGACTGCCAGCTTCTGCTGTTCGGCCGAGATGGTTACCCCATCGACCCGAACCCCATAGTGGCGGGCGGCGTAGGCCGCCAATCCCCCCCCAGCCACAGCCGATGTCCAGTAAGGTCATGCCGGGACGCAATTGGAGTTTCTCACAGATCAAGCGCAGCTTATCTTGTTGCGCCTGTTCCAGGGTCTCGGCCTGTTTCCAGTAGGCGCAGGAGTATTGCATATAGGGGTCGAGCATCAGGCTGAAGAGATCGTTGCCCAGATCGTAGTGTTCGCGTCCGACCATCCAGGCGCGGCGGCGGGACTGGAGATTGGTCAGGCGAGCGCTGGCGACGCGTAGGGTGTCGCGCCAGTGATGCGGCAGTTGGCGCTCCAGGCCGGCGCGTAATACCTGATGAAAGAAGATATCTAATCGCTCGCATCGCCACCAGCCATCCATATAGCTTTCACCCAGGCCCAGCGATCCCTGTTGCAGTACCCGGCGGTAAAAGCCGGGATGGATAACCTGGATATCATAGGGTTGATCACCGTTGAGTGTGATACCGGCCCGTCCTAACATCTCGCTGGCGATGCGTTGCCAGCTATCATTCTGTTCGCTGACCTCTTCTACACATGATGAACTCATCGTTGCTCCCTAGCCAAATCTGACGAACGGCGTGCCGAGGCGCACGTCGCGACCGCTACGAAAACTATGCCAACGGATGGGGCGTCTGCCCAATCAACACCATGAATCAGGGTGAAAAAGCGTCTCTGACGGCCCGATAGGGCTCAGGCTAATGTGATGCCATCCACAGAACACGCAAATGATAACGACCTGGAGGGAAGAAATATGAACCAGGTCATATCTCATCCAGTATAGGCTGCGGTGAAAAGCGGCTCAAGTGCCGTCTTTTTCACCGCAGAAGGTGGGCGGGGTGATTAATGGCGAGTGAGGGCGTGCTGGCCGCGTTGCTGTTCGCGGCGTTTCTCGAGCATGGTCGTGACACTGTCACTCTTGAGCCAGTAACCCAGGACTACCAGCGGGATCGTCGCGGCCATGATGGCGGTGGTCGCCAACAGTGGCAGGTGGATCAGCGCCGAAACCAGCAGGCTGGCCAGGAAGCAGACCCCCAGTTGTAGGGTGTTCTGCAAGGCTGCCGCCTTGCCGCTGTTATGCGGGAAGGGGGTCAGGGCACTGGCCACCACGATGGGGTAGATGGCACCGTTCATCATCGCCATGATGCAGAACGGGACCAGCAACGCCAGCAGGCCGGGTTGATAGCTGAGCGCCATCACCAGCATCGCCAGCATGCTCAGTGAATAGATCACCAACAACCAAGGCAACAGCAGGGATCCACCGATGCGGCTCAGCAGGGCGCGACAACCGTAGCCACCCAACAGGAAGGCGATAGTTTGCGGCACATAGCTCAGGCCGATATCGTTCGGGCTATAGCCCATCTCGCCGAGGATAAAGGGCGAGCCGGTCAGCCAGGCGAAGAAACCGGCGGAGCAGGCGGCGTAGATCAGCACGTTGCCGCTAAAAATATTGGAGCGCATCAGATGCAGGAAGCCGATGTTCGGCGCGCGGGTATTCGCGGCGGCGGCTCGATGCTCTTTTAGCCGCAGTGTGGGGATCAGCAGCAGCAGGGTGATCAGGAACAGCATGGCGAAGATCGCCTGCCACTCGAAGTGGTTGAGTAACCAAGCGCCGAGCAGCGGGGCTAATGCCGGTGACAGGGCGACCAGCGGCATCACCGTGGCGAAGACGCGGTTGGCAACCCCTTTGCTGTAGCGGTCGATAACCAAGGCCTGCCAGGTGACGGCGGCGGAACAGACGCCGACCGCCTGCACGAAACGCAGTACCAGCAGCTGGCTGGTGTTCTCGATCCACAGCATGCCCAGACAGGCCAACGCAAACATGCTCAGGCCCAACACCAGCACCGGCTTGCGTCCGATGCGATCGGAGAGCGGTCCCCACAGCAGTTGTGCAAAGGCAAAACCGGCCAGGAAGATACTCAGACTGGCGCTGATGGCACCGGCGGAGGCGCCCAGATCCTGGCGCATCGCGCCGAAGGCGGGCAGATACATATCGGTGGCCAGGTATCCCAGCATACTGAGGCCGGCCAGATAGAACATGAAACCTGATTTACTTCTCATTATTTTGACTCGTTATGAATATTTTGCAGGCGGAGAATGTGACGGCTGAGAGTTTATTGGCTGGCATCGCGCTTGTGAAACGCTATTATTTGGCATTATGAGTGAAAAATTTTGAAAGCAGTGTGAGAGGGGGTTAGCTATGTGGTCGGAGTATTCGCTGGAGGTGGTCGATGCCGTGGCACGTACCGGTAGCTTTAGCGCGGCGGCACAGGAGCTGCACCGGGTGCCCTCTGCGGTGAGCTACACCGTACGGCAGTTAGAGAATTGGTTGGCGGTCACGCTGTTCGAGCGGCGTCACCGCGATGTGGAGTTGACGGAGGCTGGGGCGTTTTTCGTCGATGAGGCGCGCGCTATTATCAAAAAAATGCATGCCACCCGGCGCCAGTGCCAGCAGGTCGCCAACGGTTGGCGCGGCCAATTCCATGTGGCGGTCGACCGAATCGTCCGTCCGCAGCGTTGCCAGCAATTGGTGGTGGATTTTTACCGCCACTTCCCCGACATGGAGTTGATGATCCACAGCGAAGTATTTAATGGCGTATGGGACGCGCTGATCAACGGTCGGGTCGAGGTGGCGATCGGCGCCACGCGAGCGGTGCCAGCCGGGGGGCGCTACGCCTTCCGCGACATGGGCTTTCTCCACTGGCGCTGCGTGGTCAGCCCCGATCACCCCTTGGCGGGCTTCGACGGTGAGTTGGATGACGATCGTCTGCGACCGTTTCCGGCGCTGAGTATCGAGGATACCTCGCGCACTCTTCCCAAGCGGGATACCTGGTTGTTGGATAACCAGCGGCGCCTGGTGGCGCCGGATTGGCCGTGCGCCATCGACTGTCTGGAGGCCGGGTTATGTGTCGGCCTGATGCCGGCACATGCCGCCGATCCCTTGATCGCCGCCGGGCGTCTGCACGCCTTGCGTTTGAGTCAATCCTTTCCCGATAGCGCGTGCTGCGTGACCTGGCAAGACCACAGTCGTTCGCCGGCGCTCGACTGGTTACTCGATTACCTCGGCGATACGCGCACCATGAATCAGGAGTGGCTCATGCCACAGCCAGTGTGATGATCCGTCCCGCGCGGGGGACATCGGCCGCATCGTGTGTGACCAGGATGGTGGGGATGGCGCGCTGGGCGATCTGCTGATAGATCCAGTGGCGGAAGCGCCGGCGCAATGGCGTGTCCAGGCGAGAGAAGGGTTCATCGAGCAGTAGCGCCTGTGGGGCGGCGAGCAGCGTGCGCAGCACGCTGATGCGAGCCCGTTGCCCGCCGGAGAGGGTTGCCGGATAAACGGCGGCCATCTCCGCCATCTCCGCTTGGCATAACGCCTGAGCGACGGCATCCGGTGCCGCCTGCGGGGAGAGAGCGAAGCGGAGATTCTGCTCGACCGTGAGGTGAGGGAAGAGCAGATCGTCCTGGAACAACAGCCCGATCCCCCTACGCCAAGGGGGCGTTTGGCTGAGTTCGCGCTGACCCAGCCACAGTGCGCCTTCGGCACGCAGTGGCGGGGGGAGCTGGCCCGCGATCCCGGCTAAGAGCGTCGATTTACCGCAGCCGCTCGGCCCCATCAGCGTGAGGATCTCTCCGGGTGCTACCGTCAGGGAGAGTGCGGGCAGCAGTGGCTTATGTGACAACGTCACGCAGAAGTTTTCGAGTTTAAGGGAAGTCATGACGAGAAGATCCTCGCACGCCACGCAACGGCAGCCAGAGCGCTAACAGGAAGGCGGGTAACGGCAGCAGCGTTTGCCACAGGGCGCCGATGGCCGCCAGACGGCGATCGATGCCACTGGCGTAGGCGACGGTTTCGGTGGCCAGGGTGGGCAAGCGCCCGGCGCCCAGCCCTAGGGTTGGGAGATACAGGCCGACGCTGACCGCCACACCAAAGGCGAGGGCGAGCAGGAGTGCCGGCATGAGTTGCGGCAGCTTGACGCGGTAGAAGGCCCGCCAGGGTGTCTGCCCCAACGCCAGCGCGACGCGTATCTGGCGCTGATCGAAACGCAGCCAGGGGCCGGAGAGCGTCAACAGGTAATAGGGGGTGACGAACAGCAGTTGACCATAGATCACCACTGGATAGCGACCCAGCCAGTGATAATGGGCGGCGAAGAGCTGTAGGCCGAAGATCAGCCCCATTTGCGGTAGCAGTAGGGGTAAGAGCAGCCAGGCTCCGGGTTGGCGTCGACGCGCGGCATACCACTCCAGGGTGCCCAGCGCCAAGGGCAACGCCAACAGATTGACCGCCAGGGCGATCCATAGGGTGTGCCACAGTGGGCCGCTCCAGTCATTGAAGCTGTACAGCCAACTGTCATAGCGCCACTGTTGCGGCCAGCGCAAGGGAAACGGCCAACGCTGTGCCAGGGAGATCAGCAGTAACATCAGGTAGACGCTTGCCGTGAGGCCTAAGGCGATGGGCCAATAGAGTGCGATTCGTCCTCTCATCTGCCGCTGATGGCGGCGTGGCGGCCGGCGGCAATAGTGGATCCAGACGCGTTCGATAGCGAACCAGATCAGCAGCGCCAGGGCGTTGAGTAACAGCAACACCAGCGCACCGAGCGCCGCCAGCGCGCCCTGCTCACCGTCGCTGATCCATTGCCATAAGAGTTGCGCAAACAGATAGGGACGTTGCGGGCCAAGCAACAGGGCCAGATCCAGCGCCGAGAGCGAGAAGGCCAGCACGCAGAACATCGGCAGGCGTAAGCCGGGCAATAACTGCGGCACCACGATACGCCACCATCCCTGGCTCGGTGGATAGCCGAGCGCGGTGGCGGCACTAAGTTGTTGCGCCGCCGCGCAGCGTTCGGCCTGAGCCAGCACCAGCAGATAGAAGAAGGGGGTCTCCTTGAGCAGGAGCAGCAGCATCAGGCTCAGGGCATAGGGATCGTTGGGCAGCGGCAAATCGGGGGGGTGCTGCCAGCCGAACAGTGGTGCCAACAGGCGCCACACGAGGCCGGTGGGAGCCACGAGCATCAATAGGCCGGTGGCCAGGGCGATATGGGGGGCGGCGAGTAGTAGGGCCGGCGTCAGGCGATGGCGGCGCCGCTGTTGTAGCGTCCGCCCGGCCAGCGCTAACCCGAGCGTTAGCGCCCCCAATGAGGCGCCGAGGCTACTGAGCAGCGAGAGCAGTAGACTGCCGCCCAGTGCGGGCCAGTGCAGCAGTTGTTGCCAGGTGCTCGCGAGATCCCCCTGTTGCAGCGGCAGCAGGGTGGCGGGCAGCATCGCCGCCAGCGGCAATAACCCAGCTAGCAGTACCAGTAGCGGGAAGATCGCCAGCCGTGACACGCTTAGCGACGGTAATCGATGAACGGCCCATCGGCGACGGAGCGTCGCTCGACCAGTTTGGGATGCACCTCGATGGTCTTGGCGTCTTCACGCTTACTGGTGATGCGATCGAGCAGCATGTCAAACGCCATGGCGCCGAGACGCTCCTTCGGCTGGTGAATGGTGGTCAACGCCGGGGTAAAGTAGCGCGCGTTGCGCACGTTATCGTAGCCGATGACGGAAATATCTTGCGGCACGCGCAAGCCCATCTCATCTGCCGCACAGATGGCCCCCATCGCCATGATATCCCCGCCGACGAACACGGCGGTCGGGCGCTGTTTCTGAGCCAGGATGTTTTGCATCGCTGCGTAACCGGACTCCGGCTCGAAATCACCCTCGACGAGCCACTCGGGTTGCGGAGTAATGTTAGCCTCTTGCAGCGCCTTGATGAAGCCACGCAGACGGCCGCCGCCGGTGTTGCGCGATCCCGGGCCGGTGATGGCGCCAATATCGCGATGGCCGCGTTCGATCAGGTAGCGGCCAGCCAGATAGCCACCCTCGAAGGCGTTGTCCTGGATCGCATCGGTGAAGTCGCTACGCCGTGTACCCCAGTCCATGACCACCATCGGGATATGGCGGTAATCCTCCAGGATCTCCAGCAGATTCTCGGGGTACTCGGAGCACATGACCAGCAGACCATCGACGCGTTTCTGCGCCAACATGGCCAAATAGGCCTTTTGCTTCTCCAGATTGTTGTGGGAGTTGCACAGGATCAGGGTATAGCCCTGGCTGTAACAGCTGTTCTCGACCGACTCGATGACCTCGGCGAAGTAAGGCGCCTCGCTGGAGGTCGCCAACAGGCCGATGGACTTGGTATGGTTAACCTTCAGACTACGGGCAACGGCGCTGGGCGAGTAGTGTAGCTCTTTGATGGCCTCCCACACGGCGGCTTTGGTTTCGTCGGCGACAAAGCGAGTTTTATTGATGACGTGAGACACCGTGGTGGTCGACACGCCTGCGCGTTTTGCCACATCTTTAATCGTTGCCATGAAACAAATGACTCCTAGGCGTACGCGGTGCGTCGCCGGTTTGTTAATCGTTTGCCTGCGTGTAACGACGCCCGCGCAAATCTCGGTAGTACAGCATCGCTGCGGTTGCGCAAATAGGGTGACGTGTGTCGTTTCTTGTTTAAAATTATAACGTCGCCACGCGGCAGTAAACCGCAAATTCTGGCTGATCTTACGCAAAAGGGGAAGCACTAATTAGCGATTTGCGCAGGATGTAATCATAAGATTTTCTGCGTGTTTTAATGAGTGATTTATGTAAAAATGATTTAACACAGATTTAGCGTGTTTGCTTTATGGGCAAAAATTGATATAGAACGTAAAACAAGAGGTGTCAAAATGGAAAGCGATCTGAAATATTCCTTGGTGACCACGGTGGTAGCCCTGTCGCTGATCGTCGTCGCAGGCCTGATTGTCGCACTACATTGAGAGTGAGCCAAGGCGGCGGGGACAGAGCCGGAGGCAAAGAGAAAAGGCGCTCAAAGAGCGCCTTTTTTATCACCGGATGATCGGGATCAGGCCAGGTTCTGCGCGACGAATTCCCAGTTAACCAGCGCCCAGAAGTTTTCCAGGTATTTCGGACGGGCGTTACGATAGTCGATGTAGTAGGCGTGTTCCCATACGTCGACGGTCAGCAGCGGCTTGTCTTCACCCGTCAGCGGGGTGGCGGCATTAGAGGTGTTGACGATGGCCAGGCTGCCATCCGCCTTTTTCACCAGCCAGGTCCAGCCGGAGCCGAAGTTGGCGACGGCAGACTTGGTCAGCGCTTCCTGGAAGGCGGCGAAGGAGCCAAAGGCCGCGTTGATCGCGTCGGCCAACGCGCCGGTCGGCTCGCCACCGCCGTTCGGAGAGAGGCAGTGCCAGTAGAAGGTGTGGTTCCATACCTGAGCGGCGTTGTTGAAGATACCGCCGCTGGAGGTCTTGATGATCTCTTCCAGAGACTTACCTTCGAACTCGCTCCCCTTGATCAGGTTGTTCAGGTTAACCACATAGGTGTTGTGGTGCTTACCGTAATGGTATTCCAGGGTTTCGGCGGAGATATGCGGCTCCAGCGCATTCTTGGCGTACGGTAATGCAGGTAATTCAAATGACATAGCTCTCTCCTTAATGCTTTTGTGACAAGCCGGTTGAACCGTAGACGCGACGCCGGAGCGTACGCCAGCGGTGAGATAAAAATGAAAAAATCTTGTTGTCCGCTTGTTATGGTTTGTGATTCTAGCAAGTTTTACCATTAAAGACAGGGGGTAGCTGTATTTTAGTCGATCGAATGGTGAAATGTGCAGCAGCGGGGGCGTCGGTGGAGACAGCAAGGAGAGACGCGGCGATCATGTGCAGACCGCCGCAGGGTGATGACGGGCGATCAGCGAATGGTTTTCGGCGTCATCACACGACGAGCGCCAAGATAGTGATCCTGCCAATAGTCATCGCCGAGGTAGCTGATGCGGATCTCCTCGCCGGTGCGCGGTGACTGGATGAACTTACCGTTCCCCAGGTAGACCCCAACATGATCGGCCGCGCCACGGCCATTGATCTGGAAAAAGACCAGATCGCCGCGTTGTAATTCGTTGCGTTTGACCGGCGCGGCATCGCGCAGGTGATACATCTCGTTTGCCGTGCGTGGCATTTTGATATTCAGCAGATCCTGGTAGGCGTAGTAGATCAGACCGCTACAGTCGAAACCGGTGTGGGGCGAGCTGCCTCCCCAGCGATAGGGTTTCCCGATCTGGCGCATCAGCTTATTCATCGCCGTCTGTTTGGCATGCTGATAGCGTTTTTTGTGCTGCGGGCTGAGACGCAGGGGGTGTCTATCTTCCTGTGGGTGGCGCCGAGTGACATGATGCGCCACTTGCCGCGCGGAAGGGCGGCCATAGTGTTTCTTTGGCGCGCTCTGCTTGCGTGCGGCCGATGAATGACGACTACGCTCCGTGTGAGTTTTTGCGCCGCGCCGGGGGGGGTGGCTAGCATGCGTGGCGGTGACGGGACGGGAAGCGGAATGGGAGGTACGCTGAACGTGTGCGCTGGCCTGATGCGTGGCGCTGCGTTGTTTGGCGCTGCCGTGCTCGCTTTTACGCTTCTTACGCTCGGCATGCTGGCTGTGAGACGCCGCAGACTTCCGCTGATCGGCGCTAATCTTGTGGGCCGGTGCGGCCGCCGCCGAGGTGGTAAACCATTGGGTAAACAGCAGTACAAAGAGCGCAACGAATAGACGCATCATCAATCGCTTCCGAGCCAAACACTAAAATAAAAACCTAGAAACTACAGTATTAATTCAATAATGCCGAAGATAACAGTACTGATGTTTACGTATTAGCGTCTAATTGTGAGCAAATATTTCAATTGGTGCATTTCGCGTCATCCCCTATTTTTTCTGGGGAAAATAGCGTCTATTTTCCCCGATAAATCGCTGGGGATATCGAGTTGGCGAGCGCGCTGGGGGTTAGCGTGATGCGCTGAAGAGACCACACAAAATGGGGTGTTTTTTTCCGCTGCCCGTCACCGCTACAATAGCGACACCCGGCCTTGTCGCGGGCGATCTCTTGCGTCGTGTAGGGAGCGTGGATAGGGGGATGGGGCTCAGCATCGAGCGCCTTGTCCCCGAGGATACGCTTGGGTGATAATGGCAGCCTAACAGGTATAACACTGAATAAAGGAAGTAGAGACAATGACCACCATCGAAAAGATCCAGCGTCAGATCGCCGAGAACCCGATCCTGCTATATATGAAAGGTTCACCGAAGCTGCCGAGTTGCGGTTTCTCTGCGCAGGCGGTGCAGGCGTTGTCGGCCTGTGGCGAGCGTTTTGCCTATGTGGATATCCTGCAAAACCCGGACATTCGTGCCGAATTACCGAAGTTCGCTAACTGGCCGACCTTCCCGCAACTGTGGGTCGAGGGCGAGTTAATCGGCGGCTGCGATATCATGATGGAAATGTATCAACGCGGTGAGTTGCAGAGCCTGATTAAGGAAGCGGCGGCCCGCCATAGTGCGGATAGCCAAGATCAAGATAATGCGTAATACCCGTTGTGGGTGACATCATAAAGGCGCCGGTGGGCGCCTTTATGGTATCTAGAGCATGCGCGACTGTCCCATCCTCGTTAAAGGATCATCGCGGCCGCCCAACCGAAGGCGAGCAGTGGTAAGTTGTAGTGCAGGAAAGTCGGCACGACCGAGTCCCAGATATGATCATGCTGACCATCCATATTGAGCCCGGAGGTGGGTCCCAAGGTGGAGTCGGAGGCCGGTGAACCGGCATCACCCAAGGCGCCGGAGACACCGACGATAGCGATGGTGGCCATCGGTGAGAAGCCGAAGGCGATACACAAGGGGACGTAGATGGCGGCGATGATGGGGATGGTAGAAAAGGAGGAGCCGATGCCCATGGTGATGATCAGGCCGACCACCAGCATTAATAAGGCTGCCAGCCCACGGTTGTCACCGATGGCGCCCTCGATGGCGTTGACCAAGGTATCGACGCTGCCGGTGGCCTTGATGACGGCGGCGAAACCGGAGGCGGTGATCATGATGAAGCCGATCATGGCCATCATGTGGACGCCGCGAGTAAAGACATCCTGCGTCTCGCGCCAATGGATCACTCCGCCGAGGATAAAGACCACAAAGCCCATCAAGGCACCGAGTACGATGGAGTTTGTCGCCAACTGTACGCTGAGCGCGGCGATGATCGCCAACACGGCAACCCAGACGGAACGTAGGTTGATGCGTTTATGCTCCGGTTCGGCCGATAAAATACGCCCCTCGTTATAGCGTCGTGGCTTGCGGTAGCTAAAAAACAGCGCCAGCAACAGGCCAAATAACATGCCCAGTCCCGGTAACAACATCGCGGTCGGTACCTGTGAGGCGCTGACGTGCAATCCATTATCGTTAAGATTTTTCAGTAGGATGTTGTTCAGAAAGATGCCACCGAAGCCGATCGGCAGCACCATATAGGGGGTGATTAGACCAAAGGTCAGCACACAGGCCACCGCGCGGCGGTCGAGTTGCAGGCGAGAGAAAACGTGCAACAGCGGGGGAATAAGGATCGGAATAAAGGCGATGTGAATCGGAATGAGGTTCTGCGACGAGATGGCGATCAGGGTCAGGATCAGTAACAGGCCATACTTGAACCAGAAGAGACGGTTACTGCTAGGCGTTAGCCCCATGCGTCGGATCACGCCTTGAGCTAATACATCGGTGATCCCAGAGCGAGAGATTGCCACGGCGAAGGTTCCTAGCATGGCGTAGCTTAGGGCGATCTCGGCGCCGCCGCCTAGTCCCCCACTAAAGGTAGTAATGGTGGTTTCTAATGGGAGTCCTCCGCTTAACCCGGCGACCAATGCGGCGACGATCAGGGCGATCACCACATTGATCCGCAGCAGACTGAGCGCCAGCATTACGACAACGGCAATAACAACAGCATTCATAGACGTCAATGTCCTAAAAATCAATCAAGGCGGTAGCACGATTATTAGCATGTTTCTGTGCGTGCTACGACAAAAAAATACACTGTCGTGACGTTTTGTGCCCTTCCGCTGGCGCGGCAATAGGGCGAGGGGAGAAAAATGCCCGCGTAGGCGGGCATCGAGAAGCGCGGTGAAGAGGAGGTGGCGTCGAGTTAAGCCTCGTTCTCCGCCACGGCATCCGTGAGATGAGCCGGCGGCCAGCCGCCCAGTCGTTTCCAGCGATTGACCAACTCGCAGAACAGGAGCGCCGTCTGCTGTGTGTCATACAATGCGGAATGCGCTTGGCTACTGTCGAAGGGGATCTCGGCGCTGATGCAGGCCTTGGCCAATACCGTCTGCCCCAATACCAGTCCGCTGAGTGCGGCGGTGTCAAAGGTGGCGAAGGGGTGGAAAGGGTTGCGTTTCAGCTTGGCGCGTTCGGCGGCTGCCATCAGGAAGGAGTGATCAAAGTGGGCATTATGGGCCACGATGACGGCACGATTGCACTCCTGATCCTTGATCCCTTTACGCACAACCTTAAAGATGGCGTGTAGCGCCTCATACTCGCTGACTGCGCCACGTAGCGGGTTGTGCGGATCGATGCCATTGAAGGCTAATGCCTCGGGAGAGAGGATGGCACCCTCAAAGGGTTCGATATGGAAGTGTAAACATTGATCGGTTTCCAACCAGCCGGCGTCGTTCATCCGCAGGGTAACGGCGGCGATTTCGAGTAAGGCGTTGCGGTTGGCGTCGAAGCCTGCAGTTTCTACATCGATAACCACGGGATAAAAGCCACGGAAACGCGCGCTTAGCGCGTTGAGGTTAGAGGTGTCAGCCATGAGTTCGTTGGTGTCTTTATTTTTGAGTGCAGCGCCTATTATGGCAAATTTCACGGGGATTTACACGGGGTGAGCGGGGGAGAGCGCGAATGGACGACCGATAGGGGCCGCCCATCTCACATCCGGCGGTTAGCGGCCTAACCCCTGACTGGCAGAGCGATTCTCGATCAATTCGATCTTGTAGCCATCGGGGTCTTCAACGAAGGCGATGACCGTGTGACCCCCTTTGACCGGGCCGGCCTCACGGGTCACCTTGCCGCCAGCCAGGCGGATCTGTTCGACGGTGGCCGCGACGTCATCCACGCCTAGTGCGATGTGGCCGAAGGCCGTGCCCATCTCATAACTGTCGACGCCCCAGTTATAGGTCAGTTCGATCACCGCACCCTGGCTTTCATCGCCATAGCCGACGAAGGCCAGAGAGTATTTGTAGGCTTCGTTTTCGCTGGTACGCAACAGGCGCATGCCCAGTACCTGAGTATAAAAATCGACGGAACGCTTCAGATCACCGACCCGCAGCATGGTATGAAGTACGCGCATAGTATCCTCAACACTGGCTGATTAAAAGGACGTTTCAATAGTGTCATAGCGCCTGCTGTCTTGGCAATGGGCTAAGCACTGTTCGGCCATTCCGTCGAGGGAGTGATTACGAGGGGACTGATAAGCGTATCTTTATTAGTTATATTTGTTAATCATTATAATGTCGCTTTAAATAGCATTCGGCGATTCCTTTATATGCATCGCAAATTTATGTGATAAATATATATGTTGATTGTTTATATTGTATATTAAAGCAATAAATCATTGCGATTATTGCTGAGGGAACCGTCACTGTGGTCAGCGAGCCCAGGCGCCTTCTGGCCTGCATGGCGATGTTTTCATCATGTTATGCACAGAATGCAGGCTTTATTTGCAATATGTATGTTTTTTAATGGGTGAACCACGCAAATAAATAAGACTTTTTTTATTATTTCGCTTTATATTGTTTAGCTAACTGGTTAATATTATTCGCATGCAATCGTTGGTTTATTCACACCATTAGTGGGTGTGCAAGGGACTAACGAGAGTGCAACAAAAGGAATAGGCCGATATGTACCCGGCACGAGGGTGAGGCGGTAGCGCGTCGGCGTCTTACGCCGTTTAGCCTACGCGTAGTGTGAGTTTGCCGTCTCTGCAATACCTCGTGAACACCGAGTCGCGCGCCGTAGCAGTCAGCCAAATAGGTTCGGCCGCTCGACGAGCATCTGGAGCAGGTGTATCGGGGTTATGGATTAGCACACTCATTATAAGGAGATTAAATTGGAATCGACATTGGGCTCGGATTTATCACGGTTGGTACGAGTGTGGCGTGCGTTGATCGATCAGCGTTTGAAGCCGTTAGAGCTGACGCAGACTCATTGGGTGACGTTGTATAACATTCACCGCTTACCTCCGGATCAATCTCAGATCCAACTGGCCAAGGCGATCGGTATCGAACAACCATCCTTAGTCAGGACGCTGGATCAGCTAGAAGATAAGGGGCTGATTACCCGCCATATCTGTGCGAATGATCGTCGAGCTAAGCGTATTAAGCTGACGGACGACGCCGAGCCTGTGATTAAAGAAGTGACGGGTGTGATTTCGCTGACGCGCAGTGAGATCCTGGATGGCATCTCAACGGATGAAATCGCGTTGCTGACCAATTTGGTAGAGCGATTGGAACAGAATATTATTCACTTACAGAATAAATAACTCAGTTTTATTCCATCGCTAACAAAAAAACCGGAAGGTATCCCTCCGGTTTTTTTTGTTGCTGATGTGCCGATTACATCGGCGAGACGTTGACGCTGCTGCCGTTGCTGAGCAACATGACGCGTTGATTGACGCGGAAGGCTTGTTTGTCGGCCTTCTGTACCACGGCGATGGTCTTACCACTATCCATCTTGATCACCAACTGCACCCCATCGGTACGGTTGACCGCGCCTTCGATGCTGTTGCCCGCGACGCCACCCGCGACAGCCCCTGCGGCGGTCGCCAAGCTACGACCGGTTCCTCCCCCGATGGTATTCCCCAACAGCCCACCGATGACGGCGCCGCCGATGGTACCGATCATATTGGCCTCGTTGCCCGCCTGAATGCGCACCGGCTCTATGGAGACGATAGTCCCGTAACTCACCTGTTGCACCTGTTTAGCCTGATTGGCGCTGTACACATCCCCAGAGAGGGTACTGGTGTTGGCGCAGCCAGCCAGAGTTGCGCTAGCAATGGCGACAATAATAAGACGCTTCATCATGATTGGGTTCCTTTTATTACCATTACCTGTGTTCCTCCCCGTGCGGCCGTCGCGCTAGGCGTACGGTGTGGCGGGGCAGAGCGCCGGTGATTGCATCGTGATAGTTTCAGTGTATGTCAAAATGGCTGAACCGTGGTTAAACCGGCGATCTTCGTACCGGGCAGCCCAGTCTTCTGACAGGTATGATGATATTCTAGTGATAAATCGGTGGGTTAAGAAGCTGGAAAATGGAAATTATGTTGCAGCTTTTTGCGAGCGTCGGATTTGTCTGCAATTGGCGTAAATCGGGCAGCGATCCTGCGAAAACTTAAGGCAATCCATAGGTTGAGTGTTAGGCTCTGGTCAAGGTATGGCGGGCGAAGAGATCGAGTAGGGGGAAGGGGAAATGAAAACGGGACGCTATATTGGCATCATGTCGGGCACCAGTCTGGATGGCATCGATGTGGTATTGGCCGCCATCGACGAGACGTTCGTGGCGCGTCAGGGGCACTACACACACCCGATCCCCGCGGCGGTGAAGGCGGCGATCCTGGCGATGTGCCAGGGGCAGGCGACCACACTGGCGGCGGTGGGCGAGTTGGATCGTACCCTGGGAACCCTGTATGCCGAGGCGGTGAACCACCTGTTGGAGCAACAACGTTTAACGGCCAGGGAGATCGTGGCTATCGGCTGTCATGGCCAGACGGTCTGGCATCAACCCGATGGCGCGGCGCCGTTTACCCTGCAATTGGGCGACAATAACCGTGTCGCGGCATTGACCGGGATTACTACCGTGGGGGATTTTCGGCGGCGCGACATGGCCTACGGTGGTCAGGGGGCGCCGCTGGTGCCCGCTTTTCACCAGGCGTTGCTGGCACATCCCGAGGAACGGCGCATGGTGCTGAATATTGGCGGGATTGCCAATCTGTCGCTGTTGCTGCCGGGGCAAGCGGTACGTGGCTTTGACACCGGGCCGGGTAACATGTTGATGGATGCCTGGATCTGGCGCCAATGCGGCCGCCCCTATGATGCTGACGCCGCGTGGGGACGAGAGGGGCGAGTGCATGCGGCATTACTGGCGCAGATGCTGGCCGATCCCTATTTTGCGCGTCCGGCGCCGAAGAGTACCGGACGCGAGTGGTTTAATCTGGGGTGGCTGGAGCGTCAATTGCAGCGCTGGCCGGCGATTGCGCCGCAGGATGTGCAGGCGACGCTAGCCGAGCTGACGGCGCGTAGCATCGCCGATCAGGTCGAGTTGGCCGGTGGCTGTGAGCGTCTATTGGTCTGTGGTGGCGGTGCTCATAATCCACTGGTGATGGCACGGCTAGCCGCGTTGTTACCCGGCACCGAGGTGGCACGCAGCGACAAGTATGGCGTCAGCGCGGATGATATGGAGGCCTTGGCCTTCGCCTGGTTGGCCTACCGGACGCTCTCCGGCTTACCGGGGAATCTGCCATCGGTGACGGGTGCCGATCGCGCAACCCTGTTAGGCGCTATTTATCCGGCTAACCCCGATGATGACCATCTGGCGAGCGGGAGGTGAGTGATGCGTATTATGATGCTAGTCGGCGCGGCGCTGTTGCTCGGCGGTTGTCAGCTGTTTGGCGTGGGCGCGCCGCAGACCTTGCACTACCGGTGTGGCACCCTGCCATTGACGGTGCAACAGGATAATGCCCAGCGCCAGGTACGCATGGTACTGGATGGTCGGGCACTGACCCTGCGCCAAACCGTGTCGGCATCGGGGGTGCGTTACAGCGATGGGCAGTATACCTTCTGGTCGAAGGGCGATGGGGCTTTTGTGGAGCGCGATGGTCACATCATCGTGAATGATTGTCTCCTCCAGCCCGCGCCAGTACTGTCCCTATAGTTTCCCCTCCGCTGTCACCGTCCTCCCGGCCTTCGGGAGGGCGGTGTTTTTATCTCTATATAAATCAATAGAATAAAATACCTTATCCACCTGATAAGTGTGTGGGACGGTGTCATTTGTCAGGCAAATAACACGCGGTGAGGCCGGATGCGCCGGCGTCACGATGGGCGACGATTGAGATCGTGACGATCAAGGGGCAGAATAAAGATAGTTACGCTGTCGGGAGGTTGAATATGAGTGAAAACAACGAGTTTGATATTGCCGACTTGCGCCGCGAGTATATGCGTGGTGGCCTGCGTCGCCAGGATTTAACCGCCAATCCGCTGGATCTGTTCGAGCGTTGGCTGCGCCAGGCATGCGACGCGCGTCTTGCCGATCCCACCGCCATGTGTGTGGCGACGGTAGATAAGTCGGGGCAGCCTCATCAGCGTATCGTCCTGTTGAAACACTATGATGAGCAGGGGATGGTGTTCTATACCAACCTGGGCAGCAATAAGGCGCAGCAGTTGGAGACGAATCCTCGTATCAGTTTGCACTTTCCCTGGCACATGCTGGATCGTCAGGTCAGCGTGACCGGGTGCGCCAGTCGTCTCTCCACCTTGGAGGTGATGAAATATTTCCACAGCCGTCCCAAGGATAGTCAAATCGCCGCTTGGGTCTCTCATCAGTCGGCGCGTATTTCGACCCGCGGCATCCTGGAGGGCAAGTTCCTCGAGCTGAAGCAGAAGTTCTTACAAGGCGAGGTTCCACTACCCAGTTTCTGGGGGGGATATCGCGTAGCCATCGACAGCATGGAGTTCTGGCAGGGGCGAGAAAATCGCCTGCATGACCGTTTTCTGTACCAGCGCGCCGAGGATGGCTGGCAGATCGATCGCTTAGCGCCCTAGCGGCGTAATTTCCCGGTTAAAGGCTGGCGTGACGGCGCCCGGCGCTTTATCCTATAGCGTTTATAATCCGCCCTGGCATCGGCCTGCCGGCAGCGTCTGGCATGGATTACGGTGTGTGTATAATTAATGGAGTTATTAATGGCAAGCAGCAACCTGATTAAACAATTGCAAGAGCGGGGCCTCGTGGCCCAGGTTACGGACGAAGAGGCGTTGGCAGAGCGACTGGCGCAGGGGCCTATCGCACTGTATTGCGGATTCGATCCGACCGCAGACAGCTTGCATTTGGGCCATCTGGTTCCCCTGCTGTGTCTGAAGCGCTTCCAACTGGCCGGGCATAAGCCGGTGGCGTTGGTCGGCGGGGCGACAGGGCTGATCGGCGACCCGAGTTTCAAGGCGAGCGAGCGTAAGCTGAATACGGAAGAGACGGTACAGGGTTGGGTCGAGAAGATCCGCCACCAGGTCGCACCGTTCCTGGATTTCGATTGTGGGGCTAACAGCGCCATCGCCGCCAATAACTACGACTGGTTTGGCGGCATGAATGTGCTGACCTTCCTGCGCGACATCGGTAAGCACTTCTCCGTTAACCAGATGATTAACAAGGAAGCGGTTAAGCAGCGCCTGAATCGCGACGATGTCGGCATCTCCTTCACCGAATTCTCCTATAACTTGTTGCAGGGCTACGACTTCGCCAGCCTGAACCGTATGCATGGCGTCGAGTTGCAGATCGGCGGCTCCGACCAGTGGGGTAACATCACCTCCGGTATCGACTTGACCCGTCGTCTGAACCAACAGCAAGTGTGGGGCCTGACGGTACCGTTGATCACTAAGGCCGACGGCACCAAGTTCGGCAAGACCGAGGGTGGGGCGGTGTGGCTGGATCCGAAGAAGACCAGCCCGTACAAGTTCTATCAGTTCTGGATCAACACCTCCGATGCTGATGTATACCGTTTCCTCAAGTTCTTTACTTTTATGAGCCTCGAGGCGATCGATGCCTTGGAAGAGGAAGATAAGAACAGTGGCAAGGCCCCGCGTGCCCAGTATGTGCTGGCCGAAGAAGTCACACGCCTGGTGCATGGCGCGGAAGGTTTGCAGGCGGCACAACGCATCACTCACAGCCTGTTCTCGGGCAGCCTGAACGAGATGACCGAAGCCGACTTCGCGCAACTGGCACAGGATGGCATGCCGATGATCGAAATGAGCATCGGCGCCGATCTCCAGCAGGCGTTGGTCGACTCCGAGCTGCAACCGTCCCGTGGCCAGGCGCGTAAGACCATCGCCTCCAATGCGGTCACCGTTAACGGCGAGAAACAAGCCGATCCCGAATACACTTTCAGCGACAGCGATCGTCTGTTCGGCCGCTACACGCTGCTGCGTCGTGGCAAGAAGAACTATTGCCTGATCTGCTGGAAGTAATCACAGCAAAGGGGGCTACGGCCCCCACTCAAATCAACGGCTGCCTCCGGGCAGATAAGTAAAAATACGATGAAGAATATCCTTTCCATACAATCTCACGTGGTGTTTGGCCACGCCGGTAACAGTGCCGCCGTTTTCCCGATGCGTCGCATGGGGGCGAATGTCTGGCCACTGAATACCGTTCAGTTCTCCAATCATACTCAGTACGGTCACTGGACCGGCAGCGTGATGCCGGCGACGCATTTGACCGAGATTGTGCAAGGGATTGCCGATATCGGGGAGCTTCAGCGCTGCGACGCGGTGTTGAGCGGCTACATCGGTTCACCGCAGCAGGGCGAGCATATCCTGCAGATCGTCCGTCAGGTGAAACAGAGTAACCCCGCAGCATGGTATTTTTGCGACCCAGTGATGGGGCATCCGGAGAAGGGGTGCATCGTGGCGCCGGGCGTCGCGGAGTTTTTCTGCCAGCAGGCGGTGGCCTGTAGCGACATCATGGCACCTAACCTGCTAGAACTGGAGACGCTGACGGATCGCCGCATCAGCAGTGTCGATGAAGCCTTGGCCGCCTCGCGTGAGCTGATCGCTCGCGGGCCGCGCATCGTGCTGGTCAAACATCTGCATAATGCCGGTTATGATCACGACCGTTTCGAGATGTTGCTGGTCACCGCTCAGGAGGCCTGGCATATCGCCCGTCCGCTGGTGGACTTCGGTGCGCGTCAGCCGGTTGGGGTGGGCGATCTGACCAGCGGCCTGCTACTGGTCAATCTCCTGAAAGGCGAGTCGTTGCAGAGTGCACTGGAGCATGTGACCGCCGCGGTTTACGAGGTGATGTTGACCACGCAGGCGATGGGGGAATATGAGCTCCAACTGGTGGCGGCGCAAGATCGCATCGCGCAACCGCAACATCATTATACGGCGCGGGCATTGCACGGCTAAGTCGCGCGACCGATCACGCTGTGTTAGGCCTCCCGTTGGGAGGCCTTTTCGTTTCTGGTATCGCTTGGCGTTAGGCTTATGCCAATCCTTCGGCGCTCAGCGTCGCCACCACCGCCGGACGGGCGGCGATGCGCGCCATATAGGCGGCCAACGTCGGCCATTGGCTCAGATCGAAATGCATCGCCTTCGCCCAACAGAGGATGGTGAACAGGTAGGCATCGGCGACGCTAAAGTCCTGACCGAGTAGGTAGGGGCGTTCGCCGAGGGCCGTATCGAGGTAGTGAAACTGTTTCTCCAGCCCGGCCCGTGCCGCCGCTTTGTTTTCGTCCGACAGACGGGGGTTGAATAATGGGCCAAATCCCTTGTGGAGCTCGGTGGCAATATAGTTGAGCCACTCGATGGCGTGATAGCGCGCCATCGTCTCTGCAGGGGGGATCAGCTTACGATCGGGGACGCGATCGGCCAGATACTGCACGATGGCGACCCCTTCGGTCAGTAGAGTGCCATCATCGAGCAGTAATGCCGGTACCTGCCCTTTGGGGTTGATTTGCAGATAGTCACCGCCATGTTCGGTGCGCTTATTGGCCAGATCGACGCTTTCGATGGTGAAGTCTAACCCCGCCTCGCGTAGAACAATATGTGGCGAGAGTGAACAGGCCCCTGATTTATAGAATAACTTCATCGCTCGCTCCTTGGACGTTTCCTGTGGGAAGAAAGAACATCCTCTTAGCGTAGTCAGTCGGATCGGCGCTGTCTGTGCAAACGGTAGAATTTCTTGTTAGACGGCGTGAGTAGGGCAAAAAAAAGGCGCCCGAGTGGGCGCCTTAGATGAAGCGTTGGGGGATGATTAGTCGCCCTGCGTCATACGATTCAGTTTCGGTGCGGTCAGCATCATCAGCACGGCGATCACGGCGGTGGCGATACCGATCTGCATAAAGACGTGGCTATAGATGGCCAGCGAGGCGTGCGGATCGGCGACGTCACCCGGGACGGCGGTCAGTGCGGCGACCTTACCGGCGATCAGCGCGGCGGCGGCGGTGGTCAGGAACCAGGACCCCATGATGAAGCCCATCAGGCGCTGCGGAACCAGCTGTGCCACCATCGCCAGACCCAGACCGGAGATCATCAGTTCGCCGATACTCTGCAGGGCATAGCTCAACACCAGCCAATGAACGGAGACGATGCCCGCGTCGTTCGCGAAGGAGGCGCCCCACGGCAGGACCAGGAAGGCACAGGAGCACAGCACCATACCGATAGCGAATTTATGCGGCATCGGCAGACGGTCACCCATCTTGTTATAGATTGCAGCCAGGATCGGGCTGGCGACCATGATCCAGAACGGGTTCAGTGCCTGATACTGCTCCGGCTCGAAGGCGATACCGAAGATGCTGTGCTCGACGTTATGGATAGCGAAGAAGTTCAGCGAGGTCGGCATCTGGCTATACAGTACGAAGAACACCACGGCTTCCAGCATCAGCAGGAAGGCGACGATCATCTTACGACGAGCGCCACCCTGCAGGGCGAAGGTCTCTTTGGCGAAGATCAGTACGATGCAGGCAGAGATGATGGCCAGCGCCCAACGAGCGATGGTCTGGTTATGCAGCAGCCAGGTAGAGATAGCGACCAGGATCACGACCCCGATCAGGGTCATCACCAGTTTGCCCATTTGCAACGGCGCAAAGTCAGGCTTGGACCCCTGATCCTTGACCCAACGGCGGCACATCATAAAGTTAACCAAGGTGATCAGCATACCGACCACGCTCAGCGAGAAGGCAACGCTCCACCCGAAACGGGCGGCCAACCACGGGGTGGCCAGCATAGAGAAGAAGGAGCCGATATTCACCGACATATAGTACATGGTGAAGGCGCCGTCTAAACGCGGGTCATTCTTCTCATAGCAGGTCGAGAGCAGAGAGGAAGGGTTAGCCTTAAACAGGCCATTACCGACCGCAATGGTCGCCATCCCCACGTAGACCAGTGATAAGTCATGGCCGGAGTAGGCGACGAAGGCATAACCGATGGCTAAGACCAGGGCGCCGAGCATGATGACGCGTTTGGCGCCGAGGACTTTGTCACCCAACCAGCCACCGATGGCGACGAAGCCATATACCAGGGCGCTGAAGGACGAGAATAAGGTGATCGAGTCGGCCTCGGTCATGCCGAGCATCTTGACCAGGTAGACGGCCATGATGCCTTGTAGGCCGTAGTAACCGAAACGTTCCCATAACTCGATGGAGAAGATGAGATAGAAGGCTCGGGGTTGCTTAAAAGCGTTTAGGCTAATTTCGGGGTTGTTGTTTGCGTTTGACACAAGTTACCTCTGGTTATTCATGCCCGCTACGTAGCGGGTAATAGTCACGGCGCGTTGTTTAAAAAAAACACTATTTACATTGTTATACGTGACGAGAAGAGAGGTACTCTTCACGATATTTTATGGGATGACAATACCTTTGTAATATCCTGTTACATAAACCGCTTCTGGAATAATCCGATAATGTTACAAATGTTAATCAGAGGGAACTCGCGCATAAAATGGGTTTTGCGATGTAAAATTTTGCCGAATTGCTATGCAAAACGCTTTTCGTTATATGTTTTGCTATTTTGCTAAAAAATAGGGATATCGTCTGGCTGAGTGCTAAAAATGCCTTTCATTCTTCTAAAGAATGATATTTTTCCAAAATCATCCAATTAACTAACAATGGTTTATCATTCGGGAAATAAATTTAACCACTTAAATGTGATCTAGTTCAAAATAATGAAAACGAAAGTGCTTGCGTCAATAGTGAGCTCGTGCAGAGAGGTGAGCAGAGGTAAAAAGGCGGGAACGATCACAGTCAGGCGCGCGAGAATGCGCTGGTCGTACGCGGCGTAGCGCCTAGGCGCCATTCTGGCGCCAGGGCGGTGTGTTACGCTTCAGGGTAGACCTTGTCACGGTACTCGCACAGATCCTCGATCAAGCAAGAGCCACAGCGTGGACGACGAGCGATGCAGGTATAGCGCCCATGTAGGATCAGCCAGTGGTGGCAGTTAAGGGCGAACTCCGCCGGTACCACCTTGAGCAGCTTCTCCTCGACGGCATTCACCGTGTCACCTGGGGCGAAGCGAGTGCGGTTGCAGACGCGGAAGATATGCGTATCGACGGCGATGGTCGGCCAACCGAAGGCGGTGTTAAGCACCACATTGGCCGTTTTGCGCCCAACGCCGGGCAAGGCTTCCAGGGCTTGACGATCTTCCGGGACCTCACCGCCATGCAAATCCAGCAGCAGGCGGCAGGTCTTGACGATATTTTCGGCCTTGCTGTTATACAAGCCGATGGTCTTAATATGCTGTTTGATACCCTCGACACCGAGATCTAACAAGGCCTGCGGGGTATTGGCGAGCGGGAAGAGGGTCGCGGTTGCCTTGTTGACGCTGACGTCGGTCGCCTGAGCCGATAGCAGTACGGCAATCAACAACTCGAACGGTGAGGCGTAGCGTAATTCGGTGGTAGGTTGTGGGTTGGCGGCTTGCAACCGCCGCAGGATCTCAATACGTTTTGCCTGATTCATTATGCCTGCTCATGGTTTGACGCTGCCGTATCGCTTAGCTCGGTGCGACGGGTGTGTTGGGCGGCGCGCAGCGCCTGACGGCTACGCATCTTCTGATCGATAACATATTTGCCCGCCAGCATAAATCCAAGGCCAAGGAATGCGCCCGGTGGCAAAATAGCCAGTAGGAACGGGGTATCGCTATGGAAGAGTTGCATGCGTAGCGCACTGGCCCAAGGGCCGAGTAACTGATCGGCACCATCGAATAGGGTGCCATTACCCAAGATCTCGCGCAGGGCACCCAAGACGAGCAAGGCGGCGCTGGCACCTAACCCGGTCGCCAATCCATCCAGCGCCGCCAGGCCAACCGGATTGTGGGCGGCGTAAGCTTCGGCTCGGCCGATAACGATACAGTTGGTGACGATCAAGGGAATGAAGATCCCCAACGATTGATAGAGGCCGAAGGCGTAGGCATTGATTAGCATCTGTACCGCGCTGACCACCGAGGCGATGATCATGACGTAGATGGGTATGCGGATCTCGGTCGGCACCCAGCGGCGCAACGCCGAGACGGCGCTATTGGTCAATACCAGTACTAACGTGGTCGCCAGTCCGAGTCCCAGAGCATTGGTCGCGGTCGAGGAGACGGCCAGCAGTGGACACAGACCAAGTAGTTGCACTAAGGCCGAGTTATTCTTCCATAGCCCATTGATCAGCAGATTTTTCGCTTCACTCATTCTCTTTCTCCACAGGCGGGCAGGCTCGCCAACTGAGGACGGCTATCCTGGATCACCAGGGTCGAACGGCGCACGGCATTGACCACCGCGCGTGGGGTGATGGTGGCGCCGGTGAATTGGTCGAACTCCCCGCCATCTTTTTTCACCCGGAACGTCGGATCGGCGGCACCATGTACCACTTTATTGCGGAAGCTGTCGATCCAATCGGAGACGCGGCGTTCGATCTTATCGCCGAGTCCTGGTGTTTCATGCTGCTCGATGACGCGTACACCGAGGACCTTACCGGCAAAATCGGTACCGACCAAGAGACGAATGGCGCCAGCGTAACCGTCGGGGGCGGTGGCCTCGACCAGAGCGGCGACGGGCTGCCCTTGGCGCTGTGCCAGATAGAGGCGATGAGGCTGATCGTCACCGAGCCGGGCGTCGCGGATCAGGCGGCAGCTCCCCTGCAAATCGTTATCGTAGTCGGCGGGCGCGATCACCTGGTCGAACAGTTGTTGCTGTTGCCGTGCCGCCTGTTGGGCGATGGTGCGGCTCGTCAACTGGTGGACGACGGCGGTCAGGGCGGTGGCGAGTACCGCGAACAGGGCCAGGCGGATGCCGTGGCGGCGCATAGTGGTTAGCATGGCGGCTCCTTAGCGATGGCCATAGACGCGTGGCTGGGTGTAGTGATCGATCAGCGGAACGCAGATATTGGCCAGTAGCACGGCGAAGGCCACGCCGTCAGGGTAGCCGCCATAGGTGCGGATCAACCAGACTAACAGGCCGCATAACAAGCCGAAGATCAGGCGTCCACGCGGCGTGGTGGAGGCGGTGACCGGATCGGTGGCGATAAAGAAGGCACCCAGCATGGTGGCGCCGGAGAACAGGGTGATCAGCGGCGAGGTGATGCTACCCGGTGCCAGGCTATGACCGATAGCGGCGCACAGCGCCATGGCGCCCAGGAAACCCAGCGGGATCTGCCAGTGGATGACGCGACGCAGTAGGAGTAACAGGCCTCCGAGCAAGAAGCCGGCGTTGATCCACTGCCAGCCGAGCCCGGCCCACTCACTCTGCCAGATGGGTTGTTGGAAGATCGTAGACATGTTCAGGCCACTGCGCAGCCCGGTCTTGACGCTATCAAGCGGGGTGGCGGAGCTGATGCCATCGACAGCCAGTAACGCATGCAGTTCGCTGCTATGGCCGCTGAAGATTTGCGCGAAGGCGAGGCCGAAGTCGATCGGTTGCGCCAGCAGGCTCTGCGGCGGTAACCAGCTGGTCATCGGCACCGGGAAGGCGATCAGCAGCATGACGTAACCGACCATCGCCGGGTTAAAGGGATTCTGTCCTAGGCCGCCATACAACTGCTTGGCGACGATGATGGCGAAGGCGCTGCCCAGTACCACCAGCCACCACGGAGCGAGGGGCGGCAGACTAATGCCGAGTAGTAGACCGGTTAGCAACGCGGAGTTGTCACCGAGCGTGGCGAGCGGGCGACGCCGCAGGCGTAATACCAGCGCCTCACAGAGGCAGGCGGTGAGGATGGCCAACGTGAGTTGGATCAGCGTGCCGTAACCAAAAAAGTAGATTTGCGCCACGATGCCGGGTAGGGCGGCGGCCACGACCCAGAACATGATGCGCGCCGTATTCTGGCGATTATGGGTAAAGGGTGAACTGGCGATTCTGAAGGCCATTTATTCCTCGCTGGCTGCTGCGGATGACTGCTTCGCCTTAATTCGGGCGATGGCGGCCGCGACGGCGGCTTTTTGGGCTTCCGTCGGTGATGATGATGCCGGTGTGGCGGGGGCGTCTTCGGCGCTCAATGCCTGGCGGGCCTTAACCCGGGCGATTGCCGTGGCGATGGCTGCCTGACGTGCCGGGTCATCCGTTTCCTGACGTAGGGGCTCCGTTGCGGGATGTACCTCACCATAGGCAGCCTGTACACGGGCGGCGGCTGGCGAAGGTGCGTGATCCGTCGGGGTGTCGCTGACGCTGCTACTCCGTGTGGTCTCAGCCTGTTTGGCCTTGGCGCGAGCGATAGCGGCGGCGATGGCCGCCTTGCGCGGATCGTCCTGTGGCGCTGGCGCGGCGTCGGCGTGGTCAGCGCTCGACGGGGCTGGTGTGGCCCCAGCCTGTTTGGCCTTGGCGCGAGCGATAGCGGCGGCGATGGCCGCCTTGCGCGGATCGTCCTGTGGCGCTGGCGCGGCGTCGGCGTGGTCAGCGCTCGACGGGGCTGGTGTGGCCCCAGCCTGTTTGGCTTTGGCGCGAGCGATAGCGGCGGAGATGGCCGCCTTGCGCGGATCGTCCTGTGGCGCTGGCGCGGCGTCGGCGTGGTCAGCGCTCGACGGGGCCGGTGTGGTCCCAGCCTGTTTGGCCTTGGCGCGAGCGATAGCGGCGGCGATGGCCGCCTTGCGCGGATCGTCCTGTGGCGCTGGCGTGGCGTCGGCGTGGTCAGCGCTCGACGGGGCCGGTGTGGCCCCAGCCTGTTTCGCCTTGGCGCGGGCGATAGCGGCGGCGATGGCCGCCTTACGCGGATCGTCCTGTGGCGCTGGCGCGGCGTCGGTGTGATCAGCGCTCGACGGGGCCGGTGTGGCCCCAGCCTGTTTGGCCTTGGCGCGAGCGATAGCGGCGGCCAAGGCAGCCTGGCGAGCATCGTTCGGGGCCTCGCTGGCCACGTTCTCTGCCTGGGTTTTCTTGAGATTGATGCGCTGTAAGGCGGCTTGAATGGTAGCCTGATCGCTGTGACTGACGCTGACGGCAGCCTGCTGGTGACGTTGCTGGCGCGCGGCCTTCTCCCGCTCCAAGCGGGCGAGGCGCGCTTCGAAGCGTGCCTTCGCTTCGGCGGCTCGGCGTGCCTCGTCGTCCAAGGCGCGGATCTCGGCCTTCTCTCGGCGGTAATATTGTACTAAGGGGATATTACTCGGGCAGACATAGGCGCAGGCGCCACATTCGATGCACTCTTGTAGGTGATGGCTGCGCGCCTTGTCATGCTCCTGGCCGCGGCTATACCAATAAAGCTGCTGAGGTAACAGGCGGACGGGGCAGACATCGGCGCAGCTGCTGCAGCGAATACAGGGTTGCTCCTCTTGCGGCGCACTAAATTCGTCACGCGAAGGCGCCAGAATACAGTTCGTGATCTTGACGACCGGCACGCCGAGGCGGGAGAGGGTAAAGCCCATCAACGGGCCGCCCATGATGACCATCGGGTGTTTATCTTGAGCGATAAAACCGCCGTGTTGCAGTAGATGTTTGACCGGTGTCCCCAGTGGCGCCCACACATTACCGGGGCGATGCATCTGCTCGCCGGTCAGGGTGACGATGCGCTCAATCAGAGGCTCGCCATCGATGACGGCGCGCTTGATGGCATAGACCGTCGCCACGTTTTGCATCAAGACACCGATCGATGAGGAGTGATGGCCATAGGGCACCTCCATCCCGGTGAGGATCTTGATTAACTGTTTGGCGCCGCCGGAGGGATACTTGGTCGGGATCACACGCAGATGAATCTGCGTGTGACACTGTAACGCCTGGCGTAGCGCGGCGATGGCTTGCGGTTTGTTGTCTTCGATACCGATCAGTATCCGCTCCGGCGCCAGGATGTGCTGTAGGATGGCGCAGCCTGCGACGATCTCATCGGCATGTTCACGCATGAGACGATCGTCGGCGGTGATATAAGGTTCACATTCGGCGGCATTAATGATCAGCGTATTGACGCAGTCCGCACCGCCCCGCAACTTGGCGGCCGTCGGGAAACCGGCGCCACCGAGCCCGGCGATCCCGGCCTGGTGAATATGTTCGATCAACGCCTGTGGGCTGAGTGCCTGGTAATCGGGTAGCGCTTTACGCTCGGCCCAGCGCTCCTGGTGATCCGGGATCAGGCTGATGCACAACTCGGTGAGGCCAGAGGGGTGGGCGGTGACCTGTTGTGAGATGGCGCTGATGGTGCCTGATGTTGAGGCATGCACCGGGAGAGTGCGCCCGTTGCCGCGCGTCAGCGCTTGCCCCTTCAGTACTTGTTCGCCCACCTTGACCAGGAGATCGCCTTCCGGTCCGAGGTGTTGCTGTAACGGAATAATCAGCAAATTGGGCAATGGAATGCGGCGCAGGGGAACCTCGCTGGAGATCTGCTTCATCTCCGGCGGATGGATCCCGCCCTTAAAGTCCCATAGTTTCTCTTTGCGCAGCGCGGCGAACAGCTTAAACATGGCGTTCAACTTCCAGGATTTGTACGGGAATGGTGTGCAAATCCCACTTCCAGTTGGCGGTAGAGTTACGCACGGGGATCAGTTGGATGCACTCCGTCGGGCAGGGAGACAGGCACAGGCCGCAACCGGTGCATTGTGCGCTGATAACGGTATGCACCGCGCGCGTCGCACCGACGATGGCATCGACAGGGCAGGCTTGAATGCATTTGGTACAGCCGATGCAGTTGTGCTCATCGATGATCGCCACCTGGCGCTGCGGTGTCGCCTGGGCGGCTTCCCCCTCCAGCGGTTGTGGATCGACGGCCAGCAGGGCGGCGATATTACGCATCACCGTCTCACCGCCCGGTGCGCAACGATTGATCTTCTCGCCCTCGGCGATCGCCTCGGCGTAGGGGCGGCACCCCGGGTAGCCACACTGGCCGCATTGGCTCTGTGGCAGGAGGGCATCGATACGTTCGACGATCGGGTCAGCCTCCACCTGAAAACGGCGGGCGGCAAAGCCCAGGATTAAGCCGGATAGCAGCGCGATGGCGCTGACGGCGGCTATCGCTA
Source organism: Edwardsiella tarda ATCC 15947 = NBRC 105688 (assembly GCF_003113495.2). Classification (NCBI taxonomy): domain Bacteria; kingdom Pseudomonadati; phylum Pseudomonadota; class Gammaproteobacteria; order Enterobacterales; family Hafniaceae; genus Edwardsiella; species Edwardsiella tarda. The sequence goes on from NZ_CP084506.1 coordinate 1,772,717, forward strand.
TCCACAATGAAGACATTAGAATTTCACCAATCCGCTAAAGCCCATAAAGGCAAGAGACATCAGCCCGGCGGTGATGAGGGCAATGGACGATCCACGAAACGGCGCCGGAACGTCGGCCAATGCCAACCGTTCGCGGATGGCGGCGAACAGCACCATCACCAACGAGAAACCGGCGGCGGCACTGAAGCCGTACACCGCCGACTGCAAGAAGTTGTGCGACTGATTGACGTTGAGCAACGCCACGCCGAGCACCGCGCAGTTGGTGGTGATCAACGGTAAAAAGATGCCCAATAGGCGATACAGCACCGGGCTGGTCTTACGTACCGCCAACTCGGTGAATTGTACCACCACCGCGATGACCAGGATAAAGGTCAGTGTGCGCAGATAGGCCAGACCTAGCGGAACCAAGATAAACTGGTTGACGGCCCAGGCGCAGACAGACGCCAAGGTGAGTACAAAGGTGGTTGCCAGCCCCATGCCCATCGCCGTCTCAAGTTTTTTCGATACCCCCATGAAGGGGCAGAGGCCGAGAAATTTAACTAAGACGAAGTTATTGACCAGGACGGTGCCGACCAGCAACAACAGGTAATCGGTCATCACACAAAACCTACAATGCAGAAAGATCAGCCGGAAGATAAAACCGCTGTATTATCGGGGTTTAACCGGCCGACGACAACAGATGAAACGTGGGGTTATTACGATTTGCGCAAATTCCCCCCGTTGTAGCGGGCCAGGATGGCCGAAAAAGCGTCTACGGCTCGATAAATGTCTGGCGTACGCGTGCCGAGCGCTTGATATAGGGTACGAAGATCGCGGCGGCAAGGAGCGGCATGATGATACCGCGTAGCGCGACGGCGTCGCTGACCGGCGAGAAGGCGAAGGATTTCAGCGCCAGCAGCAACATCACCAGCAGCCAAACGATAAACAGCTTGGGAAAGCGGCATGAGCGCTTAAAGAACAGACGCAGCACATACAGGGAGAATCCCCAGACGGCGGCGGTGATCATCAGCGAGAATCCCCACTGTGTGAAGAAGACCCCACCTAATGTCCAGATCCGTTGGCCGGCGCCATGCTGTAGCAAGGCCATGATGAAGAGAACCAGCATTAGGCTGGAGGAGAGGAGAGAGAGCAGCATATACGCCAAGGGGGCAAACAGCCAGCCGCCGATGCGGTCAGTTTTCATAAGGTAAAGTACCGAGTAAAAAACGGATGGCGGGCAGTATACCCGATCCCGGCGCCACTGGGTGCAGAGATCGGGTCGTCGGTTTAACTGAGGCCGACGGTATTACCGTCCTGATCGATATCGATGTGGAGATAGGCTGGCCGTGTGCTCAGCCCCGGCATGGTCATAATGTTGCCGGCATAGACGCGAATAAAGCCCGCCCCGGCGGAGACCTGCAGGCTACGTACCGGCAGCGTAAAGTCACGCGGGACATTCTTCAATGCCGGATCGGCGCTGATCGATAACGGCGTCTTGGCCATGCACAGCGGCAAGTGGCCGAAGCCCGCCTGCTCCAGCGCCGCCAACTCTTGTTGCGCCTGTTCCGTGAGTTCGACTTGGCTAGCGCCGTAGCTGCGGGCGAGGGTCTGCAACTTATCGGCCAGCGGGAGATCATCCGGATAGAGCAGTGTCACCTGACCCGGCTGACTGCAGGCGTCGGTGACACAGGCGGCCAGACGCGCCGCACCCTCACCACCGCGGGCGAAGGCCTCGCTGAACTCGACGCCAAAGGCGCCGGCACTGAGTGCATAGTCACGCAGGATGGCTAACTCCTGCGCGCTATCCTCCGGCCAGCGGTTGACGGCGATCACCACGGGTAAACCATAGCGACGAGCGTTAGCGATATGCCAACCCAGATTCTCACAGCCGAGTCGCAGCAGATCGGCATTCGGTTGTTTCACCTCTTCCGGCAAGGCCTGACCTGGCTTCATATTGAAACGCCCGCTATTGGCCTTCAGGCTACGCAGGGTGGCGACCAGCACCACGCAGGAGGGGGCGATCCCCGACTGGCGGTATTTGATATTGAAGAACTTCTCCATCCCCATGTCGGAGCCGAAACCCGCCTCGGTGACCACATAGTCGGCCAACTGTAACGCCAGGCGATCGGCTAATACCGATGAGTTGCCGTGGGCGATGTTGGCGAACGGCCCGGCATGGATCAGTACTGGGGTCTGCTCGCTGCTCTGCATCAGCGTCGGGTGAATCGCTTCTTTCATCACCACCGTCATGGCCCCGGCGACTTGCAGATCGTCGGCGGTGATCGCTTGCCCTTGGGTCGAATAGGCGAGGATCACCTTACCGATACGCGCCCGCATATCGGCCAGGCTTTCGGAGAGGGCCAGAATAGCCATCAGCTCCGAGGCGGCGCTGATGTCAAAGCCGTCGTGGCGAGGCACCCCGTTGTTACCGCCACCCACGCCGACCTCGATGCTGCGTAGCGCGCGATCGTTATGATCCATGACACGCTTCCAGACGATGCGTTGTGGATCGATATCCAGTCGAGCCAACCCGCTCTGTGCCGTAAATTCGTCGCCGAGTCGTTGCTCGTGGAAGAGGCGCGCATCGAGTGCGGCGGCGGCCAAGTTATGGGCCGCGCTGATGGCGTGAATGTCCCCGGTCAGATGCAGGTTGAGCTGCTCCATCGGCAGTACCTGCGAGGCCCCACCACCGGCGGCACCGCCCTTGACGCCAAAGACTGGCCCCAGGCTGGGCTGGCGGATACAGGCGATGGCGGGGTGGCCTAGGTGGTTTAGCCCTTGGCTCAGACCGAGGGTGGTAACGGTTTTACCTTCACCCAATGGCGTCGGGGTAATACTGGAGACCAGGACCAGCTTGCCGCGCGGTGCGCGGTGGGCGATACGGCGCAGATCAACCTTGGCCGCATAGGGGCCATAGGGAATGAGCGCCTCCGGAGAGATGCCTATCCGCTTGGCGATGGCGGCGATCGGCTGCAACGCGGGTTGGTGGGTGGGCATCGTTTCGCAGCGAGATGTCATAGCGTGTCGTAATCCTTTATAGAGACAGTGTAAACCCAGGCGCTGCCGACCACTGGCCGCAAGGCGGGAGAGGCTGCGCGCCAGTGATTATACGCCTAGGCGGAGAATACTGCTGATTATGCCATAGCACGCAAACGGTTACTTGGTGAAAGCGCAAATAATTACGGATATTTCACTGTAAATAGCGGCGAAAAAATAAGCGCGATAATTCATCGTGGCGCGTTAATTACTCGGAGTAATTGTTTCTTCGACCATGAGGGGCAAAGCTAATTTGATCGCATCGGCTACGTTGCCCAGCAGGAGAGCGAGGCAAACGGCAGCGGTGAGCCGTTAGGTTAGCGCCAGATTGTATAAGTCTCGCTAATGCTCGTGTGCGACGTAGCATGAGGCAGACATTTAGTGCGATAGCCCTACCACGCGCCCCTGTGCAAGGTTCGCTGGTAAAAATAGCGGGTAGGGAGGGCGTATACGAGATTAGACGACGTAATGCCAAATCTCCTTGGGGACGCAGCCAAGATCGAACAACTTCCCGCCGCTAACTAGCTCGGCGCGACGATGATCGGCGGCACGATACATATTGATGATCTCTTTTTCGTCATGCAGCGAGTAATTTAAATGGTCAAAAAGCTTTTCCAGACTCTCGCTATTATTTACCTTGCGGAACTTATGCAGAAATTCAATTGTGCTCATTTTTCGGTCGTTGTATTAGGCGAATATGTATAATGAATAACAGTATTCAGTAATTACGCTAATACGTCTAGAGAGAGATTAGTGATTTGGATTACAAATTTATCAAATGGCACGTATACATAATCCATACAATTAGCGTGTCTACGAGATAATGGTGCTGGCGTCACGCTTAAAGCGGATTATCATGGAGAGGAATTGCCGTCGTTGACTAAGGAATAAGGTGCCATGTCGTGTTGGTTACAACGTTTGCGGATTGATCCGTTTCTGCTGGTCTTGATCCTGGTGGTGCTGCTGGCCTCGTTATTTCCTTGCCAGGGAACGGCCAAAGCGCTCTTCAGCCATTTGACGACGGCAGCGATTGCCCTGCTGTTCTTTATGCATGGCGCCAAGTTATCGCGTGAGGCGATCGTCGCCGGCATGGGCCACTGGCGTCTGCATCTGCTGGTTTTCCTCAGTACCTTTGCTCTGTTTCCCTTGCTGGGTGTGGCTCTGGGTGTCGTGGTGCCGGCGTTGATGAGTCCGGTGATTTACTTAGGCTTCCTCTATCTGTGCGCCTTGCCAGCGACCGTACAATCGGCGATCGCCTACACCTCGATGGCTGGGGGGAACGTGGCCGCCGCCGTCTGTAGCGCCTCGGCTTCCAGTATGCTGGGTGTTTTCTTGTCGCCGTTGCTGGTCGGTCTATTGATGCAGACGCAGGGCAGTGGCATCGATAGCTTGCATGCCATTGGCGCGATCATCTTGCAATTGATGGTGCCGTTTGTGCTCGGTCACCTGTCGCGCCCGCTCACGGCGTCGTGGGTCGGCCGCCATCGCCGTCTGATCAACGTGACCGATCGCTCCTCCATCTTACTGGTGGTCTATACCGCCTTTAGTGAGGCGGTGATCGAGGGGATCTGGCATCGCATTGATGGTTGGTCGCTGCTGGTGATCCTGCTGGTTTCTGCTGTATTGCTGACGGTGGTGCTGTTGATAAACACCTTTGCCGCGCGGGCGTTGGGATTCGATAAAGCCGATGAGATCACGATTGTGTTCTGCGGTTCTAAAAAGAGCCTGGCGAATGGTATTCCGATGGCGAATGTGCTGTTTCCGGCGGCTTCAGTCGGCATGATGGTGTTGCCGTTGATGATCTTCCATCAGCTCCAACTGATGGTCTGTGCCTGGCTGGCGCAGCGTTACGCGCGACAGCGGGCTCAACAGTCGAGCGAGACGGAGCCGGTGGCGCGTCGTTAATCTCCCCGCGACGACAAACGCATAGGGCGCCCTGGCGGCGCCCTATGGTGAGCTAGCGTGTCAGGTGCTAACTATTAACCCAATGATTTGGCATCACGTAGCGCCTGTTTCTCGGCAGGCGAGAGGAAGGCCATGCTGAGGCCATTGTACTGTGCTTGGCGGATCTGCTCGCCGCTTAACCCGGCGGCCGGGGCGGCGACCTGGTATTCGTGGCGCAGTTCGATGCCTTCGACCGCCGGATCATCGGTGTTGATGTTGGCCAGGCAGCCATGTGCTAAGAAGTGTTTCAGCGGATGCTGGGCCAGTGAGCTGACGGTGCTGGTCTGGAGATTCGAGGTCAGGCAGGACTCAATACCGATGGCATGCTCGGCCAGGTAATCCATGAGGCGCGCATCGTGAATGGCGTTAACACCATGGCCGATGCGCTCGGCGCCGAGTTCACGGATCGCTTGCCAGATGCTGTCCGCGCCGGCGGCTTCGCCAGCGTGTACCGTGATGTGCCAGCCAGCGTCACGTGCTTGCTTGAAGTGTGGCAGGAATAGGGCGCCAGGGAAACCCAGCTCATCGCCAGCCAGATCCAACGCGGTGATATGATCGCGGCAGGCCAGCAGCGCCTCCAGTTCTTGGTCACAGGCCGCTTGGCCGAAGGTGCGGCTCAGGATGCCGATCAGACGTACCGGAATACCGAGATCGCGCACTCCGGCGTTGACGCCGTCGATCACCGCCTCGACCACCCCTTGTAGCGGGAGCTGATGCTGACGCGCCATATAGTAGGGCGAGAAGCGTAACTCGGCATAGTCGATCCCGGCACGTTGCAGGTCCTCGACGTTCTCATAGGCGATACGACGGCAGGCATCCAGGCTGGCTAAGACCGCCACACCCCAATCTAATTTTTGCAGAAAGGTGACCAAGTCGGGCGCGTTGTCGCCGATTTGTACATGAGGACGTAATGCCTCCAGCTCATTGGCCGGTAGGGCCAGATGATACTGTTGTCCCAGATCGAGGATCGTTTGCGGTCGGATGTTTCCGTCGAGATGGCGGTGCAGGTCGGTCAGGGGAAAACGCGAATCAATCATGATGAGCACTCTCAGTTATCGGACGTAAAGTGCGCATCAGTATAAAAACAATGCGATGTAATTTGCTATTCCGTTACATATAAATGTGATGAGCATCACAAAATATCCGCGAGGATAGCCGTTTTATGGCATAACTGTATATTTATACAGTTATGCGTGTTTCCCCCACCGCTTACACCTTTCTGTCGATCTTGTAGGCGCCGTCGTAGCACTGGCGTTAGTAGCGTGGGTAATCCTGTTTAGTCGCGGAGGATACGCTAAGACGGTTCTTGGCGCCTTATCGGCAAAGGCGTGGCGGTTGGTTCATCGCAGGAGCGGGGAAAAGGGGGGGATGGCGAGGCGCGCATTGGTGGGGAGTATCACAGCGCCCGAGGCACAGGCGCTGTGAGGTTGCGGAGATAGATTACTGTCCGGCGGGCGCTTGACCCTCGATACCATCGAGCAGGCCGAATAGACCGGCGAACTGCGCTAGGCTCATCTGCTTACCATTCAGCGTGATCTGACCGTCGGCGTAATGCAGTTTGCTGACGATGCTCTGATCTTGCTGTGTCGTCAATTTAAACATCTGCCCCATGGCTGAGACGCCTTGTACCTGTTGGGTCGCCAGCTTCTGTGCCTGATCGGCGGGGTAGCCCTCCAGTTCGGCGACATGGGCGGCCAACTGCGTCGCCATAGGCATGGAGATGTCGAGGGAGAAATCCAGGCCGCGAACCCTCTGTAGCAACGGCGGTAGCGTGCTATCCGCTGGCGTTTTCTGCGGTGTACCTAGCAGCAGATTGAGATCGAACTGACTGCTTCCGGCGCTGTTCTTCCAGCTGAGCGGCTTGATGGTGATCTGTGGGTTACCGCTTAGTAGCGAGGGCAGCGCGGCGTCCATCAAGGCCGTCAGTTGCTGTTGGTAGGCGAGGCTATCGCTGCTGTTACCATTGGCTAGCTGTTGGCTGAGGAAGCGCTGGTACTGCTCGCTGAATGCTTGTACCGCTTTACCATCGAATCTGTCGAGACTTAACGTCAGCGCACCGCCACCAAATGCCTTGCCATTGATCTGCAACGCGCCCAGCGCATAGTCGGCCTTAGCACTCAAGGTGTGCTCATCTTCGCTCAGGTTAGCGTGTAGGGACACATCATCCAGGACGACGCTCTCCTTGTCATTCCCCGTCAGACTTAACCGTTTGGCCGCCATTTGCTGTTTACCGACATTGATGTCGAACTTACCAAGCGTGGTATGGGAGCTAAAGGTGACCCCCTCCAGCGCCAGTGTTTCAGACTGTTCGCCATTGGGGGCGCTAAGCGTGATCCCCTTGACGTCACCATTGAGGTCGATACGGTTCAGTCCATTGCCGAAATCAGCCTGGATCTGTGCACCGGCAAACGCCACCTTGGTCGTGCCTTGCTGAGTCGTCAGCGCTGCCAGGGTGATCTGGTTTTGGCTGTCACCGTTATAAGCTAAGCGGGAATATGCCTCGAGCGGCGTTTTACCTTTCGTCTCCTTAAACAGTGTGGCGACCAGGGGGGTATCTGCGAGTTGGCTATGGATGACGGCCATACTCGGCATCAGGGAGAAATGGGTAAGCGGGAAAGGACCGTGGCTAATGGTTTCGTCCAGGTTCAGTGTCTGTCCCGGTTTTAACCAGCCCTCGGACTTATGCGTCGGATCGGCTTGGATAACGATCTGCATCCGGCTGGAGAAGAGGCCGCGTTGGTAATCCTGGTAGCTGACTTTCAGACCTGACTGGGGGAGCTGTTGAGTGAGCTGTGTATTGATACGGGCTACCTCGCTGTCCATACGCTGTTCGATAAGCTTCCCGGTGTACCAGGATGCGCCGCTCCAGGCGGCACCTAACACGACGATGATCGCAACGGCGACGGCTGATTTTTTCATACTCTGTCCTTAATGTAGCCAGAATCGGGCATCGATTATCGTTGGGCCCGGTAAGGAAAAAAAACGCCCGCAGGCGTTTTTTTATTGTGGCGGCAAGCTGTGCCGATTGGCAAATAATTCGTGGAAAATTAATCTAATTGATTAAATACGCGCGCCAATTCCCCTTGGCCGCTTACCGTCACAGGCGCCTCGGAGGCACTCAGGTAGCAGGCATCACCGGGGTGCAGGATCAGGCTGTGCTCACCCTGTTGTAGCCGTGCCTCGCCGCGAATACAGAATAACACCGCGGCACTCGCTTGGCGTAGTGGCTGTGGCTGAGCGTCAAGCGTATGTACCGAGAAGGCGAAATCGGCGACAGGGACCGGGAAGTGGGTCTCGTTGCCATGGCGCTGAGGGGCCGTTAACAGGGTGTCGGCAGAGCGTGCGACAAAGCGCACATTATCCAGCAACTCGGCGACATCGATATACTTGGGCGTTAGGCCGGCACGCAGTACGTTATCTGAGTTGGCCATCACCTCTAATGCTACGCCGTGTAGATAGGCGTGAGGCGTCTCGGCATCCAGGAACATCGCCTGGCCTGGCGCCAGATGAATGACATTCAACAGTAATGGTGAGAACAGCCCACTGTCATCGGGATAGATGGTGGCGATGGTGCGAATAGTATCCCAGACGTCGCCCTGCTGCTGAGCTAAGACGTCACGCAGGCAGCGTAGCGCCTGTGCTTTAACGTCGTCCTGCATATTGAGGAGATTGGCGAATAGGGTGCGCAGATGCTCGGCATCCGGCTGCCGGATAAAGGCATCGATGTCGGGATGCGCCTGGCGTAATGGCTGCAGCAGCGTGGCGATCTGTGCGAAGGGGCGAAAGCCATTCATCGCAGCGAAGGGCGTCAGTGCATAGACCAGCTCCGGCTTATGATTGGCATCTTTATAGTTGCGGTTCGCGGCGTTGCGCGCGATGCCGGCGGCCTCTTCGCGTGCGAACCCCTCCTCGGCGGCGCGCTTATTGGGGTGCACCTGAATGGAGAGGGGTTGAGCGGCGCATAGCACCTTAAACAGGAAGGGTAATTCGCCAAAACGTCGCGCAACGGCATCGCCCAACTGTGCCCGCGGAGCGGCGGCGATCTGATCGCGCAGCGTATGGCTCACGCCTTGAGCGTCTTGTACCCGTGAGCTATTCAACGGATGGGCACCCATCCACATTTCGGCCATCGGCTGGTTATCCGGGTTGGCGATGCCATAGAGCTTAGTCAGCGCATCGTGGCTACCCCAGGCGTAATGCTGTATGGCGTTGGTCATCTTTTGCATCTGTCGATTCCGCTAGTCAGTGAAAAGTGAATTTGTGTCAGTAAACAGGAACCGCCCCTGCTTCTGCAAGCGGATTGATGCTGAAAATGGCTCGTTGCCATCGGGGGGCGTTATTGGTGCCTAACTTTTCATCTATGCTGAGATAGGCGAGTCGGGTGGGGCGATCTCTCATCACATAAAGGCATGGGTTATGTAATCGGGGTCGATATCCCGAGAGGCTCGATCGTCGATGAAGGTGAACAAGGTCGGATAAGGCCTCTGCTGCCGATTGTCGGTTGCCATAGGAGGCGAAGATGGCGTAAACCGCTTTACCTGGCACGGTAGGAGAAGGCTCCTTTCCTCCAGACGGCTGACTTCGTCTTCCGCTGCATCTGAAGGAATTTGCTGAATAGCCTACAGGTTCTTTGCGTACATCCGCGTTGTCGTGCCGTCGTCTGCTGGCTCTGTTAACAGAGAGGAGGTATCCACGGATAGCCTCGGATTGACGCTGTGCCGATAATGGTGAAAACGGGATAACGCCTTCTGATGTTATTCCTTTAGCCGTCTGTTAACGTGCTAACAATACATCATGTTGCACGTGGAAGATGAATGCTTCGAATCGTTGGTTTAGCCATGAAAAATGCAATGATATCTCTACAGAGCCAATCTCATCGTCAATACTCGCTCCATCATCATTTTTAACGAGTCCTGCAAAGTGATCACGGCATCCGTCGGAAAATGAGAGTCAGTTAAGAAATACGCATAATATCAAGGCGCCCGCTAGTTTTATTGCGCAGAAGAGCAACCCATGTCCTGGGTTTGGTAACCTATCTCCAGCGTTAGCGCCGCGCTTCCCTTCGGGCGATGTGGCGCACTCTTTTAATCTGTATCCGTATCGGCCTCGCGATAAAGGTGTAGCCGCGGGATCAGCGGAATGAGCGGGCGCGCGCGTGGTCGGTGGCGTAGGGCGATGTTATTGGCATCGTAATCGGGCAACGTACCGATACGCGGGCATGGATCGGGCTCCTGGTACAAGGCGATAAGCGGCATGCTGCAAGGATGCTGTACCTGTTTTTGGCTAGCACTGTACCAGGCGCGGGCAATGGGCTGCACCTTAACCGGACGCCGTATCTTCAGACGCACATCTTCTGGCAGCGTCATCAGTAAATCTCGCTCTTCGAGCAACCGTTGTGTCCACTGCTCCCGGGTATAAGGGGGGACGGCACGTCCGGCGCGCAGGCTTTTATCGAGACGATTCAACATCTCGGCACGAGTTAAGTTATTGATCACCTGTTTATTTGCCCAGCCAAAATGAATGCTACTCGGCGCGTCCAGTAGGGTAAGGGCGCGGTAGGCACTGAGCGTTAATAATCCTTTCAGCTGGCGATGGACAAATTCGAAACGTTGCTCCGGGGCCAATCCGCTCTCGACCGCAATGATCTGTTCCAGCCGCTGCTTATGGGCATTAACCCGTTCGATGGTACGCTGTAATGCCTGACGTTGGGGGAGGGTCGCGTAGTAACATAACACGCCAGGTAGGCGAACCGCAGCCTTACTGCTGATATTCTGGCCATGATGATGCAGGAAGAGGCGACGAAAATGTTGGCGTCCTAGGTTAAAGGCCGTCTCGCCGCTGGCAGGGAGGACGGAGATTCGTTGAATCGCGTCATGTTCTTGTCCCTTTTCGATGTCCGGGAGCTCGAAAACCTCTGCCTGTAATGGTGAGAGCTCGGCTAGCTGGTGGTCGGTCTCATCCAGCGCCTCCTCGAGTTGGCGAAAGCAGGTATGGAGTTGTTCAACGATCTCGCTGGTGGACATTTATGCTCCTTTAATAAGGCTAATGCCTTACCTAATTAGTTACAACATACATATGGCTATCTTACTCTATTCCGCCTGAAACCACGAATACTCCTTGCCAGATTAACGCCGACAAACATAACCATTAACCCAAAAGCCAAACAGGAAAAAAGGACATGGCATCACCCGGGGAGAAGAGCGGCGCTAACGCTGGAGATGTATTACTGACTTGATTGGGGTGACCTGATAGGTGCCAGGTCGAACGGCTGACGGCTCGATGAGCAGGGTAGGACTTTCCCCTATTTCCCGTCATCTGCTGATGAGGGCGCCGTCGATGTCATGCAAGGTGTTGGCGGGAAGGAGACCCGCCCCGCGAAGATCGGGGAGCCCACCTCTTCCGGCACGAATAGGGCGCGCATGAATATCAATAGAATGAAAGCGCACCAAGCGCTGGGCAATGTCTGGCATGCCGCTCAGCGACGCTGGAGAAAGCGCGTTGGCTGTCATCACGCCTTATCCAGCGGGCTAGCATACCCGTTTCATGCTGGCCATCATCACCACGGCTCCAGCGCTATAATAACGCAGGCCAAGAGCATACTCGGCCTGCCGGTTTCTCAGTGTGACGCGGCTTCGGGTAAATGTTGTAGGCGACGGCCAAGTAGCCAGGCCAGTAACAGCATCGCACCAAGGAAAATGACGATGCCATTCCAGCCAGCTTGGTGCCAGAAGACGCCGCCCAGCGTCCCAGCGACGCTGGAACCCACATAGTAGCTAAACAGATACAGCGAGGAGGCTTGCCCCTTGGCGCGCCGCGCTCGGCGCCCGATCCAGCTGCTGGCGACGGAGTGGGCGGCGAAGAAACCCGTGGTAAACAGGAGCATACCAATAAAGATCACCCACAAGGGACTCAAGGCGGTAATGAGTAACCCTAGCAGCATGATGATAATCGCGACGCTTAATACCGGACCACGCCCGAAGCGTGCGGTCAGCGTACCGGCCTTCGGCGAGCTATAGGTACCGCTGATATAAACCAGCGAAAGCATCCCGACAACGGCCTGACTCAATAAATAGGGCGTCTCTAGTAGACGATAGCCGATGTAGTTGAATAGCGTAACAAAGCTCCCCATAAGGAGAAAACCTTCGGCGAACAGCAACGGTAATCCACGATCGTGACAATGCAAGCGTAGATTAAGCAGCAAGGTACGCGGCCGCAGCGAGCTTGGGCGGAAATGGCGAGAGGGAGGTAGGATACGCCAAAACATCAGGGCGCATGCCAGGGCAAACAGGCCGATGACCGCCAGCGTGATACGCCAGGAGAAATAGTCGGTTAAGACGCCGCTGATCAGGCGGCCACTCATGCCGCCGATGGAGTTTCCGCTGATATACAGCCCCATGGAGAAGGCGACCACGGAGGGATCCATCTCTTCGCTCAGGTAGGTCATGGCGACGGCGGCGACACCGCTCAGAGCCAACCCTACCAGGGCGCGCATCACCAGAATGCCATGCCAGCTGCTCATCAACGCGCCGATCAGTGTACAGCCCGCCGCCAGCAACAGCGCCGTGACCATGACGTTTTTCCGTCCGATGGCATCGGAGAGCGGGCCGGTAAACAGCAGGCCAATGGCCAGCATCGCGGTTGATACGGAGAGCGATAAACTGCTGCGCGCCGGGGTAATCGCGAAGTCTTGCGACAGCACCGGTAGGATCGGCTGGACACAGTAGAGCAGGGCGAAGGTTGCCAGACCGGCGGAGAAGAGCGCCAGGGTGACGCGTTTAAAATCGGGCCGTTCACGGGTGATAAAGGGAAGTTTGCCATTGACGCCATCATTGGCTTGTGCGGGTGCCGGCATCGCGGCATCCGGCGCAAGATCTGCCGGGGAGGTATTCACACAATATCCTTCAATACGGGTAAAACACAAACGTGACACTGTCACTCATGAATCGCTAGCAGAGCGACTAGCCACCGAGAATAGGATTGCCTCCAGTGAATGTCTAATATATTAATAAGAACAAATAATATTTATAAGATATCAATATCGCTATGCGTATCGAGATCCGTCACCTCAAATACTTTATCGCCGTCGCCGAAGAGCGGCACTTCAATCGTGCAGCCGAGCGACTGGCCATCTCGCAACCGCCCTTGAGCCAGCAGATCCAAGCATTGGAGAAAGAGCTTGGCGCCCGTCTCTTGCTACGAACCAACCGTAGCGTCAACCTCACTCAGGCAGGCCAAATCTTTTTAAAAGAGTGCTATGCCATCGTCGGGCAATTAGAGCAGGCGGCGGAAAAGGCGGTACGGGCGCATCGTGGGGAGAGTGGCGATCTGACTATCGGCTTTACCTCATCGATGCCGTTTGTTCCCCAGGTCGCGCGCTCGCTTTTCGCCTACCGTCAACATTACCCCCAAGTTCATCTGCAAATGCGTGAATTGAATACTAAACAGCAGATCGAACCGTTGAACGATGGCAAGCTGGATATCGGTATCCTGCGCAATACTAAACTCCCCAGCACCCTGACCCATCAGGTGTTACGACGTGAGCCCCTGGTCGCCGTGCTACATCGCCATCATCCGTTGGCGCAACGGGAGGCGGCGTTACGCTTTAACGACTTGGCCGATCAGCCTTTCGTCTTCTTCTCGCGCGGGGATGGCACGGCGCTCTATGACGAACTGCTGACCTTGCTCAAACGCGCGGGGATCGTTCCCTACATTACCCAAGAGGTGGGCGAGGCGATGACCATCGTCGGATTGATCTCGGCAGGATTGGGCGTCTCGATCTTACCGGCCTCCTATACGCGCATTCAGGTGGATGGTGTCTGTTATCGCCCCTTGGCGGAGCCGGAGGCCTACACCGAAATCTGGCTCGCCTATCACCGTCAGCGACCGTTAAGCGCCCAGGCTCAAGCCCTGATCGCGCTGCTCAGCGCCCCCGCAGAAGTTCGTTAACGCGCAGCGAACGGGACAGAACTTAGGCTGAAAAAGCAAGTATTTGTGCGCCTAATCACATAACGAATCAAATGGTTTACGCATTTTTGTAAAATCCTCACCTTTGTCGGTAAGATTTATTTTGAAGCGCGAAAAATAACTGGGAGTAGCGGTGGTGATTGCTGACGGTCAGCCGGGGCATATTGATCAAATCAAGCAGATAAATGCTGGGGCAGTGTATCGTCTTATCGATCGGTTTGGCCCTATTTCGCGCATTGAGCTTTCGAAACGCGCACAGCTGGCGCCCGCCAGTATTACCAAGATTGTACGCGAACTGCTCGAGGCTCATCTGGTGCAGGAGACGGAGTTTCAGGAGCCGGGGTGTCGTGGGCGTCCCGCCGTTGGCCTGATCCTCGATACGGCCTCTTGGCATTACCTCTGTGTACGCATCGGCCTCGGTACCATGACGTTAGCATTGCGCGATCTGAGCAGTGCCTTGGTGGTCGAAGAGGAGATCGCGCTACCGGCGCAACGTGACGTGCCGCTATTGAATCGCTTAATCGGCGAAATCGATCGTTTCTTCACGCGTCATCAACACCAGTTGGAGCGCCTGACCGCCATCGCGGTAACATTGCCGGGTCTGGTTAACGCGGCGCAGGGCATTGTGCATCGCATGCCATACTATGCCGAGGTGCAGGATATGGCGTTAAGCGAAGAGCTCGAACGCCACACCGGGCTGCCGATCTATCTACAGCATGACGTTTGTGCCTGGACCATGGCAGAGTCACTGTTCGGCGCGGGTAGTGGGTGTGCAAATTTGATCCAGATCGTCATCGACTATAACGTGGGAGCCGGGGTTATCAGCGAGGGACGCTTGCTGAATGGCAGTCGTCAAAGCCTGGTCGAAATAGGGCATACCCAGGTCGATCCCTATGGTAAACAGTGCTACTGCGGCAACCATGGTTGCCTTGAGACCATCGCTGGCCTACAGAACATTCTCTCGCTAGCGGAACAACGCTTGGCGATGTCACCGTCATCACAGCTACACGCTACACGCCCCTTGACCATTGAGGCGCTCTGCCAAGCGGCGTTACAAGGCGACCAACTTGGACGCGATCTGATCAACAGTGTCGGGCATAGCGTTGGGCGTATTGCGGCGGTGATGGTGAATCTGTTTAATCCCGAGAAGATCCTCATCGGTTCGCCGTTGAATCAGGCGGCCGATATTCTTTACCCCTCGATCGCCAGCGCCATCCGTCAACAAGCGCTGCCGCATTACACGCAACATTTGGCCGTCGAGGCCAGTCAATTCCATAATCATGGCACCATGCCGGCCGCCGCGTTAGTTAAAGAGGCGTTGTACAACGGTTCACTACTACTGCGACTCTTGCAGGGCTAATCCTGGTTAAGCAACCCGTTTGTGTCTGCAATTTTGCCATTTTGTTACTTTGCGGACATAAAACGGGAAAATCATCAATGCGATAAATAAAAATTTGAGCTAACGCAAGCCGTACTCTCAACGCTTCGCCTAGACTTTTCCGGTTTATCGGTGATCGCGGGCACACAGCATATTCCGGTCAGATCACACTGAGCTTTTTTATTACTAATCGGAGTCTCTCCGGAGTCATTATTTCATGTTAAAACGCATATTCGTTACGGGCACTGACACCGAAGTTGGAAAAACGGTGGCGTCTCGTGCGTTATTACAAGCCATTCAGGCCACAGGAGAAAGCGCCGTCGGTTATAAGCCGATTGCCGTGGGCAGCGAAGAAACACCTCAGGGGCTGCGTAACCACGACGCATTGACGCTGTTGCATGCCTCGAGCCTGGCATTGAGCTACGACGAGGTCAATCCGATCACCTTGCGTGAGGAGATTGCTAATGCGTATACCGGCGAAGCGCTGGACTATGGTGCCATGAGCCGTGGATTGCAGCAGTTGAGCGACAAGGCTCAGCATGTCGTGGTGCAAGGGACCGGCGGTTGGCGAGTCTTAATGCAAGACTTGCGCCCCTTGTCAGAGTGGGTGGTACAGGAGCAACTACCGGTCATTTTAGTCGTCGGGATCAAGCTGGGATGTATCAGTCATGCCATTCTGACGGCGCAGGCGATCATCAACGACGGCCTGCCGTTCGCCGGCTGGATTGCCAACCGCATCAATCCTGGACTATCGCATTACGCCGAAACCATCGATGCTTTGCGTCAGAAGTTACCGGCGCCACAATTGGGTGAGATCCCTTATCTCTATCGGCCGGAAGAGAAGGCGTTGGCACGTTATATCGATCTTTCCGCACTCGCCTAACCCATATCGTGTATTTTTTCTAACCCCCGCTTGATACGGGGGTTATTGTACCGTACAGCATAAAATACAGCCCGCACGATGCGGCATTCTCTAGCACACCATTCCGCTGCTGTTCTCCGCTCACCTATCGAACCCGCTATGCAGAGTCGCGTGATTGCATGACAGGATTTCCGTTATCCATCTCGGGAGGCGTTATCCCTATCATCTGAGCGCACGTTATGAGGCGAAGAGGGTACATCGCGGCGTGAAGTCACAGGGCTCGTCATCGCTCAGGGCCGTATGGAACAGGGAAATGTGATACGACACATCACAGCAACACTCGAGACTCGCTTGAGCGGTGGTGTATTATGGATAAAAAAGGGCGCGCCGTTGGCACGCCCTTGTTCGTTCGAGAAGGGCAATCAGGGGTGGGCGGGCGTGGCCGCCGATGTAGATGTTGCCGGCATGGCGTGAGCGGCTGAAGCATCACTTGCTGGCTTCGCCTCACCGGTCGGTGCCGCTTTCATCGACTTCTCCTGTCCGGCCTGATAGGGCGTATAGACGCCGTTGAGGCTCTTCAAGAAGGCGACGATGTCATCGACATCTTTCTGGGGCAGCGTGACACCGACCTGGTATTTCAGCATCAGTTTCACCGCCTCATCCAGCGTCTTCACGTCGCCGCGATGGAAGTAGGGGGCAGTCAGCTCTACGTTACGCAGTGTCGGTACCTTCTGGCGCAGACGATCACGCAGATCCTGAGTCACGTTCATGCGACCGATATCGGCGCTGGTCAGCTTACCAAACGGATAATCGGCCATGAGACCGAGCGGCTCATAGGACTCACCGCCCATGGATACACCGGCGTGGCAGGTCGCACAACGGTTATCCTTGAACAGCTGATAGCCATGCTTCTGTTGCGCGGTGAGCGCACTCGCATCACCCCGTAAATAACGGTCAAACGGTGCGTTCGGCGTAATCAGGGTTCGTTCAAACTCGGCGATCGCATTGGTGATAGTCTTACCACTGAAACCTTGCGGATACACCTTGAGGAACGCTTGCTTGAAGGCCTGATCCTTATCGAGTTTCGCGATAATCTCATCCCATGACTTCGATGACATCTCGATCGGGTTCAACGGCGGGCCACCCGCTTGATCCTGTAGCGTTGCCGCACGGCCATCCCAGAACTGGGCGATGTTGAATGCCGCGTTAAACACCGTTGGCGCATTGATCGGCCCGACTTGATCGTCGACCCCTAGCGAGGTCTTGCGGCCGTCGACCCCACCTGCGGACAACTGGTGGCAGTGGGCACAAGCGATGGAGTCATCGCCAGAGAGACGCGGATCGTGATACAGGCGGAAGCCCAATGCAGCTTTTTCGGCATCGACCGCTAGCGATTGAGGGATCGGCTGAATCGGCTCATTACGCATCGCTGGCGCCATATCTGTTGTCGTGTAGTATTTCTCACGCTGATCCTTGATCCATTTCAGCAGAGTCTCACGATCGGCCTCAGACATTCGACCCGCCCAGTGCATCATGGTATAGCGGGT
This sequence comes from Edwardsiella tarda ATCC 15947 = NBRC 105688, assembly GCF_003113495.2. Classification (NCBI taxonomy): domain Bacteria; kingdom Pseudomonadati; phylum Pseudomonadota; class Gammaproteobacteria; order Enterobacterales; family Hafniaceae; genus Edwardsiella; species Edwardsiella tarda. The sequence goes on from NZ_CP084506.1 coordinate 1,790,427, forward strand.
CGGCGGCATGGTTTGGTTTTCGATAACCCATTCCAGCTTATTCAGGTCGGTCAGTGTCGGCGGTTGACCACTAGAGGTCTTCCACGGAGAAGGCTTCAACAGACTTTCCCGCAACGGGATCAAGTTGAACGCCTTATATCCTTGGTACATGTCATATTCCATCAACTGCTTCACGCCGGGAACTTTAGCGTAGAACGGCAGGTTCGAGGATGGTGTATGGCAGTAGTCGCAACCCTTTTCGCTCAGGATGCCCAGGACCTGTGCGTTAAGAGGAGAACTTGCCGGTTCACTCGGCAACGTATTGCGCGCTTTATCGTGATTGTAGACATAACCGACCAACCCTAAGTAACAGGCAATACCGGCAATAACTATCCCGCCTGCCCATTTCGTTATTTTTTTCATTGTGACAAAACTCCTTTTGAGAGTACGAATACGGCTGCGGCTGCAACCGATAAATGCCGGCGAACCGACGCGCCCATAGTGCCGGGGCGAAGCGCCGCGATAATTGATAAGTGTCAACGATAGCGCTAGGCATCACCTATCATTTGGATAGGGTGCGGCGATTAACAAAGGATTTACAGAATCTAATTTCGCTATCATGGTAAATCTATGACAATATCCTGTGTTTTATCTTGGTATATTCCTCTTTGTAATATATCGTTTCGGATGCTGTCACGAGGCGCCAGAACGAGATCTGGTTAACCTACTATATATACAAGATTTTATTGCCTCGCACCATGAGGTCTCAACACTTGCGCCAGGTGTTGACATTATCGGTAGTAAGTTTTGATAACCTATGAGCATAATAAACAAGGTGAAAGTTACTTTGTTGCTCATCAGCGCCTGGGGAAATTTTGTTAAATATCCATATGATGGATACCTCAATTCTCACACTAGCTGTGACTCAATCGAATAATTAAAGAAAGGAAAAGCAGATACGCAATATCTATTAACCTCACCATCTTTATTCGGAATAGGGGGGAGAAAATTGGACAAGAGAGAATTGAACAGGTGAGGAAAGGTGTGCTGGATTGCAGGACATACATCCAAGCAATCCAGCATGACTTCATCTGCGGCGCAAGAGGAAGCCGTTATTTCACTTACAGGTGGGCATTAAACCATGCTAACTGTTCGCTAATAGCACGCTGAAAATGCATCCCGTCGTACATATCGTAATGGCGCGCCCCATCCGCGATATACAGACGCTTGTTGGTCGCTCCCAGCGCCATGAATAAATCAATACCTTGCTGTGGCGGATTCACCGTATCTTGTTCCGCCACGACCACCAGCGCAGGGCATTTTACCTGTGCCGCAAAACGAGCCGGCTGGTAGCGTAGGGTCTCCAATACCGTCAAGAAAGGGATTTTGATATCCATCTGTGGATAGCGTAAGCGATATTCGGCAAAGAAGGCCTTAGATTCCTCATCGCTTAATACTCGCGTGACGGCGACCATCATCTCTTTACCGCTAGTGTGTTTTTTCTCTTCCATACGTAGCAGTGAAGCGATAAAGGTACTTTTCTCTTCCGCGCTCATATGCCCCGTCACCATCGACTCACCGTCAGCAAAAGCTAATTGGCTAACGACACACTTCACTCGATTATCATCGGCGGCGGCGGCAAAGACGTGGCAACCCCCTAATGAGGAGCCCCACAGTCCAATGCGCTCGGCATCGATGGCCGGTTGTGTCGTAGCCCAATCGATGACGCTAATAATATCAGCGATCTGTAACGCGGGAACCAGGCGACCCCGCTCGCCGGCACTGGCGCCAAAGCCTCGATAATCAAAGGTCAATGCCGAGAAACCCGCTTGAGCGAAAGCCTCCGCAAACGCCGGTAACAAGGCCTGCTGAATACCACAGAAACCGTGGCACAATATAATCACTGGCGAAATTGCTTCTTCTGCAGGGTGATACCAAGATAGCGCGATCCCATTCGGTAAGGTGTGCGTTGATATTTGCATAACAAGGAGAGATCCATTTTTTATTGGACTGCCACTATCCATTAAATTCAGATATATATTCAAGAAAAATCAAAGTGACATAATGATGCTGTTTAGCCTTTGTTAAGACTTGAAGTAAAAAATAGACGTAACGTGAATGCACCATTACCTCTAAAGAGGTAATGGTGAAGTGGTTCTCTTATATTTATGTCATAACCGATACCAATACAGCAATCCTCTATACTTATCAGAAATGATATTGGTATTGTCGAGTCGACCTCGCTTCAGCACTAAGCCGCGCTCATGCCTCAGAGAAAGGGGGGCGGGATAGCGTAAAAATGGATATAGATTAGCCTGAATTCTAATACGGTAAATTAAGTTATTATTACCTATCTGACCCGTTATCCTGGTTCTGCAATTGCGCGTTGGTACCGGGTCAGCCAGGACGTATGGCAAGGAGCGCCGTCGTATCTGGCGTCAGTCGCAGGTTAGTGGCAGGCGTAATGCGCGTACCTTGGTCATCAACATGCGGCGACGCACCCTCGACCCCGTCTCCTCACATGAAGTCTCTCTTTCCAGCGCTCAGGACTCTCACTACCTGGCGCACAAGGGGCATCCACGCCGCCATCGTCCAGCACGTTAGGTAGCCCATTCACACTGCACGCCAGGGAAAAGAGTAGCCCAATAAGGCCGTATTGCCGAGATGACGATACGGTCAAGACGCATGGAATGCGGGCGAGACCTTACCGCACAGTAAATAACAATGTTGATCCAGGAGATAAATCATGTCCTCAGCCTAACGATTAATCATGGTTTGTACACAGCGCTCAATCAGTTACCGCTATTTATCGGCAACTGAGGGCACTTTACGCCATTCACACAGAGGCGACGAAGAATATTTCCGTTGTGTCGATAGAACTGGACGCGGAACTCATCACAAAAATTATCCGGCTAGAGAAACGACGGCGCATTCAGTTTTGTCGCTTCTTATGCGCGGCCATGGAATATTCATCATGCATCAAGAATACAGATTCAAGCGCAGCGTATTACTCCTCGCAATACTATTATCCTGTGGCTATGCTAGCGCGGCGCCGCTCTCGGTGGAGCAGCGTCTAGAGTCATTGGAGAAGGCATTACAGGAAAGTAAACAAGAATTACAGGCGACACAACAACAATTACAAGAGTATCAACACCCAGCCACGCCCTCATCGACACCAGCAACCCAGCCACTCAGCGAGGAGGGCGAGAGCATTCCTCAAGACGAAAGTGGCTCTCTCCCGCCCAGCGCGACTCTCCCTCCCGGCACGGGAAAAGAGGATATGGGGTTGATCTATACCGGCTACTTCCGGAGTGGCTGGGCAACATCGCGGCGAGGGGGCGCCGAATCTTACGCCGTTGGCTCATTGGGGCGTCTCGGTAACGAGTATGGTGCCTGGTTCGATCTACGCTTAGACAAACCAGTGTACTCCCGTGAGGGTAAAACGGTCAATGCGGTGGTGCAATTAGATGGTAACGTGAACAACGACTATGCCTCCGGTTGGTTCAATACCTTCGAAGATAACCGATTACAGTTTTCCAATCTCTTTGTTAATACGACCGGCTTTATTCCTTTTCTCCCCGAAGCAACCTTCTGGGTAGGAAAGAATAGTTTGCCTTTCTATGAAATCCAGATGTTGGACTGGAAGACCAACTGGGCATTATCGGCAGGGGGGTTCGGCCTCGAGAATGTAAACTTGGGGCCCGGCCTGCTGGATCTGTCCCTGGTGCGGCAAGATCTCAAACTCTATACCCGGGATTATGCATCGGACACCCACGTTAATACCAATGCCATCGAACTACATTACCGGAACCTACCGTTATGGGACGGAGCCACGTTAGAATTGGCGGGGCGTTATGATATGGCTAATCGCAGTAGCAAAGCGAAATCTGATGACTACTTTTCGATGAAAAACGCCTATCTTGCCTCCATCATTCTACGCCAAGAGTTCGCTGGCGGCGGCTTCAACGAATTTGTGCTTCAGAGTGCGAATAACTCTGTCGCCAGCGGTTTCATGAGTATTTCGAGCTCCAACCCACATTATGGTAACTGGGAGTACTATGGTGGTGAACATACTAATGGCAGTGCGGTTCGCTTAATCTCTCAAGGTGAAGCCTATCTCTGTCCAGAAATTATCGTTGCGAACGCCTTGGTTTATGCTCACGGTAGTGATCTCTATAGCTATGAGACCCGTATGGCTCATAGCGACTTCGATGCGATCAGAGCAGTGATCCGCCCAGCCTATATTTGGAACACCTTCAACCAGACTGGGATTGAGTTGGGGTGGTTTACCCAAAAGAATCGAGCCGACCAACGAGACTACCGTGAAGAGGGATATAAGGTGACGTTATTCCATGCTTTTAAGGTCGATACCAGCATGCTGCGCTCACGCCCAGAGATCCGTTTCTATAGCACCTATCTGAAGACGCAGCGAAACGAGATCACGCAGTTTGCCTTCGACGACGATAAGCTTGACCAGTTAAGCTTTGGCGTACAAGCGGAGATCTGGTGGTAATCGGTCGTATCGGCGTGTGAGGGCGTGGTGCCGTATTGATGCCCGATTATGTCACGACGAACAGGGTGATGTGGGTGGCGCTAGCAGTGCGCCTTCAATGGGTTAGCGTAGAAACTAAGGCGCGGCGTTTCCCACATAGCGTGCTAGTATGTTCCCAGTAGCGTTTGTCGTGATATGGGGCTTATGAGTACGGATACACAGGCAATTCACCCCAAGCGGGTCTTGGTGCTAGTAGCATGTATGCTGGCGACGTTTATGGCGGCCATTGAGGTGACCATCGTCTCCACGGCCATGCCGACTATCATTGCAGATCTCGGCGGTTTCTCTCTGCTGGGGTGGGTCTTTGCCGCTTATTTATTAACACAGGCCATCTCGATCCCCATCTATGGCCGGCTAGCCGATCTGCATGGCCGCAAGCGGATGTTTTACATCGGGGCAACGCTATTTTTGCTGGGCTCCGTGCTCTGTGGCTTCGCGCAGAACATGCTATGGCTGATCCTCTTCCGCGCCTTACAGGGAGCCGGCGCCGGCGCTATCACCCCTATCGCAGTCACCATTATCGCCGACGTCTATAGCCCCCTGGAGCGACCGCGCATCCAAGGTTACCTTTCCAGTGTATGGGGGATATCGGCGATCGTCGGGCCGCTCTTGGGGGCTTTCATCGTCCAACATTTTCACTGGTCATTAGTCTTCTGGATCAACTTGCCCATCGGTTGTAGTGCCATGTATCTATTGTGGCGCTATTTCCCGGAACAACTGCACCCACGGCGCCATGTGTTGGATCTCGCCGGCACCGCTTGGTTAGCTATCGGCGTTAGCGCACTACTGCTCGCATTATTGCAGGCCGAGCTCCTTGGCCGTTGGCTCATCGTATTGCTGGCGATCGCGGTGATAAGTGGCCTGTTGCTCTGGCGCCAAGAGCAACGCGCGGCGGAGCCATTATTTCCTGCGGCACTCTGGCGCGATCGCATTATGGTGGCTGGCAATATCGGTGGATTAATCGTCGGCGCCTCGATGATGGGGGTCGCCGCGTTCTTACCGACCTATGTTCAGGGCGTAATGGGACATTCGGCCCTAGAGGCGGGGATGACGCTGGCATTGATGTCGATCGGCTGGCCAATCGCCAGTACCCTGAGTGGCCATCTGATGCTACGCACCTCTTATCGCACGACGGCGTTAATCGGTAGCATGCTGTTAATCATCGGTAGCCTATGTCTACTGTGGCAAACTCCGCAAGGCAGCCTATGGTGGGGGAGGATCTCGGCCTTCATCATCGGTGCCGCGATGGGGATGACCAACACGACCTTTCTGGTTTCCGTGCAGAATAGTGCCCCGCAGGCGATGCGTGGGATCGCGACGGCCTGTACCGTATTTACCCGCATGTTGGGGTCGGCGTTAGGGACGGCGATCCTCGGGGCAACCCTCAACCTTAACTTAGCCTGGCGCCTGCCAGAGGTTAGCGATCCGGTACAACAGTTGATGGCGCATCGCCTACAGCATAATGATGATGTCTCCCAGCTACTCATGCCGGTCGCCAGCTCATTACATGCGGTATTCATCGCGGCCGCGCTGATCGCCTGGTTAGCGTTGTTAGCAGCCTGGTTGATCCCCGCAGGTGCTGGATTACGGGAGCGCATCGAGGTAGTCGATGAGAAAAAATAGTCGCCGGGTTGTCGCCCGGCGTCACACTTACTGGCTATCCTGCGGCGCGTGATTGCCGCTATAGGCGCCGGGCTCTGCGCCATCGGTACGAAGATAGATGATCTTCTGCGTATCATTGCCACAGTGACCAACGACTTGCCCCCCGGCTTGTTGCGCCTGATCGTTAGGCACGATCTCCAGGGTAAAGGCGTCGGCCGGGACACCATTCGCTAGAATCTTCTGCTGAATTTCTTCCTGGATGCTCTCACAGGTGACCAGCGCCGCAGCCTGAGCGAACCAGGGTGTCAGCAGTAATAGGGAGACTAAAAGGGACTTACGCATAGGTTACCTATCGTGACGTTAGGGGGAGATTAGGGGGTTAATGGGCGACCGCTCTGGCGATCTAAACAGCGCCGCGTATTCGCCTCCCAGTAGGCGTTCACATTGAGGCTACTTTCGCAGCGCTCTCGCTGATCGACAGCGCGATCAGCCTTATCGAACTCCTTTTCCACATGGTTATTCACCTTATGGCGCAGCGTACGGGTATTATCCCATTGCTCGCGTTGCTCACGCGCCTGCTCCTTGGTCAGGGAATTATCTTGGCCGCCGCTAGAGCCAAATACGCAGGTACTACCAGCCTCACAATTGGCCGCCAGCGCGTTTCCTTGCCAGGCAAGGTTAGCAAGCAGCAGCACCATGGGGAGGGCGGCGCGGCGTAGATATCGTTTCTCTCTCTTCACAGTGTTATCCTCAACAAAAATGCCACTCTTCAGATGATACAGAGTGCAATAGGTTCACTCTGCCACGATTTTCCTTTCGCCGCTATAGCCGTTCCCCCCATAAAAAGTTAACTTACTCGCTACGATATATGGCGAGCGGCGAGAAAGATTGGGATACCGGCATCATTTCGATGGTGTTGATATTGACGTGAGCGGGCAATGTGGCCACCCAGTAAACAGCCTCGGCAATATCCTGTGCCGTCAGCGCATGGCTGTTCTTATAGGTATTGACGACACGTTGCTCATCGCCCTTAAAACGCACATTGGAAAACTCCGTGCCTTCGACTAGACCGGGTTCAATGTCGCTGACCCGCACTTGGGTACCATGCAGATCGGCGCGTAACCCTAGGCTAAACTGACGCACAAACGCCTTCGTCGCGCCATATACGTTACCGCCAGCGTAAGGCCAGCTTCCGGCGGTGGAGCCAATATTAATGATATGGCCCGTGTTGCGTGCCACCATGTCAGGTAGTAGGGCGCGCGTCATGTTCACCACACCTTTTACGTTGGTATCGATCATGGTATCCCAATCCTCGATATCGGCCTGATGCGCCGGCTCCAACCCCAAAGCCAGTCCGGCATTATTCACCAATAGATCGATAGTACGCTGCGCCGGTGTTAGCTGCTCAAGCGCATTGCGGATCGCCGCACGGTTACGCACATCGAGAGGTAAAATCGTCAAGGCATCGCCTAACTCATCGCGCAATGCCTGCAAACGCTCGACTCGCCGACCTGTAGCGATAACACGGTGGCCATGGTGGATAAACTTACGGGCGATAGCGGCGCCGAACCCAGCGCTCGCACCGGTAATAAACACGTTCATACTCACTCCCTCGCATTGAAACCTGCTGGCATCATGCCAGATTTATCCCAGGATGTAACCATGATAATAATTCAATCCATATCAAACCGTATCAGCGGATAGGCGGGTGAAAATAAGTTGGGCAGACTAGCACGCCATATAAAATAGATATACTATAAAAAACAGCTGATATCCTACTGCCTATATTAAAGGCTATGTAAAAATACATACAAGCTCAACCAATACGACAAATGGTGTGATTGTTCTCATCGAAATCCATAATCAACGCTGACATGACAAAAGGATTGTTGGTTTATCTTTATTCTCTGTTTTGATAGTTTCGACTTGTCTAATTCTATTGACGCCGAAATGACTGGGTATTATTACAAACCACACCTATATATTATTACGCAATGCACTTTGCGAACACGCCTGTAAAAAATAGTATAGTGCTTAACGATAGGCGCTCTAGTCTACGGAGCGCCATCCTTTTAGTGGACCACCGCTGAGATATCAGCCAACTGACGCAGTAGGTGGGTGACATCGACCCGATCAATCTGCTCGGGTTGCAGATAATGACGTGCATACTCCAGGTAAGTGCCGCTCTGTACGAATAGACGAAAGAGATCGGCATCGATATGCTGCCGTCGAACCATATCACTCATAATGGCAAGCGTCTGTGATAACGTCTTTGCCGGTTTATAGGGTCGATCGCTGGCGGTGAGCGCCTCGAAAATATCGGCGATCACCATGATACGCGCGGGCAAAGACATTTGCGCCTGAGTCAAACCCCGCGGGTAGCCAGAGCCATCAATATGCTCATGATGACTCCCGGCGATCTCAGGAACTTGACGGAGATGGCGAGGGAAGGTGAGCTGTTCCAACATTAAGATGGTTTGAATGATGTGCTCGTTGATCTTAAAACGCTCTTCGTTATTCAACGTTCCTTGGCGTATCGTTAAGTTATGTAACTCGCCACGGTGATACTGATGTTCAGACATCGTCATATTAAAGCCATGCGACGCAGCCCGCTTCGTAGCACCATTCGCTGATGAGGTGTGAGGTAATATATGTTCCGGGCGATCGGCTAAGAGGGGCTCGACAACCGGAAGCGGCATCTCCGGTGTTTTTTGTTTCCGCTGCATCTCCTCATGAGAAATACCGATCCGATCGGAGAGGGTACGAGTCCAGGTCCGTTGCGCAATACGCTGTATACGGGCGATATCATCAGGCTTAAGCGTTGTATCACCGAGATTGCAGTGGGCAATAAAAGTAAACTCCTCATCGAGCTTCGCCTTTAATTCGTCGCGTACCTGAGCTAATGCTACCACATCACCGCCAGTGGCCGCCCCCTGCCAATAGGCGAGATCGGCATCTCGCTTTAACAATTCGAAACGCAGACGGATCTCATGAATACGATCATGGAGTGTCTCTAATTTCGTTGCCTTCTCCATCACATAATCCGGCGTGGTTATCTTGCCGCAGTCATGTAACCAAGCGGCAATGCGCAATGCCTCCCATTCATCCTCATTCAGGGAAAAGTTGGCGAATGGCCCGCGCTGTTGTTCACAGGCTGCCTGGGCTAACATTTTTGCCAAAATCGGGACGCGTTGGCAGTGCTCGCCCGTATGTGGACTCTTCGCATCGATAGCACCGGCGATCATGCGAATAAAATCCTCAAGTAAGCGCTTTTGCTCATTCAACAAGTGCTGAGTATTCAACGCGACAGCGGCACTCCCCGCTAAGGCTTGAGCGAAAGCAAGCATACGGGGTGACACGGGGAATTGCTGCGGATCGATGAACAGTAACAATAGACCAAGGCGTTCCTGTTCCGCATTGCTCAACGGCAGGACCAACAAAGTGAGGGGAGCGATGACCGGGGGAAACGCCGGAAAGGCGGCGGCGAACTCCACCGGGGTGATAAGCTGGTGATGGATATTCTGCTGGATAGCCTGCTGTAATCGCACCATTCCTGTTGCAGAAACCCAGGTACGCTGCGGCGACTCAATGCTCGACGTCGTTGCCTGCCAACGGGACTGCACCGGATATAGCGTTCCCGTCTCCTCTAATAGGATTAACCCACCACAGGCATGAGTTTGTTGGGTCATCTCTGCCAATATTCGCGCCAAGAGCGTCTGTTGATGACGCTCAGCGACCAGCGCCTGAGAAATCGTCATAAAGTGATTAATACTGTCCTTCATCTGAGCGAACGCCTTGGCCAGACGATGGATCTCGATGATATTACTCTTGATGGTAACAGGCTCATCAAAACGAAACGCTTCGATCTTACCTACCTCCTCAAGCAAAAGATTCAATGGTTTAGAGGCTCTATGCGCCAACCAGAGTGCACCAACCAATCCCAATAGCAGGATCAAGATCGAGATGCGCAAAATACGGCCGACATCCTCTTTGACATTAGCCATCAACTCATTGTCGGGTGAGGCCATCAGCAGGCGCAATACCTCACCACCGGGTATGCTAAACTTCACAACCATCCCTTGCCACGCTCGGCCATCAGCCTGGTGTAGCGGTATCATTTGTAACGCGGGTTTATCATCGAGCGAGATCAGTGGTGCTAACGGGGAGTGCTGCATCTGAGCTAGCCGGGGCGGGGCAACATCATACGTCATATCCATCGTGGGCAGATCGACATCACTGGCCAGAAGTTGCCCCTGTGCATTCAATAATGCCAGGTGACTATTGGGTGTGACACGAGCCGCTTGTAGCAAACGCTCCAGCCCGTCGATCTGAATATCGCTACCGACCACGCCCGGGGCATACATCATGCGTGTGGCAACCGTGATCCCCAAAAGCCCGCCGCTCGCAAAACGATAAGGCGAGGTACTCGAAAGCTTGCCAGCCTGCTGCGCCAGTTGATACCAATTACGCAGACGGGGATCAAAGCGATAAGCTTCGACGCTGCGTTGCTGCAAGAGCATAAGATCCGCGTTATAGAACAGATAATCGCCAGACATCTTACCCGCCGAATTAGCGCTTTGACTCTGTACGATCCAGGCCGTATCTGGTGGCGGATCAAACTGACGAATGATTTCAGCCGAAGGAGTATAGCGGCGCACCAGAAAGAAACTGCCGTTATCGTAGCCAGTGTATAGCGCGGTTAACTTCGGACTATTGCGTAACGCCGTGATATAAAAAGTGAGATGCGTCAGGCGCTGCGTCAACGTGTCATCCGCACGATTAATCCGCTGATTCGCCAATAGCTCAACTAATAGGGCACCGCTATGGTAGGCTTGCTCCATTTCATTAGCCGTTTCAAGCGCCACATTTCGATAGTGATTATCGGTCGTACTCAATAATAGACGGGTGCTGGCATGATATTGGTACCACAAGATCAGTGCAGAAAAGACTACCAGTAACCCGATAAATAGTGAGGCGATATGCAGATAAAAGGGAATGGTACGCGATGGTTTCATGGCAGGCTATTCATCGGTTCTGGATCGATAACCTAAGAATAGCACCCGGCGCTAAACGTGCCGGGTCTATTAGCCTGCGATAGCGTTAGTTACCGCTTAACGGCACGATCAACGTATCAATGTTAATCGTGTCGATAGTGTTTTTGGCAACGGAGAGGAAAGAAACAAATTTCTGGGCGAAAGCACTGTTATGATGGCCGAGAATTATCAAATCGATCTTTTTCTGCTGAATAAAATCCTGTAAAGAGGAGGAAAAGTCGTTACTGATAATAATGGCGATCTCTGGACACGCGGCGCCGCGTGACTGTTGCAAGTGATTTGCCTGCTCCTCTAACTGTTTGAAATACAAAGATTGGTTGCCATTTTCGCCCGGCTCGATATCCAGCACCACGTGAACTGGATGAACCTGGGCATGCAGGCTCGTCGCCAACGCCACCCCCTTGTCCAATAACTGCTCATCCGCCTGTGATGCCGTTTTCAGGTCAAGTAGTATCATTATATTGCTATACATAATCGTTTCTCCTATTGGCCCTACTATTCAAATTTAGCCGTATCATCTTGAATTCGGTAACACAAAATAACTGTTTGATGTATGAATAATAGTCATAACCTCCGCAGCCACTACCTAAGTAACGATAACGCATGCAATAATTATCAGATGCGGCTGCAGACTATTTAGCGATGGCGTATGCTGAAAGGTGACGAAAAGGTTCACATCCTCTGAACCTATGCTTTTCTTATTCTGTGATGGAGCATCATAATGAATGTCACTCCCCATACACCTAAGGATATGCGCTCATCAACAGAAGCGCGCCCTGACTCCTGCACCACAATCCTGATTGGTAGTGCGGCGACACGCGATGGCTCACGCATTATCGCGCGTACAGAGGACCACGATCCGCTACTCTCCAAAGTATTACTTAAACATCCGGCCCGAACTCAGCAGCAGTCACACTTCCAGGCTAACGAGAATGCATTTCGCTGCCCGTTACCGGCGCTAGCGCAGGCCTATAGCGTCTTCGCGAATGGTAAGATCGGTAAAAGCGCCGAGCAAATGACGTGGGGAGCAGCAGGGTTTAATCAGTCTGGTGTCGGGATGACGGCCACCGAGACTATCTTTGCCAACCCACAGATATTGGCTTGCGATCCCTATCTACCGACCAGCGGTATCACCGAAGATAGCATCACCGACGTCGTCCTACCGTACGTCACTTCGGCGCGAGAAGGTGCCGCGCGTCTGGGAGAACTGATCGAAACCTATGGTGCCGGTGAAGGATTCGGCGTGGCCTTTATTGACCGCGATGAGATCTGGTATCTGGAGACGGGTAGTGCCCATCAGTGGCTAGCGACCCGTCTGCCGGAGAGTCGCTATTTTGTCACCGGTAATCAGGGGAGGTTACGTGCCTATGATCCCGATGATCAGGAAAACTATATGGCTTCGGCGACGCTGATCACCTTTGCTCAACAACAGGGTTTCTACGATGCCGAGCGCGATGGTGCCTTCGACTTTGAGCGAGTCTATACCCGCCACGATGACCCGCACGATCATTACTACAACTATCCGCGTGTGTTCGCCTTACAGCAATTATATACTCCCGATACGGCACGCGACCTGCAACGCCCCCATGACTTTGCGGTATTCGAGCAGCCACAAGCGCCCTTGGATGTGGAGGCGGTGAAGCAGGGGTTGAGAAATAGTTATCAGAATTTAGGCCGGCAACCCTATGCGGAAACACCAGACTATACTTGGCGGCCAATCTCACTATTCCGTACCCAGCAATCGCATATTTTACAATCACGTAGCGGGTTACCGGCCGAGTTGGCCGACGTCGAGTATATCTCCTACGGCATGCCCAGTCTCTCCGTCTATATCCCTTGCTATCCCCAAGCCATCGATGATTTTCCTTTAGCGTACCGCACCGTCACCGATGGTACGGCTGAGGATATTTCAGCTCAGTGGCAGTTCCGTAAATTACAAACCTTGGCGATGCAAAACTATACACGCTATGCGCCGCAGGTGCAGCAGCGCTACCAGCAATTAGAGATTCACTTTGAAGTATTACGCCAGGAGATGGAGCGAGAATATTTATCCATCTACCGATCAGATAGCCTCAAGGCACGTCTCTTGATACAACAATTCTGTGCTCAGGCATGCGCCGAGGCATTAACGGTTACACAGGAATTAACTAATCAACTGTTCACCCAGTTGGCACAGGACGTGAATAGCAAGTATCTATTTTCCGGCGCCTAACCATCGATGGCGCACCGTGCTTTTGCTGCCTCTTTATGCAGGCAAGAGGGGTGAGTGGAAATAGATAAGTGACGTTGTCACTTTTAGCTTGGTCAGGGTGCCGCTTAACGCGGCACCGAACGCTACCGAAAAGAGCATAGCTCTGTGAGTCATCTGCTAACGTCGTCGATTGAGCGGTGGTGATGCCTTTATATCCTGCATCTTAACGTCTTAACTTTAGTCCAACTTACTGATGATCCTCATCACCGATCGGTGCATGCTTCTCGAACAAGATGGTACTGTCGGTAAACCGTTAAATCACGATAAAAGACGCCCGAGGGTTGGTTGATCCTGACGCTCTTGGTGAGTAGGAATCGCTAATCAGCCTCGCTCACCTAGGAAATCAATACCGGGAATAGGCTATCCAGAGACCTAATCCCTCAAGTATCGCTCAAACTAGCATCAACACCGCCCGCAAGCAGTCTGCTTTTTACGCACATTTGCGTGTGTTAGGTGAAATTTCGCGGGTAATCCCTCGCATAAAATCTTAGATTTCACCTAGCGTTACCAATAATAGAGTAGGGGAAACAGCAGCTGCGACGCTACTTTAGTCCGCTTATCGCCAGGTAATTTTCTGCCTCGCTATTGCTAAAATTTGGCCACGGAACAGCGAGAAAAAGTCATGAGTGAAAGCGATCCGTGATAGTGCAAAGAAAGCGGCGATCGCCAGATTATCAGAGGCCATCTTTACCTGCGGCTTTATTTCCAGCGGCGGTGACCATCGCATTGATGCATAAAGACGATCTCTACACATGGTGTTGGGCGGTGTCGATGTTCTAATCGACTCACGCACTAACCGTATTAGACAATCACCGAGATGATATCCACTAGTCGCGATCCCGCTAGAGCACGGGTTCACGCTGTATTCTCGACGAGTAATGCATAGTATGAGCATCCTCTCTTGGAGCAAGGGTGGGGGAAAGTACGGTTAACATTACCAATATATGGTGCCGCCAGATAGAGAATCTGGCCCCAGAGTAGAGAAGCGGCCAGGGTTCCTAATGGCCAGCATCAATTTAACATAATATACATTATGCGAACTTCCCATATGGAGACTCAATGCTAATGTCTATTTGTTCTCCGTGAAAGAAATCAACCTCCTCAAAATCATTCAGGATGTCATCGATCGCAATCTACGTCCTGCCCAAACTGCGGAAATACTACTAAAACGTCATCGTCAGTCCGGGCCGCTTGGTATGAATAATCAAAGTTGTGGCCACGCTGGAAATCGCCTGCTGCCAGCATCACTGAGCGAAACGGCGTTGAGTATCTCCGGGAACGCTATTCAGATATTGGTCCCACATTGGCACGGGAGAAGATACAGAGCTAAGCCGAAAGGCTATCGGAAAATATATTGATGTCTGGCATTATCCTGATGGATGAAAAGAGCTCCGGCTTAACGGTACAGATCTTCCCTACTCCACTTATGATGCCTCTCGGAAATCGACCTGGGTGTTATTGTGGACAACAAGCGCCTCTGACGTATACTCGAATTTATCAAACTGGTTCAAGATAAACGCGACAACAATCATTCACAGGAGATCCCTGCCGGTTATAGTCCTTCGTGGTGACGCAGAAAACCAGCCGAGAAAAAATCCCAGTGCTCACTAAACGGCGACGATATGTTAGAAGCATTGAAGACATTGCAGTCACGTTCTGAGGAAATTTTCGGTAAAAGGAAATAGCTTCAATGATATGATATACAAAGGAAAAGCTCCGGGAAACCGGGGTAAAGTTCGGGTATCACAGAACCTCGAACTGCTTTTCGGTGAAAATTCAACCAATCGTGTGTCTATTGCAGGATTGGCAGGCTGTAGATAAAACCTCGTATAGAAATAAAAGCAATGACTATCAGAGATAAATTATGGGCGAAATAAAAATAAAACTAGTTACACTCGGTCATATCCCAGCAAGGTTTGACAAGAAAAAAATATTAAAATGGAAGTCATCATATTTCAGCATTGATAAAAGTATTGATAATTACTCTTTGACATGTGATTCAGATATAGAAGACTGGGCCTTCTCAGATAGACTTATGTCAGAGCAACTTCCAGAAATACGTGAGCATGACTTCTTGATAGCAATAACGAATGTCCCACTAGAAAATAATTGGTATAGCAGACGACTGAGTAATAATAGAGTTCTGTTTACATTTCATGAAATCAAAGATTTTCTTGAATACGCAAACATTCCTTTGGAAAACGCCATTCTTCGAGTTTTGTACGCATATTCAATGGCTTATATGAAGAATGACAACGAGATACCTGGTTATGATAGCGTTATTGGCTTTACTCATGATGAGACCAAAGGCTGTTTGTTTGATATGAATGGTATAAAAACGGATTTAGTTGAGTCCTGCTCCTTCCCAATAGTATGTAGAGATTGTGAGCATAAATTTCACGGAAAGAATATGCCTCTAAACTTGATTCAAGGCATAAAGAATGAAATTAGAAGGATAAAAAAACCATTATATTATAGATGGGTTGACTTTGTTAAATCCCATCCAGTTATATCTCTTTTGGTATCAATTACTTCCGTAGTTATATTAGGGATGATAAGTTCTATTCTGGCTACATTACTTTATGAAAATATAATTAAATTTTGGTTTGTATAATGACGCTATGCTAAAGACTATAATCATAGTCATGCTACTAGTTTGCGATGGCTTGGACTCCTAGACCGTACGAGCATCGGGTTATACACGATCTATGGTGCCTTACCTTTAGCTGATTGTGGTTGAGTAACGTTATGCCATTCGCGTACCACATTAGTTCAAGTTCAATGTCGACTCGGACTTCCTTAGCTATGGCCCGCGATGATAAGCGTGTTACACACCAACGCCAACTCATTCTTCCTACTTCTCCTATACTGCATGCGCACATGTTATCGCCGGTATCGATCCGCTGATCTGTTTTGCCTGACGGTTGCTCGCTATCGGCATCGATCTTGTCGTCCGGCCTTCACTTCAACTAACGCTATCGGCAGCATGAAACATCCTGCCTCGCCATAGTGAAATGGCCAAATAACGTCTTATAATCCCGCGGCTACACCTTTCCGACCAGTTTGGTATCGCGAGGCCGATACGGATACCGTTTATCCCCCTGCTCCATCGGTAACGCTAGGTGAAATCTGAGATTTTATGCGAGGGATTACCCACGAGATTTTACCTAGCGCAGCCTGTTTTGTGCAAAAAAAAGCCGTCAATACTCACAATATTGGCGGCTATTTAATACAACTTGTTGTCTATTTATCCAATCAGCGGTTGGCGACGGCCTCAGGTTGCAGCGCCGGATACCATCCCCAGCCGGGATCCATATTGTTTTGCCAGGTTGACGGCCAGTTCGGGCCGATACCATAATCCCACTCTGCAACCGGCGGCAAGGTTTCATCGACTCGCCATACTTGTATCCCCTTGATATTTAGGGTAACAAAGGTATAAGGCGTCGCACCAACCTTACCTTGCTCACTACCACTCAGTGTACCCAATACCGTGACTAAGTGATGACGATAATTGACCGGATCGAGAAAATGATCGCTACGGGCGATGACACGCCCTTGATATCCTTGACCTAACTCCGGCCTAGCCGCGCTATTGAGCGGTAATATGGCAATTTCGAGTAGCGTCTGTTTAGGCTGATTGATCACATTGATAACTTGCCCGCCCAAACGGACCTGCTGACCGTTATACAGGTTAGGTGCCATGCGTATCTGGCTGAAGTTTTTCTGTAAAATTGGGCTATTATTCCCCTGAATACTTGCGGGGACGGAGGCGCAACCGCCTAATACGAATGGGGCGCAAGCTAACACAGCCCATAGAGAATATTTCAATTTCATCGTGCTCTCCCGTAATAGATTGCATGATCTTGCCTAGCAACGGTAAATTGGCACCGAATAATTATGGCGCTGGTAGTAAGTATAGCGACTATTCGTCAAGGGGAATTAGGAAGGAATAGCAGGAGTCGTGGGATTATATAAATAATATGAATATATTGTGTAAACTGCGGAGAACAGAATGGTAGGATACTGTGCTCCGCAGTTGGGGACATTACATCTGGAACTGACCTACCGCATCGGCCAACTCACCCGCCTGCCCTTGTAAGGCGGAAGACGCGGCCGTCGATTGTTCAACTAAAGCGGCATTCTGCTGCACCATGGTATCTAACTGGATCACCGCACGGTTGATCTCACTGATACCACGATTCTGCTCTTGTGCTGCATTCGTGATCTCTCCCATAATGGCGCTAACCATACCGACGCTATTCACGATCTCGGTCATGGTTTCACCACTTTGGCGAACTTGATGCGAGCCCGAAGCGACACTGCTAACGGTCGAGTCGATCAACACTTTAATCTCTTTAGCTGCCTGGGCACTACGTTGCGCCAAGGTTCTGACCTCCCCGGCTACCACGGCGAAACCGCGCCCCTGCTCGCCGGCGCGTGCCGCCTCGACTGCCGCATTCAACGCCAGAATATTAGTCTGGAAAGCAATACCATCGATCACTCCGGTAATATCGCCAATTTTGGCCGAGGCCACCTCAATCGAAGACATGGTTGAAATGACTTGGCTGATCATCGCCCCACCCCGTTCGGCAACTTGAGCGGCGGAACCGACGGCTTCATTGGCCTGCTGTGCCGAGGCCGCCGATTGCGCTACCGTTGCGGAGATCTGTTCCAACGCTGCGGAAGTTTGTTGCAGACTGGCGGCTGCGGACTCGGTGCGACTTGAGAGATCCTCGTTACCGGCCGCGATCTCCCGCGCGGCGATGCGTACCGATTCGCTGGTGCTATGGATGGATGTCATCACACCGGCCAGTTTATCGACAAACTGATTGAAGGCTCGTGCGATCTGCGATACCTCATCGTTCCCTTCTATCGTCAGCCGTTTACTCAGATCGGCATTATTCCCAGCACCAATATTTTCCATCGCCAGACGGATATGATATAGCGGGCGTAAAGCACGAGTGGTAACCCAGCCGATAACCAGCGTCGAAATGACGATTAACACCAATAAGGCGATCATCGAAGCGAGTAATAAGGAACGCATACCCGCTGTCGCTTCAGCTTTATCCATCGCGACCACCGTAAACCAATGCGTTCCGGCAACGGGCATCGCCAGCAGTAACATATCACGGCCAGAAAGCGTCGCGTCTACCGGCTGGTTCGTGGTCAATAACTGGCTCAGACTGAGATGCGGCGCGATCTCGGACAGTGGCATCAGCGTCAATTGCTCATCGGGATGAGCAATAATGGTACCATCGTCATTAAGCAGCATGCCGAAACTTTTCGGTGTCGGATGGATCGAACGCACGTTGGCGATGACCTTATCCATGTGGACATCCCCCTCCACGACACCGTCGACCGCACCGGCTTTTGCCTGTCCGGGCGCGGCAAAGGTCACGACTAAAGTATGGGTATTCGCATCCATATAGGGGGCCGTCACGATCGGCCTCCCCGCCTTACGCGCATTATTAAACCAGGCGCGGGTCGTGGGATCGAATCCGGCAGGGACACTGCTGGGATCAGAGGAGAGTTCGACCTTATTGGCATAACCAATATCGACACTGATAAATCCGCCGGCATTGGCGATCTGCTTTAAGAGTGGTCGCGGATCGCTGTCACTCACATGGGGTGTCAAGGAAGCGATTAATGCACGTTGGTTCTCTACCCATTGCTGAACTGTCGCAGTATGGCTCGCGGTCAATGAGCTGAGTGTATGTTGTATCGCCTCGTTATTGGCATCATTAGCAATCCGATAATTAATTAATGTATTAACGCAAAGGGATACCACAACAATGATACCCGTCGTGGCGAGAATACGTGCCCGAATAGAATCGAACATGAGAAACCTGCCTGTGTAGTCAGTAAGATAAATCTTAATAATGTTGTCTTATAACTAACGGCGCTACGGGCATAAACTTGAGTGGTTGATCCCCAGAGAATGGTTTCAATGTGTTACTTAGTGTGTGTCGGCGGGGAGTATCATTGCCAAGATAAACAAGTCAGCGTGGCGCAACCACGCTGACAGGAGAGACTAACTGGCCAGACGCGCGGTTCGACGGCACAGTAGACGATACTCAGAAGGAGAAACACGATATTGATTCTTAAATATCTGGCAGAAGGTACTCTGGCTGGGATAACCAAGTGAATGGCTAATCTCCTTAATACGCATATCCGTCTCTTCCAACTGTTGTAACGAACGTTTAAGTCGCTCCTGACGGATGTAGTTGGCTAATGTCATGCCTGTCGCTAATTCAAACTCACGTAGAAAATAAGAGCGGGAATAACCAGAAATAGCGACTACATCGGCACTCTTAATTCCCAAATGGACATGACTAGCGATCCATACTTTAATGGTTGAAAAACTTTTTAAAATAAACTTGTCTCTAACCATGACATTATCCCCTACTACTTAAGCGTGGCGCAATGAAAGCTCAAAAATAACGGTTTCTGCCTGACAAGAAAAAGTAAAGTGAGCATCTAAAACGAACTCTCCTTCTTTTTCATTAATCTGATGGGTAATCACACAGGGATACTCGGACTGAGCGACACCTTGAGCCTTACTGGTTAAGCGCGCCAGCTGTTTTTCCGCTTCATCGCGTGTCGCATAGGCTTGGGTGATGACAGTCGTGCAATTGTCGTTATCCAGCACGGAGCCAATATCGATTGCACACCCTTTATTACTGCATTTATCGACGACGTCTTTCATCACATTACCCTCATTAATTATCAACTGTGTCTAGAGTAAAACAAATTAATAATTAATAAAAACGATTAATAATAATATATACAACCAGTTTTACAGGTTATAAAAACCAAAAGGCCCGTACGCAACGGGCCTCCACAGAATGACAATGGGACAAGGTTATACCGACTTCAGATGCACATTGCCGACATAGGTATCTTCGTGCCAATGCATGCGTTCGGCGACCTGGGCACCAGGATTTAACGTCACCCCACGCAACACTCGCTGTTTAAAGTTATTGTAACCAGCGCGATCGATCAGGTGCCCCATGTGTAGGTAAACCGGAGTACCGTCTAACATCTCACGCTCGAACTCAAAAATGTTGCGAATGACCGCCTGAATTACATCCTCGGTGACCCAGTTGAGGAACACTTTACCGACGCGTGGCGTCTTCTTACTGGTACGCCCCCCCAGACGCACCTGATACAGTTGATCGGGTTGCCGTTGCCAAGCCAGCGTTGGACAAGCCAACACACACTCGCCACAACCGATGCATAGGCTCTCCTGCTTGCTGGCCTTACCATTATGTAATGACAGGCAGTCGACGGCATGATGCTTACAGGCACGCACACAGGCGCCACAGCCGATACAACGCTCAGGCGTAAACTTAATGCGCGCGATCCCCAAGACACCCAAGTCGGCCATAGTGGCCTTGGCGCAGTCGTTGGGGCAACCCGCCAACACCACCTTCAAGTGATAGCGACTCGGGTAGACCAGTTTCTCCAGACGCTGCGCCATGCCGGTGGTATCCGTGTTTGCCTTCTGGCAGATACGGTTACCCTGGCAAGCGACGATATTACGTCCGCCGATGGCCTGGTAGCCCGCTTTCGGATCCTCCACCTCGATGCCGCAAGTCTCAATTTCTATCTCGCGGATGAAGGGTTCTAGCGCGGCGTTGACCTTATCCATATCCTCATAACGGATCCCTGGCATCGCTAACTTCTGGCGGGTCGTCAGATGGATCAGACCATTACCGTACTGCTCGGCGATCTGTTGGGCGACGCTCAACAGGCGCGCCGGCAGGATACCGCCGGGTATCCGCACGCTGACCATGGCTTCGGAGCGAACCTTAGAGAAGCGGTATTCATTTAGCGCTCGGGCGCGGTAGATATCGACATCGATACTCATTGTTGGCTCCTTTAATCGACCATGGTGCGCGCGTCGGCATAGTTAAATACCGGCCCATCCACACAGATATAGACATCCCCCATGCGGCAATGGCCGCACTTCCCGACCGAGCAAGCCATGCGCCGCTCATAGTCGACCCAGATTTGCTCATCGCGCAGGCCGTTGTCCTGTAACAACGCCACCGTCGCACGGATCATCACCGGTGGCCCAACCACGATGGCTTGGACCTCTTCCGGCGCACTAAAATCGAGGTATGGCAGATGGTCGGTCACTCGACCTAAGTGGTAGTACTCGGCGACCGGCTCACCCTCATCCAAGGTTAGGCAGAGATTGTGCTGACCCCGCCAGAAATCCAGCTCACGCTTATACAGCACACTCTGCGGATTCTTGTAACCGAGGATCATATCCAGGCTTTTCACCTGATCGGGATGCTCACAAAAATGGCGCAGTAGTCCTTTTACCGGCGCGACACCGGTCCCCCCGGCTACCACCACCAGGCGTTTACCATGGAACTTTGTCAGATCGTAACCATTGCCATAGGCGCCACGCAGCCACACCCGATCGCCAACCTGCAAGGCGAATAGCGCATCGGTCACCGTCCCAACCCGACGGATCAGCAGATCGACCCAACCATCGCCGTAGTCAGAGACTGAAATCGGTGCCTCACCGACACGTGGCAATGATACCTCGACAAATTGGCCATAATGTACCGGGAAATCACAGGCGACACGGAAGTTCCACTCCAGATCGGTGTGTTTCTCAATATCCAGGATCGGATAGGCCGCCGGTAGCAGGACTTGATGACGTTTCTCACAGTTACCGTTACACATTATTTCTGCTCCTCCTGCTGCAGTACGCGGGCGACCTCAGCACTCATCTTGTTAATAATATTTGAGAATTTAATGTACTGAGGGCAACGATCATCGCAGCGGCCACAGCCGACACACATATGTTCGCCCTCTTTAGCTCTGGCGCGATAGTCATTCACCTTATGTAGCGCGCGGAAACGGAGTCGCTCGCTGACCTTATTACGGAAGTGATGGCCACCGGCCATATCGGTAAATCCCTCGACCATGCAACTGGCCCATTGGCGACGGCGCTCACCGCGCTGTGGATTCTCGGCATAGGCGACATCGAAGATGCTATAGCAGGTACAGGTTGGGCAACCGGTGGTGCAGCGGCCACAGCCGATGCAACGGTGTTGATAGTCATTCCACAATGGACTGTCCTGTAGGATCTGACGTACCCGTTTCGGGTCATCACAGACCTGGTCGGGAGTGACGACCTTCTCTGGGTTCTCGCTGACGAAGCCGGCATGGTAATCGCATGCCTGCCCCAAGTCAGCAAAGGCCTCTTGCAACGCAGGATCGGTGATTTCGACATTCACCCCCTGCTCATCGAAACGTAACGCGGCACTGTAGTTATCGGTACGGTTCGTCCCCATCGAGACACAGAAACAGTTTTCGAAGCTGCTCGCGCACTCCATCAAGACAAACTTGATGCTATCGCGGATCAAGGCATAGCTATAGTCGGCATTATTCCCATTCTTTAGATACATATAGTCGAGGCGACTCATCGCGTTAATGTCACAGGCGCGAGCTAAGATCAAACGCGGGCGACGGTCAACCTCGGCAATTTGGATGACATCATGATCGAAGTGGAACAACGTCTCGGTGATCGGGGAGATCACCGTACTGGGGGCCATATGGGATTTTTCCTGCCAGACGATATCTCGCCAGCGGCTTACCTCTTGGTAAACGATATTATCGGTATCGGAAAAACGTCCGCCGCGGTACTCCGCCACCGGCGCATAGACTCGGTAGTGACGGCGTAGGCGCGCCAATGCCGCATCAGCATCGGCCTCAGACAAACGAAGTGACATAATGACTTCTCCACGTTAATTGTATGGATATTCTATACCTGAATATATAACGCCCTGTCGGCCACGACTTACGCGAAATGTATGTTGATGATAATCTCAAAATAGGTAAATAAAATTTACCCTTTTAAAACAGGTGATTGCGAGAATATCGATGGTAGGCACTGCCAGATGAGAAGTCAGAAATATAAGCTAGATCAGGTTTTTGGCGGGAGAGAACCTCCCGCCATGGTTGAGGACTTGAGATGGATGGGCGTAAGCGCGTTATTTTCTTCTATTCGGTAAAGTTTTCAGCAGATCATCCGGTGTAATGCTCGCCACGATACTCCCCGGTAGCGCCATCTTGAGGACATGAGGTTTGATCTTCCCAATGACCTGCATTTCACACTGCTTGCAATCGAATTTCAGGGTTAGGACCTCATCTTGATGCACCAATTGCATCGGTGAGGCGCGCCCCTTCACCCCCTGGATACCGCGTGCCTGTTTCGGGCAGAGATTAAAGGCGAAGCGCAGGCAGTGCTTGGTGATCATCACCGGTACCTCGCCCTTCTCGGCATGCGCCTCATAGGCAGCCTCGATCAACGTCACCCCGTGCTGCTGGTAAAACTCGCGCGCCAGGTGGTTATAGACGTTGTCCAGATAAGTCAGGTGTGTCTGCGGATACAACACCGGCGGCATCAGCGCGGGTTTGCGTCGTGGACGATTATCTTGGCCCGCACGCAACGCATCCAGCCGCTCAATCGCCTCACGACGCAGCTGGTTCAGTTGGCTATTCGGAACAAAATAGGGCTGCGCGAGATCGATCGTAACCGTACGTGCCTGGTACAAGGTTTGTCCCAGCTTACTTAAACCATCGCGTAACCCCTGCTCCGCCCGCTCCGCCTGGCGTGCGGGTTCGAATGGCCCAGCCAATGACTGCGTCGCGCTGACGCCATCCTCGCTGGTGACCGTAAGTTGCAACTGCTGCGCCGTCCCACTCAGATGCAGATCGAGCGCTAGCCGACGTTCGCTGGAGGTTTTCAGGAGCGCCTGTTGCCAATCATGATCCAGGTTACGGTTCAGGGGATGCGGCAGGCGCAGCTTCGCCAACTCCGCCGGCATCTCGTTAGGCCAGACACGGTAACGCCCTGCGCCGCGCGCCTCTACCGTATTCGCGCGTAGGCCGACGATCTCCCGTTTAACCAATACGTTTAAGCCATCACCATTATGCAATTCGACGTTCACGGCAACATCCAGGTGCGTTGCCGCAACGGCCGTGAGTTCACCGATTGGCACACCGATAAACTTCGGCGAGTCGAAGGCACCGATGTCGATCTGCCGCTCACGCACGAAGTAGTCGGTATTGCCGCGGTGGAAGGTCTTATCGGGTGATGGGGTGAAGAAATGGTGGGTCCGTCCCAGTGAGGCACGACTCAACTCAGGACGCTGCTCCAGGAGGGCATCTAACTGCTGGCGATAATATGCCGTGATATTCTTCACATAGCTCATATCCTTATAACGCCCCTCGATCTTGAAGGAGCGTACACCAGCCTCGATCAGCGCCGCCAAGTTATGGCTCTGATCATTGTCCTTAAGCGACAGCAGATGTTTCTCATAGGCAACGACCCGCCCCTGTTCATCCTTCAGGGTATAGGGCAGACGACAAGCCTGAGAACAATCGCCACGGTTAGCGCTGCGCCCAGTCTGGGCATGAGAGATATAGCACTGGCCCGAGTAAGCCACACATAGCGCACCATGAATAAAGAACTCGATGTTGGCATCGATATTGTCACGGATATCGGCGATCTGCGTCAGGCTTAATTCACGCGCCAGCACGATCTGGGAGAACCCCACCTGGGAGAGAAAGCGGGCCTTCTCGACGGTGCGAATGTCACACTGGGTACTGGCGTGGAGATCGATCGGCGGGATATCCATCTGTAGGATCCCCATATCCTGCACGATCAGCGCATCGACACCAGCATCATAGAGTTGGTGGATCAGTCGCCGAGCCGGCTCCAGCTCGTTGTCATGCAGGATGGTATTCAAGGTGACGAAGACTTTCGCCCCATAGCGGTGAGCGAAGCTGGTCAATCCGGCGATGTCGCTCAGCGAGTTGCCGGCATTATGGCGCGCGCCAAAGCTCGGCCCGCCGATGTAAACCGCGTCGGCGCCGTGCAGGATGGCCTCGCGGCCGATGGCCGCCTCGCGGGCGGGACTGAGGAGTTCAAGCTTGTTCGTGGGTTGGCGCATGCAGTTACCGTGGTTAGTGTGTAAAACGGCGCTATTGTAGTCGCGTCAGGGGGAGTTACAAGGCTGGCCACACGAATTTCTCGCCATTGATGCCTGGTGGCCTCAGCGGTACGCGAAGTCGGCGACTATTCGCTCATCGACCCGACGTGTTATCATAATTAAATTACCTTTTTATACCGTATTCACGGTTTGCGTGATTTTGTATGATTTTATTCGGGGCTAAGCTGTAACTTTTAATTTCCGCGCTGATCGTTGCCTCACGGCTAAGCCGCATCTACTCTACCCTAACGCTTATTTTTACCCCTTATCATTAGCCTGAAATAACATCACATCAACAGGAAAAATCATAGCCCTAACATAATTAATGTCGCTAATCATATTCCAGTGACAATGTCACTAATCAATAATGTGCGATGCATCACAGCTTATACACGAATTGTGCCTTAATTCGCATCTCACCATCTGGATCAACAATAGGGTTTATTATCCCACATAAAAGATGTTAAAATTGACCGATATCAATATTATTTAGGCAACACCTATGATTCCGGAAAAACGTGTCATTCGTCGAATCCAGTCTGGTGGTTGTGCGATCCACTGTCAGGATTGCAGCATCAGCCAGCTGTGTATCCCGTTTACGCTTAATGAGCATGAGCTGGACCAGCTTGATAACATCATTGAGCGGAAAAAGCCGATTCAAAAGGGCCAGGCGCTGTTTAAGGCGGGGGATGAGCTGAAATCGCTGTATGCGATCCGTTCCGGAACCATTAAGAGCTATACCATCACCGAACAGGGCGACGAGCAGATCACCGCATTCCACCTCGCAGGCGACCTCGTGGGGTTCGACGCCATCGGGGCACAGATGCATCCCAGCTTCGCCCAGGCATTGGAAACCTCGATGGTGTGCGAGATCCCCTTCGAGACGCTGGATGATCTGTCTGGCAAGATGCCTAGCCTACGTCAGCAGATGATGCGCCTGATGAGCGGTGAGATTAAAGGCGATCAGGATATGATCCTACTGTTGTCGAAGAAGAACGCCGAAGAGCGTCTGGCCGCCTTCATCTATAACCTCTCCCGTCGCTTTGCCCAGCGCGGCTTCTCGCCACGTGAGTTCCGGTTGACCATGACACGCGGCGATATCGGTAATTATCTTGGCCTCACCGTCGAGACCATCAGTCGCCTGCTTGGCCGTTTCCAGAAAAGCGATATTCTGAGCGTGAAAGGTAAATACATTACAATTCAGGATATTGATGCTTTAGCCCAATTAGCGGGTAACCCACGCACTCCCTGTGAGTAAATCGTGATAAGCGGTTAACAAGAAACGGCGCATGCGCCGTTTTTTTTATCGGCGCAGCCCCCTCGCCCTGCTTCACGATTATATTTTGCAATTTGTCGCCCAGTAGCATTTTCCTTACCTATTCTATTGTATGGTGAGCTATGAGTTTATCGTATAAATATGGCTATCACGGTGAAGTAAGGAGAAGGTATATGGCCGACTATCAGAAAATACTGGTGGCTATCGATCCGAACCAGGATGACCAACCGGCGCTCCGCCGCGCGGTATACCTGGTGCAGCGTAACGGCGGCCAGATTTTGGCATTTCTCCCCATCTATGATCTGTCCTATGAAATGACCACGCTGTTATCGCCGAGCGAGCGCATTACCATGCGCCAAGGGGTGATAACGCAACGGACAGCCTGGATCCGTGAGCAGTGCCACTACTACCTGGAGGCGGGGGTCGCCATCGAGATTAAGGTCATCTGGCATAACCGCCCCTATGAGGCCATCATCCAAGAGGTGATCCAAGGCGGCCATGATCTATTACTGAAGATGACCCACCAACATGATCGTCTCGAATCGGTGATCTTCACCCCGACCGACTGGCATCTGCTGCGCAAGTGCCCTTGCCCTGTCTGGATGGTCAAGGATCAGCCCTGGCCGGAGAATGGCGCGGCGCTGGTGGCGGTGAACCTCTCCAGTGAAGAGCCTTATCACGATCCGCTGAATGTGAAACTGATCCGCGAATCGTTAGATCTGGCGAAAGGCGTCGGTCATAGCGACATCCATCTGGTCGCCGCCTACCCCGTCACACCGGTCAATGTCTCTATCGAGATACCTGACTTCGATCCACGCGTATACAACGAAGCCATTCGCGGCCAGCATCTGGTCGCGATGAAGGCGCTCCGGCAGAAGTTCGCCATCCCGGAAAGCCACACTCATGTCGAACATGGCCTACCTGAAGAGGTGATCCCCGACGTGGCGCGGCGTCTCAATGCCGGGGTAGTCGTCCTCGGCACCCTGGGGCGTACCGGTATCTCGGCGGCGTTTATTGGCAATACCGCTGAACATGTGATCGATCACCTCACGTGTGATCTGCTAGCGATAAAACCCGACGGCTACCAGTCGCCACTCGCTGGCACTGCACAGATCGATGACGACGCAGACGATTAATCAGTCCGGCGCGCATAAAAAAAGCGCCCGGTTGGGCGCTGGATATCACGAGCAGGCCCGGCATCATGCCGGGCCGCCCATCACGCTTATAATGCGCGTAGAATCGCCTCGACGCTATCCTTGGCATCGCCGAACAGCATCTGAGTATTCTCTTTAAAGAACAGCGGGTTCTGAACCCCGGCATAACCGGTATTCATTGAGCGCTTGAACACGATGACGTTTTGCGCCTTCCACACCTCCAATACCGGCATCCCCGCGATCGGACTACGGGGATCCTCCATCGCCGCCGGGTTGACCGTGTCGTTAGCACCGATAACCAGCACCGTATCCGTATCGGCGAAATCATCGTTGATCTCGTCCATCTCCAGCACCACGTCATAAGGCACCTTGGCCTCGGCCAGCAGCACGTTCATATGGCCAGGCAGTCGCCCCGCGACCGGGTGGATACCGAAACGCACCTTCACACCACGATCGCGCAGCTTCTGGGTGATCTCGGCTACCGGATACTGAGCCTGAGCGACGGCCATACCATAGCCCGGGGTGATGATGACCGACGAGGAGTTCTTCAGCATCTCGGCCACCTCTTCGGCGCTCGCCTCACGGTATTCGCCCATCTCACCTTCATCGCCCGTCGACGAACCATCGGTCCCGAAACCACCGGCGATTACGCTGATGAAGGAGCGATTCATCGCCTTACACATGATGTAAGAGAGGATGGCACCGGAAGAACCGACCAACGCGCCGGTGACGATCAGCAGATCGTTGCTCAGCATAAAGCCGGCGGCCGCCGCGGCCCAACCCGAATAGGAGTTCAACATCGACACCACGACCGGCATGTCGGCACCGCCGATGGAGGCCACCAAGTGCCAGCCGAAGGCCAGTGCGATCACGGTCATCAGCAACAAGGCAACGACCTGCGCGCCGGTAGATCCGGTGTTCACAAACCACAATAGCAACAGGAATGAGACGACCAACGCCGCCAGATTCAGCTTGTGGCGATGAGGCAGCATCAACGGCTTGGACGAAATGATACCGCGTAGTTTACCAAACGCGACGATCGACCCGGTAAAGGTCACCGCACCGATGAAGACGCCGAGGAAAACCTCCACCAGATGGATGTTCTCCAGCACCTGCGCCATACTGCCCGGCTCATGCTCGATATAGCTATTGTAACCTACCAGGACGGCGGCCAAACCGACGAAGCTATGCAGCACGGCAACCAGCTCCGGCATCTCGGTCATTTCAACCTTGCGCGCCAGATAGATACCGATAGCCCCCCCGATCACCATCGCCACAATGATCCAACCGATGTTTGCGGCGTCAGGGCCACAGATGGTCGCGATCAGGGCGATGGCCATACCGACCATACCGAAGGTGTTACCCTGCTTCGATGTCTCATGCTTGGACAAGCCAGCCAGACTAAAAATAAACAGGATGGCGGCAACAATGTATGCTGCGGTTACTAATCCTCCAGACATTTGTTACCTCCTTCAGTTCTTGCGAAACATTTTCAGCATGCGCTGGGTGACGGTGAAACCACCGAAGATGTTGATACTGGCGATCAACACCGCAATAAAGGCAAAGAAGGTGATCCAACCGCCATGCCCAATCTGCAACAGCGCACCGACCACGATGATGCCAGAGATTGCATTCGTGACCGACATCAGCGGTGTATGCAACGCATGGCTCACATTCCACACCACGTAGTACCCCACCACGCAGGAGAGCGCGAAGACGGTAAAGTGGGAGAGAAACTCACTCGGCGCCACGCTGGCCATCCAGCCAAACAACACAATGGCCAAGGCGATCAGCAGATACTTCCGCCACGGTGAGGTCGGTTTGGCGGCCACGGCAGCGACAGGTTCGACTTTCGCCGCCTGTGGTTGCGCGGAGACCTTAATCGCTGGTGCCGGCCAGGTAATCTCCCCGTCCTGCGTCACGGTTACCCCGCGGATGATGACATCCTCGAAGTCCACGTGTAGCGTCCCATCCTTCTCTTTACACAATAGCTTGAGCAAGTTAACCAGGTTGGTGGCATACAGCTGGGA